>JBKPRZ010000381.1:0-13309 GCA_046734815.1 Myxococcota bacterium | reverse complement strand
GGGTGCGGGTGGCGGCGGCGGGCGCGCGCACCGGCGGCGGCTCGCGGTCCTCGGCCGGCGGCGCGTCCGAGACCAGCGGCACGGTCATCGTCACCTCGCGGCCGGGCGAGACGCGGATCGAGGTCTCGTAAGGCCGGTGCCCCGGCGCCCGCACCTGCAACGTGTAGGTGCCGGCCGCCAGCGACCGGCCCTTGATGGGCGCGCGGCCGATGGGGTCGTCGTCCAGGTACACCATCCCGGGCGGGCTGGAGCTGACCGTGAGCGTGCCCTCCCGCGCGGGGCTCTTGGCGTGCGCGCGCGGCGAGCTGGGCGGCGCCGGTGTGGGCGGCTCGGGCGGCCTGGCCGGCCGGCTGCGCCGGACCGTGGCCAGGATCTGCACCGCCTGGGCATTGTTGGGGTCGCGATCCAGCAGGCCCTTGGCGATCTCCGCCGCCTCCTTCATCTCGCCCGCCTCCAGCAGGCCCTGCGCCCTGCGGAGCGAGGCGGCGGTCTCGACCTCCTCACGCATGCGCAGAAGGCGGATGTTCAGTCCGGGGTCGGAGATCTTCAGCTCGCGGGCCTTGGCCAGCACCTCCACCGCCGGCGCCAGGCGGCCGCTGCGGGCGTAGCGCTCGGCCTCGTCCAGGTAGGTGCGGGCGGCGTCGTCGGCCGAGAAGGCGGGCTTCTCCGGCGCGCGCCGCTCGACCACGGCCGGCTCGGGCGGCGCGGCCCGGCGCGGGAACAGCACCAGCACGGTGGCCGCGGCCAGCGCCGCCAGGCCACCGATGGCGAACATCAGCCGCCCCCCGCGCGCCGGGGGAGGCAGCGATCCGCCGCTGGGCACCGATCCGCCGGGGTTGTCACCCAGCACCGCCCCGGGCGAGCCCCATCCCGCCTGCAGCCCGCCCGGCAGCGACGAGGGCGTGCGCCCGGCCCCCGGGGTGATCGAGCGGAAGCGACCGTTCTGATCGATCGGGATGGGAACGCTGTAAAACTTGCGGGCCACGTGCTCGCCGATCCAGGTGTTCACCGCGCGGGTGGTGGAGGCGTAGGGTCCCGAAGACACGAACTTCTCCAGCTCGTCGTGCAGGGCCTCGGCGCTGGGGCAGCGCTTGTTGACGTCCGGCTCGATGGCCCACAGGACGATGCGCTCCAGCTCGGCCGGATAGCTGGCGGCCAGCTGCGAGGGCGGGGTGAAGTTGCCGCCCACGATGTTCTTGAACAGCTGGACCTCGGTGACCTGCTTGGCGCCGTACGGGTTGCGGCCGGTGGTGGCCTCGCACAGCAACACGCCCACGCTGAACACGTCGGCCCGGTGGTCCAGGTTGCCCTGCTGGATCTGCTCGGGCGCCATGTACCGGAGCTTGCCCTTGAGGGTGCCGGCCTCGGTGGTGGTCAGCCGGCCGCGCGCCTTGGCCACGCCGAAGTCGAGCAGCTTGGGTACGCCCTCGGGCGACAGGATGATGTTCTGGGGACTGACGTCGCGGTGGACCAGCCCCAGCGGCTCGCGGTTGGGACCCAGCGCGCTGTGAGCGTGCTGCAGGCCCTCGCACACCCCCGAGAGGATCTTGGCCACGTGCCCCAGGTGCAGCTGCTTGGCGCGAACGGTCTCGCGCATCACCGCCGAGAAGGTGGGACCGCGGACGTACTCCATGGCGATGTAGGGCAGCCCCTCGGCCTCGCCGATCTCATAGATCTGGACGATGTTCGGATGGTTGAGGTTGGCGGCGACCCGCGCCTCATCCAGGAACATGCGCAAGAAGGAGGGATCGGTCACGCGCTCGGGCAAGATGCGCTTGACCACCAGCTCCTTGTTGAAGCCGCCCAGGCCGCCGAGACGGCAGAGAAAGACCTCCGCCATCCCACCGCGGCCCAGAAAACCAACCACCTCGAATTTCCCGAAACGCTCTTCGCTCACCGGGGGCCTCGTGGCCCCCTAAATCTAGCGCCCACCTCGTCGCCGAGCATGCGGATCGCAGCTCCCTGCAGGCAAGCAGGTGGGAGGGCCGGTCACATGTGCGGCTCGCGCTGGGTCGCAACTGGCAGCGCGGCAGCGACATCGGCGGCGATAAAGGCGGCGCGGCGTTTGACGCTTACAAGTACAACCATTGGCAATTATTGCCAATGACGCAAATTCCGGCCCAAACTGTATTACTACGATGTCGACGGCCCGGCCCCGTTCGCGCGTTCGACGGATTGATGTTTGCCGCATCCGCGGCTCCAGCGCGTCTCGCCTGCGCGGCGGACGATCGACCGGAAACCGGCTGTCCAAGCAGGACCGCGGCAAGCGCGGCAGCCCTAGAACCCGACCGACAGACCGGCGCTCATCCGCCGGCCCTCGCCCAGGTAGGGGATCAACACGGAACCGGGACGGTAGGCGCGCCGGTTGAGCAGGTTGCTGGCGGCCAGCTCCAGCCGCCAGTGCCGAGCGAAGGCGTAGGCCGTCGACAGGTTGAGGTTGATCTCGCGGGTGTCGAACCCGTCCGCCGGGCGGGTCTGGTAGGCCAGCCCGTCGGTGCCGGGGATGCCGCTGAACTTCACCTCCTCGGCGATCACCTGCTTGATCGACGAGCCCAGGCTGCCGTCCAGGGTGACGTGGAAGCCGGGCGCAGGCGCGACCGACAGGATGGCCATCCCGGTCAGCTCGGGATATTTGCTGGGTCCGCCCAGCTGGCCATCGACGAGGAACTGGGGGTCGGTGCTGGCCAGCGGGTGGGCGAACGAGCCCTGCAGGTCCAGCGACAACCGCCCGGCCAGGAAGCGGAACTTGCTGGTGGCCTCCAGCCCCACCACCCGCAGGTCGCCCTGGTTGGAGAACAGATATTGTCCCGAACGGGCGTTGCGCGGCAGATCGAAGGTTATGAAACGGGACAGGTCGTTGTAATAACCGTTGAGCTCGGTGCGAACGATGTCGCCCTTCCAGCCCAGCAAGGCCTCGATCGAACGGATTGATTGGGGCTGGATGTCAGGATTTCCGCTGTAATCGGACAGCGAATTGCCATTGCGATAAAGGAAGGCCGGGTAAACGAAGGCGGAGGAGAACTGCGCCTTGGCGTAGAACCCGCCCTGCAAGGGAGCGCTGAGGGCGACGCGGGGGCTGAACTGGGGCGCGTAGGTGACGTCGTAGTCGATGCGGCCGCCCAGCACCAGCCCCACCTGGTGGGGAAGGAAGGTGGTCAACTGGAAGAAGCTGCCCAGGCGCAGCTCGTCCCCGTCGCCGAAGTGGCTGCCGCCGGTGTCGCGGATGGTGCCGAAGGCGTCCACCGCGATCCCTTCGCGCAGCATGAACGACTCCAGACAGAACAGATCCGCGCCGCCGTCGGTGCCCACGTAGACGCTGGGCGGGAAGCGGGCGTCGCGGTCGACGTAACACTGGTTGGTCCGGTAATCGAAGGCCACGTCGTATTCGGCCTGCACGCCCACCACCACCGAGGTCTGGCCCAGAAAGCCCAGGCTGGGGACCTCCACCGAATACTCCAGGGTGGGGCCCAGCCGCAGGTCGCGGCCGGACCAGGCGTAGATCACCGGTGCGCCCTCGTCGGCGGCCTTGGCGTAAAACTGCGGCATCACCGACTGGGCCCGCATCTGGTGCCCGAACAGCAGCAGCGAGGGGCGGAAGGTCAGCTGCCCGGCCTGGTCGGTGCTGCCCCACCGCTTCTCCACGTCCAGCACGAAACGATCGTTGATGTAGGTGGGCACCTGGGTCTGGGGCTGGTCGACGAAGAAGGACTGCCGGTGGCTGCGCTGCAGGCGCAGGGCGCTGCGGGCGGCGAACAGGCGCACCGCCGAGCCGTCGTCGTGCTGGTACTTGAGGAAGACGTTGTAGCTGGGCTCGTAACCGTTGACGCCGCCCTGCACGCCGGCGAAGGGGGAGGTCAGGTTCTCGCCCGGCTGGATGCCGTCGGCGGTGTTCTGGCCGGCCGCCGGTATGAGGATGTCCTCGTCCGGCTGCAGCGGGAAACGGGTGCCGTCCTGCCGCCAGAAGGTGGCCGAGCCGGTCACGCCGCGGTCGGCGTTGAACGAAGACACGAAGGTCATGTCCGCACGCAGCTGGCCCCAGTCACCGGCGGTCAGGCCCACCCGCCCGTGGGTGCCGGCCTCGATCTTGCGGCTGATGATGTTGATGACCCCCATCAGCGCGTTGGCGCCGTAGATCGCCGAGCCGGGCCCACGAATCACCTCGACCCGCTCGGCCAGCTCGAGGCTGAAGCTGTCGGGCGAGCCGGCCCCGAACAGGAAGTCGTTCATGGGCAGGCCGTCCAGCAGCACCACGAAGTGATAGGTCGACGAGGCGTGGATGCCGCGGATGGCGACGTTGCGCTCGATCTGCGAGGAGACCTCCACGAACCCGGGCACGTAGCGCAGCAGATCGATCAGGTGGTGGGCCCCCAGCCGATCGATGTCGTCACGCCGGAAGACGCTGACGATCGAGGGGGTCTGCTCCAGGGTCAGCACCGACTTGGTGGCGGTGGACACGGTGGCGTTGAGCAGATCCTCCAGCGAGATGGTCTCGCCCTCCCCCGCCGCCTGCGCCGGCTGAGCGGCGACGGAGCGCGCCACGGTGGTGAGGAGGAGGAGCGCGAGGGACGCGGGGACCCGAGGGTGCATGACACCCTCTCACTCGGCGGCCTCCGACCCGAACTGAAGCGGATCAGTCCCTCAGGTAGTGGCAGGTGTAGCCGCCGGGATTCTTCTGCAGGTAGTCCTGGTGGTATTCCTCGGCGCGGGTGAAGGGGCCGGCGTCGCTGATCTCGGTGACGATGGGGTGTTTCCACTTGCCCGACTTGCCCACCCGGTCCTTGACCTGCTGGGCGACCTGGCGCTGCTCAGGCGAGGTCACGAAGATGGCCGAGCGGTACTGCGAGCCCACGTCGTTGCCCTGCCGGTTCGGGGTGGTCGGGTCGTGCATGCGGAAGAACCACTTCTCCAGCAGGTCGGCGTACGACAGCCGCCGCGGGTCGAACAGGATCTTGACCGCCTCGGCGTGCCCGGTGGCGCCGTTGTGGACGTCCTCGTAGCTGGGATTGGACAGGTTGCCGCCGGTGTAGCCCACCTCGGTGTAAAGCACGCCCGGGATCTTGCGCAGGATCTCCTCCATGCCCCAGAAGCACCCGCCCGCCAGCACGGCGGTCTCCAACTTCTTGGGCGCGCCGCCGGACAGGACCTTCACCCCGACGGTGGCGGCGCCGGGGAACAGCGGCAGGTAGGCGCGGTAGCCGAACTCCTCCAGCCGCTCGACGGGGATGAAGCTCAGCGAGGCGGAGTTGATGCAGTAGCGGGCGCCGGTAGGCGGCGGGCCGTCATCGAACAGATGCCCCAGATGCGCATCGCCGCTGCGCGAGCGGACCTCGGTCCGCTCCATCCCGTGCGTGCGGTCCACCAGGTTGACGATGCGGCCGTCCTCCACCGGGCGGGTGAAGCTGGGCCAGCCGGTGCCCGAGTCGAACTTGTCGGTCGAGCTGAACAGCGGCTCGCCGGTGACCACATCGACGTACAGGCCCTGCCCATGGTTGTCCCAGAAGGCGTTGGCGAAGGGCGCCTCGGTCGCGGCGTGCTGGGTGACTTCGAACTGCAGCGGGGTCAGGCGGCGCTTCAGCTCGTCGACGGTCGGCTTGCGGTAGCTGACCTTCGAGTACACCGCCTTGCGGCCGTCGCTTGACGGTTCGGCCGCGGCCGCGGCGTGGACCAGCCCCAGTGTCAGGACCCCCGTCAGGCAAACGTGGACCCACCTCATGAGGCGCAGCATACCCCGGCCGCGGGGGTAGAACTACCCTAACCCCGGGAGATCACAGGTGATGCCCGTTCGCCGCCAATCCAGTTGGTTCTTGGCACTACGCATCCTTGGGGTATATTGGCCGACCTCGGAGGTACGCCAATGAACGCTCGCCACCTACTCTCGGTACTCGTGCTGTTCGCCGGGACGGTCGTCTCGCGGGGCGCGTTCGCCGTGTGCATGAACGCCAACGGGTACACGGCTTCGATTCTGGGGAACAGCGTGATCGTCACGCCGGACAACCCCCTGCGGCGCGTGTGCAAGGAGGGGAAGGGTGAGGTGCTGCTTCGGCAGAACCAGGCCACCGGTGAGGTGGTCCGCCTGCCCGATCGGTGTTCGGGCGAGGGCTGGCTGGACGAGTGCGTCCCGCGCGGCGGCTATCGCTACGGCTTCGCGATGCCCTACGCCTGCTGCAAGGCCTGCTGCCACACCGACTTCTTCGTCGAGGTCCTGATGAACCAGGACCCGACGCCCGACTGCGAGATGAACCGCATCCCCGACAACACCAAACCGGTCCGGTACATGGGGAATGCGCCGTGGGGCAGCACCAAGGAGATCTGCGGGTTCACGCCCGGCCCCGACGCGGGTCCGGGCACCGGCAGCGCCCCGGTGGACGATGGAGGCCGACGCACGGGATACGACCTCACGCCCGACCCGCTTCCGCCGATACCTACGACCGGGAACCCGGCGCCGACCGCGCCGGGCACGGTCAAGGGAGGCTGCTCGGTGGCTGGCTCGGGAACATCGGCGGTGGTCATGACGTTGGGCGGGCTGCTGGCGGCGGTCCTGTTCGTGCGTTCGTCGCGCGGGCGGCGGCGGTCGTAAGGGATTGCGCCGACCGGGGAACAGAGGCCTCGTTCTCCTCCTGCTGGCCGCGGGCGCGGTGGGGTGGGAGGGGACTGCCCACCCCGGTCCGGCGCCGGCCGATCCGGCGCCGGAGATGCAGATGCGGGAGGTCCGCACCAAGGACTGGTTCCGCCAGGTGCAGGAGACCTTGAGCATCCGCTACCAGGTCGACATCTCCGAGCTGCGCTTCTCGGCGCCACCGCCCAAGCTGGCCGCCTTCGTGCGCGGACCGGCGCCCCCGGCGGACAAGACCGGCAAGAAGAAGCCGGCCCGGGTGACCCCGCGCCGGCACGACATCGTGGTGGTGGACGTGATGGGTCAAAAGCGCGGGCAGTTCCGGGCGCTCACCGCGCGCGGCAGCTACGAACCGCCGCGGGACCTGCGCTTTTTGCGGGATGACCGGCTGGTGTACGAGGCGCCGCCCGCGCCGCCTCCCCCGCCACCCAAGCACCCCCGGCTCCGCAAGAAGGTCAGGGAGCACAAGCCAGCTGAGCTGGCCCCGCCGCCACGGCTGTTCGTGATCCAGCCCATCTCCCGCCGGGCGCGGCCGATCCGCTGCGAGGGCGCGGGGTTTGCGTTCACGCCTCGACACGACCACCTGGTGTTCGTGGGAGGCACCGGCGATCGCAGCTTCGTGTCGGTGGACGGCGCGCAGGTCTACCCGCGCAAGAAGGGGCGCACCAGCATCGTTGGCGATCCGGTCTGGTCGCGCGATGGGCTGGGCGTCGCTTTCCTGGAAACGCCGAAGAAAAAGCCCGCCCGTCTGGTGTTGCTGGGCGCCTTCGACGACCCGCGCGAGGACGTCACCTGGGATCTGCCGGAAGGGGCGGACCTCGACGGCGCGCGCGTGTTCTGGGCACGGCCGGGCAAGCTGGTGGTCGGCAAGGCCCCCACCCACCCGATCTTCAGCGCCTCCTTCGCCCGCCCGGGTGCCAGCCCGGTAGACACCTTCAACCCCTGACCGGTTCTCCGGGTTGCAGGCAGGCGAAGGGCGGCCGCCGTCAGCGAGCCTTTTCCGGCGCTATCTTCAACTCGTCCTTGACCTTGTGAACTCCCTTCGTCTCCTTGGCCATGTTGACGGCGGTCGTCCGCGCTTCCTTGCTGGGCACTGATCCCGACAGCGTGACCGTCCCCTGCGCGTCGACTGAGGTCTTGATCTTGCTGTGGCGCAACTGGTCCGTGTTCGCGAACATCGTGTCCAGTTCCTCCTTCACCTTGGTCGGGGTGCCACTCTCGGCGCCCTTGGCGGCGTCCTCGACGCCCTGCTTGGCGCGTTCGGTCTGCTGCTCGATCTGCTCCTTGCCCTTCTCGCCGGCACGCTCCACCTGCTCGGTCGCCTTTTCGGTCGCCTTCTCGGTAGCCTTTTCGGTCTCCTGCCCCGCGGCCTTTGCAGCCTCCCCACCAGCCTTGGCGGCCTCCTGCCCACCCTGCTTGGCGGTCTCGCCCGCGCTTTTTGCCGCTTCGCCGGCCTTGTGCGCCTGCTCCGCCGGCTGTGTCTGCGCCAGAGCCACGGTCCCACCGCCCAGCAGCGCCACGCCCGCGAAGCCAGTTCTCAACCACACGAATCCTTTGCCCATGGTTACCTCCTGCCGATTTCGATCCCCAAATTGGGACCGCCTCACCGGTCCATTGCCGGTTTGCCGAAGCGGCTGACCACCCCGGTCCCGATCGCAAGGGATTCGCGACGCCTCTAGCCGATCGCCTGGACGTCGACCGAGACCTGGACCTGGTGGCGGCCGCCGCCGAGGATGACGCCCTTGAGCGGGGTGACGTCGGAGAAGTCGCGGCCGTAGGCCACGGTGACGTGCTCGTCGGTGGGGATCAGGCCGTTGGTGGGGTCGAAGTCGATCCAGCCCAGGTCGGGGACGAACGTGCCGATCCAGGCGTGGGAGGCGTCGGCGCCGATCAGGCGCGGGCGGCCGGGGGGCGGCTGGGTCAGAAGGTAGCCGCTCACGTAGCGGGCGGGCAGGCCCAGCGCGCGCAGAGCGCCGATCTGCAGGTGGGAGAAGTCCTGGCAGACGCCGCGCCGCTGGCGCAGCACCTCGGACAGGGGGGTGTGCAGATCGGTGGCGGCGGGGTCGTAGACGAAGTCGGCCTTGATCCGGCTGGTGAGCTCGCGGACGGCCTGCAACATCGGACGGCCGGACGGGAAGGAGGGCTCGGCGTATTCGCGGAGGGCCGCGGTGTTGCGGATCAGCGGCGATTCGAAGGTGAAGGCATAGGCGTCCAGAAGATCGCGCCGGCGGTCGCGGCGCAGCCGATCGCGGACCGTCTCCCAGGGCGGGCTGGTCTCCAGCGGGGGCGGCGGCACCGCGCCCAGGTCGACCACGCTGGTGGTCACCACCTCCAGGGCGCGGTGGGGCTCGCGCAGGCTGAAGAACAACACCCGGTTGCCGAAGTAGTCGAAGCGCTCGCGCCGCAACGAGGGCGATGGGCTGATGGCCACGTCGTGGACCAGGGTGCGGCGGCGCTCGCCGTCGCGCGGGGCCAGGTGGGCCTCGTGGTGCGAGGTGGAGACCGGCTCGCTGTACCCGTAGGCGGTGCGGTGGACCACCCGGAGCTTCATGGCTCGCCCGATTCTCCGTCGGGATCGGGAACGGGTGCGGCCGGCGCCGCCGCGCCCAGGTTGCGCGAGACCGCGGCGTGACTGAGGTAGCTGGACGACAGCGAGTCGGACAGCGCGGGCAGCTGCTCGCCCAGCCGGGTCAGCAGCGCCTGCAGCGCCGGACGCTCACCGCCCGGTCGGCCGGCGGCCAGCGCCTCGGCGTCGGCCAGCTGCAGCTCGGCCAGCACCGCGGTGGCGATGCGCTGCTGCGGGGTGCGCGGGCCCGCGGCGGCCGAGGTGGGCAAGGCGGCCAGGTGATCGACGACCGCGCGCGCCTGGAACAGCATCGAGCGCGGGTTGGTGTCGTCGATCAGCAGCAGGTCCAGCACCGGGGCCACCTGCAGGTTGGCGGGATACCGGCGGCGGTAGGTGATGCCGCTGTCGGCCACCTCCAGCACCGCCTCCAGCAGAGGCGCGTCCCCGCTGCGCACCAGGGTGTGGGTCAGCAGCTGCACCAGGGTGGTGGCGCGTTCCAGCCGGCGGCCCATGTCGAGGAAACGCCAGGCCTGCCCGCGGGTCATGCTCTCCATGGCCAGACCGGAGAAGGCGGCCAGCGCCAGCACCGTGCGGTCCAGGCGGGAGGCGGCGCTGCGATCTTCGGGCGCGGCCGAGGCGTCGGTGTCGACCAGCGCGACCGGCCGGTCCAGCTCGCCGTCGAGCGCGGTAAGCACCCGCCAGGTGTCGGCGGACAGCCGGTCGCGCACGGTGCGCGCCACCCGCAAGACCTTGCGGATGACGGCAGAGAGGCTGCCCTCGCGTCGATCGAACAGCGCCGCCAGCAGCTGCTCCTCGCCCAGCGCGGGCGGTGCGGCCGGTCCGCGGGTCGAGCCGGGCAGCTCGGCCTCGGCGGCCAGCGCCTCGAGCAGCGGCGGAAGCTCGGACCCCTGCCACAGGCTCGGCTCGGCGGGCGCATCCTGCAGGCGGGCCAGGGTCACCCGGGCCAGCCGCGCGACCGCCTCGGCCCGCTCGGCGTAGCGGCCCAGCCAGTACAGGTTGTCGGCCACCCGGCTGGGCAGGTCGCCCCCACCGCGCGACAGCTCGACCGCGTGGTTGGCCGGCGGCAGCAGGCTGAACGCCGTGGTGGGCCCGGTGGCGAGCACCCAGCAGTCCTTGCTGCCCGCCCCCGCCTGCATCGACACCTCGGGGTTGTCGGCGCTGCCGGCCACGCGGGCCAGCGCGCCCGGCATGACGGTGTAGCTCTCGCCCGCGGCGACGGCGAAGGCGCGCAGCACCAGCCCGCGCGGCACCAGCGTGTCGCCGGCCAGCAACGGCGTGGTCGAAGCCGCCAGCTGCTCCTGCGCCACCCAGTCGCGCGGCGACTGCAACACGCGGGCGCGCAGGCGCTCGCGCTCGTCCGCGGACAGCGCGCTCACGAACACCGGGTGGGCGTGTCCCTCGGCAATGGCCGGCTTGAGCACCAGACTGTCCCAGCGGTCCAGCACCACCGGCAGCGCGGCCGGGTCACCGCACCAGAACGTCTCCGCCGACGGGATCTGCAGCTCCTGCCCCAGCAGGTGGCGGGCGATGGTGGGCAGGTAGGGCATCATGGCCGGGCTCTGCAGCAGGCCGGCGCCCAGCGGGTTGGCCAGCGCGACGTTGCCTTGCCGCAGCGATTGCACAAGGCCCGAGACGCCCAGCACCGACTCCTGCCGCAGCTCCAGCGGGTCGCAGTAGTCGTCGTTCACCCGCCGCAGGATCACGTCCACCGGCTGCAGGCCCGACAAGGTCTTGAGGTAGACGCGGTCGTCGCGCACGGTCAGATCGGCCCCGCTGGCCAGGGTGTAGCCCAGGTACTGAGCCAGGTAGGCTTGCTCGAAGTAGCTGGCGTTGTGCGGGCCGGGCGTCAGCAGGACCGTGCGCGGGTTGTCGCGGTTGAAGGGGGCCAGCGCGGCCAGCGTCTCCTGCTGGGCGCGGAAGAAGCGGGCCAGGCGCTCGACGTTGCAGGCGCGGAACAGGTCGGGCAGCACCTGCGAGACCACGATCCGGTTCTCCAGCGCGTAGCCGGCCCCCACCGGCGCCTGGGTGCGATCCGCCAGCGCCCGCCAGTTGCCGTCGGGCGCGCGCACCAGGTCCAGCGCATACAGCGGCAGCCAGCCGCCGCGGGGCAGGCGCAGACCGTGCACCGGCCGCAGAAAATGGGGATGGGTGAAGACCAGCTCGGGCGGCAGCCAGCCCTCGCTCAGCGCCCGCTGCGGGCCGTACAGGTCGGCGAGCAGCAGCTCCAGCAGGTGGGCGCGCTGGGCCACGCCGTAGGCCAGCTGGGCCCACTCGTCGCCGGCCACCAGCACCGGCACCGGCGACAGGCTCCAGGGGCGGTCCATGCCGCGCGGGTCGCCGTAGACGTTGTAGCTGACCCCGTTCTCGTGGATGAGGTGGCGCGCCTTGCCCCAGCGCCGCTCCATCTCGTCGGGGCCGAAGGCCGACAGGCGCTCGAGGAAGCGGCGCCAGTGCGGCCGCACCTGCCCGTCCCGTCCGCGGAGCTCGTCGTGCACACCGGGCGGGGGCTGGTAGCGCGACAGCAGGCCGCCGCCGCTGTCCGGCGCGGGGGCGGAGTTGGACGGGGCCCACATCGTCTGCATCAATGTAACGCGTCCGCGCGGGCCCCGGCCTCAAACCAGGCGGCGCAGGTCCAGAGTGTGGGGCAGCTCGGGGTTGGGCTCCGGCGGCGGCTCGGCCACCTGGCCGGGGGTGTGGCCGAAGGGGAAGAAGCGGGCCACCCGGCGGCTCTCGGCTTCCAGGGCGTTGGCGGGCGGGCGGTCGTAGGCCCGGCCGCCCGGATGGCTGACGTGGTAGCTGCACCCACCCAGCGAGCGGCCCGCCCAGGTATCGATCAGATCGAACACCAGCGGCGCGTGCACGCCGATTGTCGGATGCAAGGACGAGGGGGGCTGCCAGGCGCGGAAGCGGACGCCCGCCACCTGCTCCTCGCGGGTGGCGGTGGACGCCAGGGGCACGCGGCGGCCATTGCAGGTCAGGACGTGCCGGCTCTCGATCGCGCCCTGCACCCGCACCTGCACCCTCTCGACCGACGAGTCGACGTAGCGGACGGGGCCGCCCGACCCCGCCTCCTCGCCCATCACGTGCCAGGGCTCGAGCGCCTGGCGCAGCTCGAGCTCGACGCCGCCCACCTGCACGCGGCCGTAGACCGGGAAGCGGAACTCGAAGTGGGGCGCGAACCAGGTGGTCTGCAGCGGGAATCCGGCGCCCTGGAGATCGTCGATCACGTCGCCGAAGTCCTGGGCGACGTAGTGGGGCAGCAGGAAGCGGTCGACCAGCGAGGTCCCCCAGCGCACCGGCGGGCGGGTGTAGGGCTGGCGCCAGAACCAGGCCACCAGCGACCGCACCAGCAGCTGCTGGGCCGCGCTCATGCGGGCGTCGGGCGGCATCTCGAACGCGCGCAGCTCCAGCAGACCCTGCCGGCCCGAGGCGCTGTCGGGGCTGAACAGCTTGTCGATGCACAGCTCGGTGCGGTGGGTGTTGCCGGTGACGTCGACGAACAGGTTGCGGAACAGGCGATCGACCACCCAGGGGCGCGCCTCCGCGGTCCCGCCGCTCAGCTGGCGCAAGGCTATCTCCAGCTCGTAAAGGGAATCGTGGCGGGCCTCGTCCACCCGGGGGGCCTGGCTGGTGGGGCCGATGAACAGCCCCGAGAACAGATACGACAGCGCGGGGTGGTTCAGCCAGTAGGAGGCCAGGCTGGCCAGCAGGTCCGGCCGCCGCAGCAGCGGGCTGTCGGCGGGGGTGGGCCCGCCCAGCACCAGGTGGTTGCCGCCGCCGGTGCCGGTGTGGCGCCCGTCGACCAGGAACTTCTCGGTGCCCAGCCGCTGCGCCTGCGCCTCCTCGTACAGCGCCGTGGTGTTGTCGACCAGGTCGCGCCAGGAAGCGGCCGGGTGGATGTTCACCTCGAGCACCCCCGGGTCGGGCGTCACCTGGATCCGCTCCAGCCGGTGATCGGCGGGCGGATGGTAGCCCTCCAGCCGCACCGGCTGGCCCAGCTGGGAAGCGGTCTCCTCGACCGCTGACACCAGAGCCAGGTAGGCCTCCAGGGTCGGCATCGGCGGCATGAACAGGTTCAGCACGCCCTGGCGCGGCTCGAGGCACAGGGC
>JBKPRZ010000380.1:0-11702 GCA_046734815.1 Myxococcota bacterium | reverse complement strand
GCCCGAGGGCGTGTCCAGCGTGCCCTACGAGCGCAAGGAGAGCGGCACCGCGCTCGATCTGGTGCGCGAGGTCTGGCGTCGGCAGGGGCGGGCCGCCACCGTCGTGCCCCTGTACGTCGTCCACCGGCTGGACAAGGACACCTCCGGCCTGCTTTGCTTCGCCAAGACCAAGCTGGGCGAGCGCGGCCTGCACCGGGTGTTCAAGCAGCACCTGGCCGAACGTTCGTACCTGGCGGTGGCGCACGGGTCGGTGCGGGGCGGCCGGATCGAGTCGCAGCTGATCGCCGACCGGGGCGACGGGCTGCGCGGCAGCACCCGGCGCCCCGGCGAGGGCCAGCGCGCCGTCACCCACGTCGAGGTGCTGGAGCGGCTGCCCGCCGCCACCGTCTGCCGCGTGCGCCTGGAGACCGGCCGCACCCACCAGATCCGCATCCACCTGGCCGAGCAGGGACACCCGCTGGTGGGCGAGACGGTCTACGTGCGCGACCAGCTGCGCGCGGGCCGATGGCTGCTGACCGCCGAGCGGCTGCTGCTGCACGCGGAGGTGCTGGGGTTCGTGCACCCGGTGACCGGGGCGCAGCTGCGCTGGACCAGCGAGCCTCCCCCGGATTTCCAGCGGATCCTGGAACGGCTGCGGGCGTCCTGAAGCGCATCCCCTAAGCTTGGCGGTCGACATGCTTCTGGGAGCGCACGAATCGGTCGCCGGCGGGATGCCCACCGCCATCGAGCGGGGCCGGCAGGATGGCTGCGAGGCCATCCAGATCTTCGCCCGTCCCTCGCAGCAGTGGCGGGCCCGTCCGCTGGACGCCGAGGAGCTGTCCAGCTTCCGCAGCGAGCACGCGACGGTGGGCTGGCCGCTGCTGTCGCACACCTCCTATCTCATCAACCTGGGCGCGCAGGACCCGCTGGTGCTGGCCCGCTCGCGCGCGGCGCTGGAGGAGGAGATGGTGCGGGCCGAGGAGCTGGGCCTGGACTACGTGGTGCTGCACCCGGGGGCGCACCTGGGCACCGGCGAGCGCGCCGGGCTTTCCCGGGTGTGCGCCAACCTGGGCGAGCTGCTGCGGCGGACGGCCGGCTTTCACGTGCGGTTGCTGATCGAGCTGACGGCCGGGCAGGGCAGCTGCCTGGGCTGCAGCCTGCCGCAGCTGCAGCGGCTGCTGGAAGACACGCGCGGCGGCGACCGGCTGGGCATCTGCTTCGACACCTGCCACGCCCACGCCGCCGGCTACGACCTGGTCAGCGACGAGGGCTACGCCGGCGTGTTCGACGAGCTCGAGCGGCGGCTGGGGCTGTCGGCGCTGAGGGCCTTCCACCTCAACGACTCGAAGACCCTGCGGGGCAGCCGGGTGGATCGCCACCAGGAGATCGGCGACGGGACCCTGGGGCTGCTGCCCTTCTGGCGGCTGGTGAACGACCCGCGTTTCGCCACCGTGCCCGGCATCCTCGAGACGCCGTCCGGCCCGGACAAGCTGACCTCGTTCGCCCGCAACCTGCGCCGCCTGCGCGCGCTGATCGGCGCCCCTCGGCCATCCGGGCCCGACATTGGCGTCGAAAACGGCGCCCGCGCGCGCGGCCTTTCGGAGAATATGCGCCCATCCGAGCGTTCCTGAACGCGAGAGGTGAGCGATGACGAGCCCGATCCGCAAGACCTGCCATCTACTGGTGTGCCTGCTGGCACTGTCCGCCGGCGCCTGTGAGGACGACGACGGCGGATCGCCGGGGACGACCGCCTCCAGGGACGCGGCCACGCCTGACACGGCGATGGCGGGCGATGCCGCCGGTGCCGACGCCGGCGCCTCCCCGGACGCCTCCTCCGACGTGGCCGCCGCCGACGCGGCCCCGGCGATGTGCCCGGCGGCGCCGCCCGAGTCCGAGTGTGATCCGCCCATGTCCGAGGCGCTGGCCGCGGCGGGCGGCCGCGCGCGGCAATGCGCGTTCGACGTGGGCAGCACCAACGTGAAGGTGATCATCACCTCGACGGCGGCCGGCGATCGCAGCAGCCTGAACGGCGAGCGGGTGTGCAAGAAGGCCCTGCGCCTGCGCGACAAGGTGGTCGACGCCATGATGATGCCGAAGCCTCTGGCCGAGGCGGACATGGACGCGCTGGTGGCTCAGCTGAAAAAGTACGGCGACATCTGCACCGGCGACGGCGGCACGGTGCTGGGCGCGGTGGCCACCCAGTGGGCGCGCACGGCGACCAACCCCGACGAGATCAAGGGCTGGTTCATGGCCAAGATGGGCCTGCCTCTGAACATCCTCAGCGGCGACCAGGAAGGGGCCTACGGCTACGCGGCCGCCAGCCACGATCAGCCGGACCGGATCATCCTGGACGCGGGCGGCGGCAGCTTCCAGATCTCCTTCTGGGCGACAGGCGATGCCAAGCCGACCGCGATCAGCATCAAGTTCGGGCACGACGAATCGAGCGCGAAGGTCTGGACCAAGGCGGACTTCTCGCAGTACGGGCCCGCTCGCCAGGCCTACGTCGACGAGCTGAAGAAGCTGATCGCCGGCGACGCCGCGGTCAGCGCCGGGCTGGCGCGCCTGAAGGAGCTGGTGGCGGCGGGCAAGCTGTCGGGGGAGCTGATCTCGCTGGGCGACAGCGGCGTCATCCTGGCGGTGGAGGGCAAGCTCCAGGACGACAAAGGGCACTTCGTCGACCAGCTGACCTACCTGCAGCGCCTGGACGAGCGCCGGCGCGAGCTTGCCACCGTCACCGCCATGGGGCCCAAGAAGACCCTGACCGCCGAGGCAGTGAATACCTTCCTGGCTCAGCTGACCGAGAAGAAGGACTGGTTCGAGGAGCTGCGGGCCGAGTGCGTCCGCAAGGCCTACGGCGGCAAGGTGCTGGGCCATCTCACGCTGCTGGCCCACCTCGTCTCGGAATATGGCCTCAGCCCGCGCGTCGTCTTCACCTCCGGCGAGATGGCCGAGGGCTTCATCCTCGAGAGACTCAAGACGCCCGCCATGCCGTGACCCGGCGTGGTGTGCGCTCGGTGGGAGGTTGATGCTGCGTGGCTTTGACGGCCCGTCATCGGTGTTTCAGATGGTGGGTAAACGATGTTCTCGAGTTTTCGTCTGGGTACGTGGCTGGGTTTTCCGATCCGGGTGAACCTGTCGTTCCTCCTGTTGCTGGCGGTGGTGCTGGTGTGGATGGGTGGGCTGGCCGGCGTGGCGGTGGCGCTGCTGACCGCCGCATCGGTGCTGGTGCACGAGCTGGGGCACGCCTTGATGGCGCGCCACCTGGGTGTGCCGGTGGCCGGCATCGAGCTGCACTTCTTTGGCGGGGCGGCGCAGATCAGCGAGCTGCCCCGTCGTCCGGCCGACGAGATCGCGGTGGCTGCCGCCGGGCCGGCCGTCTCCTTCGCGCTGGCCGGGCTGGGGCACGGCCTGGGCGCGCTGACCGGCCTGCCGGTGTTCGGCCTGCTGGGCACCATCAACCTGGTGCTGGCGGTGTTCAACCTGCTGCCGGCCTTTCCCTCCGACGGCGGGCGCATCCTGCGCGCCTGGCTGGCCCAGCGCCGGGGCCTGGTCTCGGCCACCGACATCGCGGTCAAGGTCGGCCGGGTGGTCTGCATCGCCCTGGGAATCGCGGGCCTGTTCTGGGGCCTGCAGCTGGTGCTGATCGCCGCCGTGCTGTGGATGATGGGCAGCGCCGAGCGGGCGCACGCCCGCCTGCGCGGTGACCGGGGCGAGTGGCGCGGGAGCGACCAGCGGCTGTTCACCGACGTGGAATACGTGCCTCCCTCCGAAACTCGCAGCCGTCGCCCGGGCCAACCGGTGGTAATCGTAGTCGATGCCGCCGGACGGGTTCGCTTCGGGTAACAACGATACGGTCGCCCCGCACAGCGAGGAGCGCTGGGCCCGCGCCTGGGAGGAGGCGGGCCTTCATCATTACGACCCCGCCCGCCCGCGGGCGGAGACCTTCGTGGTGGACACGCCGCCGCCCACGGTGTCGGGGTCGCTGCACATCGGCCACGTCTTCAGCTACACCCAGGCCGACGTGATCGTGCGCCAGCGCCGCATGCGCGGGCTGAACGTCTTTTACCCGATGGGCTGGGACGACAACGGCCTGCCCACCGAGCGCCGCGTGCAGAACCTGTATCACGTGCGCGTCGATGTGCAGGCGGCCCACGACCCGGCCCTGCAGCTCGAGCCGGCCGCCGCCGAGGGCCGCCGGTCCCCGCCGCGGGCGATCTCGCGCCCCAGCTTCATCCAGCTGTGCCGGCGCGTGACCGAGGAGGACGAGAAGGCCTTCGAGGCGCTGTGGCGCCGGCTGGGACTCTCGGTCGACTGGCGCCAGCGCTACGCCACCATCGACGACCACTGCCGCCGGGTGGCCCAGCTGTCCTTCCGCGATCTGTTCGACAAGGGGCACCTGTATTCGACCTACGCGCCCACGCTGTGGGACGTGGACTTCCAGACCGCGGTGGCGCAGGCCGAGATCGAGGAGCGCCCGGCCGCCGGCGCCTTCCACGAGATCGCCTTCGACACCGAGGAGACCCGTTTTCACATCGCCACCACCCGCCCCGAGCTGCTGCCCGCCTGCGTGGGGGTGGCGGCCCACCCGGAGGACGCGCGCTTCCGCGCGCTCATCGGCCGCACCGCCTGGACCCCGGTCTTCCGGGTGCCGGTGCCGATCTTCGCCAGCCCGCTGGTCGATCCGGAGAAGGGCACCGGCATCCTGATGGTGTGCACCTTCGGCGACGCCACCGACGTCACCTGGTGGCGCGAGCAGGGGCTGCCCCTGCGCCAGGTGCTGGGCCGCGACGGGCGCTTCCAGCCCGCCACCTTCGGCGCCCCCGGCCAGCCGGACAGCTGGCCCAGCCGCGACCCCGACGCCGCCAACGAGGCATACCGGGCCCTGCAGGGCAAGACGGTCAAGCAAGCGCGCGCGGCTCTGGTCGAGCGCCTGCGCGATCCAGCCGGCTCCGCCCTGCCGGGGCGGGGCGCGCCGCTGGCCGCCGACCCGCGCCCGATCGAGCGGGCGGTGAAGTTCTTCGAGAAGGGGGACCAGCCGCTGGAGATCTTGCCCACCCGTCAGTGGTTCGTGCGCCTGCTGGACAAGAAGGAGGACCTGCTCGCGTTCGGCGATCGGATCCGCTGGTACCCGACGTTCATGGGCCAGCGCTACCGCAGCTGGGTCGAGGGGCTGCAGCTCGACTGGTGCATCAGCCGCCAGCGCTACTTCGGCGTGCCCTTCCCGGTCTGGTACCCGCTGGACGCGCGCGGGCAGGTGGACCACGAGCACCCGCTGGTGGCGCCCGCCGCCGCCCTGCCGGTGGACCCGACCACGGACGCACCCCCCGGCGCCGGCGCGCGCGACCGCCCGGGCGGCTACATCGCCGAGACCGACGTGTTCGACACCTGGTTCGTAAGCTCGATGACCCCGCAGATAAGCTCGGGCTGGGGCGAGGATCCCGCCCGCCACGCCCGCCTGTTTCCCGCCGACCTGCGCCCGCAGAGCCACGAGATCATCCGGACCTGGGCCTTTTACACGATCGCCAAGGCGATGCTGCACGAGGGGTCGCTGCCCTGGCGGGACGTCGCCGTGTCGGGCTGGATCCTCGATCCCGACCGCAAGAAGATGTCCAAGAGCAAGGGCAACGTGGTGACGCCCATGCACCTTTTGGACACCTACAGCGCCGACGGCGTCCGCTACTGGGCGGCCAGCGCCCGCCTGGGCACCGACACCACCTTCGACGAGAAGGTGCTGAAGGTGGGCAAGCGGCTGACCACCAAGCTGTGGAACGCCGCCCGCCTGATCCAGGGCGCCGCCCCTGATGGCAGCGCCGGCCCGATCACGGCCGAGCTCGACCGGGCGCTGCTGCACCAGCTGGCCGCCGTCATCGCCGAGGCGAGCGCCGCCTTCGAGGCATACGACTACGCCGCCGCGCTGGCCGCCACCGAGACCTTCTTCTGGCGCTGGTTCACCGACAGCTACCTCGAGCTGATCAAGGGCCGCCTGCGCGCCGCCGATCCCTCGGCGCTGGCGGCCAGCACGCTGGCCCTGGACCTGCTGCTGCGCCTGTTCGCGCCGGTGCTGCCCTACGTGACCGAGGAGATCTGGAACCAGGGCCTCGCCGCCCGCCGCGGCCAGCCCTCCATCCACCGCGCCCCCTGGCCCCGCCCCGACGAGCTGGCCGCCGTGCCCGCCCCCGCCGACCGCGACAGCCTGGCCCTGGCCACCGCCGCCATGGGCGCCATCAACAAGCGCAAGACCGAATCAGGCGCCTCCGTCGGCCGCGTGATCACCGCCCTGTCCCTCGCCGCCCATCCCCACACGCTCGCCCGCCTCGCCCCCGTGCAGGCCGACCTGCTGGCCGCCGTCCGCGCACCCGCGCTCGACCTCGTGGCCCGCGACGATCTCGAGCCCGGCGTCTTCCAGGTGATCCGATGCGACCTGGCCGCGCCGGCGGGGTAGACGCCGGCGTTCTCCCCCGCCACACGAAACAGGAGATAGCAGAGGCGCCCAGGGTGGGCCTCGGCGCCTCTGCTATCTCCTGTTTCCCTGCTTTGTGGCTCCCCCTCCTGTCAGAACAGCTGGATCTCCCCGATCTGCAGACCTCTGCACTGCAGGAATCGTGCAGGACTGGGTGGGATCAATCACCGCAGATAAAGGGCGGTAAGGACAGGAGCTTCCGCCTGCGGCCGCCATGCGGCGTCGAGCTGACTGCAACAGCTGTTGCCGGTCGCATGCAACGGGGACCGGCGCTCACATCGGCTGCCGTTGCCCACACCGCCGGCCCGTCCATATAGAGGAAGCGCCTTGCTGACGATGTTGCTGCTGTGAACCCGGCAGAGACCAGGACGGCGGCGGTGGGACCGCCCGCGCCCGAGGAGCTACCGGCCGGCACGCCGGTGGGCACCTACCTGATCCAGTCGCTGATCGCGTCGGGCGGCGGCGGCATGGTCTACCGGGCCCAGCACGCGCTGCTGGGGCGCAAGGCGGCGGTGAAGGTCCTGCGGCGGGAGATCGCCAGCTCGCAGGAGGCGGTCGCGCGGTTCGCGCGCGAGGCCCAGGTGGTCAACCGGATCAGGCACCCCAACATCGTCGACATCTACGAGTTCGGCCAGCTGCCCGACGGGCGCCGCTACTTCGTGATGGAGCTGCTCGAGGGCGAGGATCTGCTGGCCCTGCTCAAGCGGCGGGGAAGGCTGTCGCCGGCCGAGATCCTGGATCTGCTGATCCCGCTCTGCTCGGCGCTGGAGACCGCGCACACGGCCGGGGTGGTGCACCGGGACGTCAAGGCCAGCAACATCTGTGTCGCCCAGATCAACGGGCAGAAGGTGCTCAAGCTGCTGGACTTCGGCATCGCCAAGCTGCTGCGCCCGGAGGCCGGCGACCTGGCGCTGAGCACGTTCGGCATGCGCCTGGGCACCCCCTGCGCGATGGCGCCCGAGCAGATCCGCGGCGAGCCGGTGGACCAGCGGGTCGACATCTATTCGCTCGGCGTGCTCGCGTATCACCTGCTCACCGGACGCTATCCCTTCTCGGCCAGCAGCGTGCAGGAGCTGGACCGACTGCACCTGGAGGCGCCGCCGCCCCGGCCCAGCCTGGCTGCGCCGGTGACGCCCGCGTTCGATGCGGTGGTCCTGCGCTGCATGGAGAAAGACGCCCGCCGCCGCTTCCAGCAGGTGTCGCACTTCCTGGAGGCCTGGCAGCAGGCGATGCAGCAGACGGCGCCCGCGGCTGCCGATCCCGCGCGGCAGGTGCTGGGCCCGGTGGTCTACGTCGAAGTCCGTACCGAAGGCGACGCCGAGGAAGACGAGAGCGTGCTCGAGGACGTCTGCGTGGTGCTGGACCAGGCCGAACAGAGCCTGCGAGCGGCCGGTTTCGAGCTGCCGGTCTGCACGGGATCGGCGGTGCTGGGGCTGCTGGTCGGCGGCGAACCAGGGACGCCGGCCGCGGACGCACCGTACGCTGCCGCCCGCGCCACCGCCGAGACGCTGGCCGCGCAGCTGGCGGCGCGGCCCGGCGCGCACCCGGCGGTGTGCGTGAACGTGACCCTGCACGCACACACGCCCGACGTCGCGGCCGCCGACGCCGCCGGCACCGACCTGCTGGCCAGCATCGCCTGGCTGCCGCCCGGCGCTGCCGGCGGTTTTCACGTCAGCGCGGAGGCGCAGGCCGCGCTGGCGCGCGAACGGTAGTTCCCTCCGCCCGCGGCCGGGCGTACGATCGCGCGGTGGAGACGGACATCCTGATCCTGGCTCTGCAGCTCGGGCGGAAGGAGTTCGTCCAGCGCTTCCCCGAGCCCCTGCTGGTCGGTGACGGCGCCTTCGACAGCCGCCCGGATCTGCAGCACCAGGAGACCGCGCCACCGCGGTCGCCCGGCGAGGTGCTGCCCACGCACATCATCGCCGCGCTCCGGCCCAGCGGGCGGGTGGTGTCGGACTGGATCAGCATCGGCCGCGGGATCGACAACGACGTGGTGGTGCTGGACGAGACCATCTCGAAGACCCACGCCATCTTCGCCCGCTCGGACACCGGCCGCTGGACCCTGCGCGACGCCGGCTCGAAGAATGGCACCTGGGTGGGCGAGACGCAGCTGTCCGACCAGCCGATCGAGTTCCAGCCCGGCAGCCGCATCCGGCTGGGCGACGTCTACCTGACGGTTGTCGACAGCGGCGCCTTCTGGGACCGCCTGCGCAAGTTCTGATCTGTGGCGGACGCCTACCCCAGCGCCTGCAGGTGCGCGCGGATGCGGTCCCCCAGGACGTTGGGGATCTGCTGGCCTTCCGCCAGCGCCTGCTGCCAGTGCTGCGCGGCCGCCGCCCGGTCGCCGCGCCGGCGGGCGGTCAAGCCGGCCATCTCCAGCAGCTCGATCCGCTCCTGTCCCTGGGCCACTGTGCGGGCCCGCTCGATCAGCGGCTGCCAGGCCTCCGCCCCGGCGCCGGCCAGCACCAGGGCGATCATGTCCAGCATCAGCTCGTCGTTCGGGTGCAGCAGCAACTCGTTCCGGCCCGCCGCCCGCGCCGCCTCCTGGTGGGCGCGCACCCCTGCCACCAGCTGGGCCGCCTCCGCCTCGGCGCCCTGGCACCAGCGGATCCGGGCCAGCATCACCGCGGCGTCGGGCCGGTAGCCCACCTCGCGGAACGAGCGCTCGTCGATCTCCATCATCCGGCGCGCGAACCGCTCGGCCTGCGCGTCCTCGCCGCGCCAGTGCAGGAAGCTGGCGGCGTTGCTGTCGGCGAAGCGTTCGATGTTGGGGCTGCCCATGCGGCGGGCGTAGGCCCGCACCCGCTCGCTGTCCTCCATGAAGCGGTCGCGGTCGTTGCGCGCGACCCAGATCGAAGTGCGGTTGCCCCACATGGCGGTCAGGTGCAGCTCGTCGCCCTTGGCCTGGCACAGCTCGGCCACCTGCTCCAGCCGCTCGGCCGCCTCGTCCAGCTGCCCCAGGAAGGGCAGCAGGAAACCGAGCAGCAGGTCGGCGGCGACGCGCACCTCGTAGCCCTCGTCGCCCAGCGCCGCGGCCAGCGCCGAGGCCTCGCGCAGCCGTTCGGCCGCGTCGCGGTCCTGGTTGAACCGATGCAACGACCGGCCCACCGCCAGCAGCACGCGGGCCTGCAGCGCCGGCGCCTGCAGCCCCGCGGTCAGCCCGCGCGCCCGGTCGGCCAGCTCGCGCGACCGGTGCCACTCGAACAGCCAGTCGAGCGCGGTCGATTCCTCCAGCATCACGTCGGCCAGCACGACCGGGTCGCCGGCGGCCGCGGCCAGCTCGCGCGCTGCCGCCAGGTCCTCGAGCGCGCCGGCGTATCGCCCCAGCCGGTAGCGCATGGTGCCCCGGCCCTTGAGCGCGCGCAGGCGGCGCTCCTGGGCGGCCGGCTCCAGCTGCGACAGCGCCCGCGTGTACAGCAGGTCGGCGTCCAGGTAGCGGTGCCCTTCACGGGCCGACTCGGCGGAGGTGAGATAGGCCGCCGCCGCCTGATCCCGCTCGCCGGCCTGAGCCGCGTGCCAGGCCAGCCGGGCGGTGCGGGTGGCCTCGGCCAGCGGAGCCTGCCGGTAAAAGGCCAGGGCGGCGCGGTGGATGCGCTCGCCCTGGGCGGCGGTCACCCCGCGGGCCACCGATTCTCTCAGCACTGGGTTTCGAAACGAGAAGGCGCCGCTGCGGTGCTGGAGCAGCAGCGACAGCTGGCTCAGCCGCTGCGCCGCCACCGCCGGGTCCATCGGGAACGCGTCGGCCAGCTCGCGCGGCATCGCCGCCAGCACGCCCTCGACCTCGGCGATCGTCACCTCGGGCGACAGCAGCGCCATCAGCCGGGCGTGGCCGGCCAGCTCGGGAGGCAGCTGCTCCAGCTCGCGGCTGGCGATCCACTCGGGCAGCGGCGAATCGGACAGGCTGTCGAGCACCTCGGTGGCCACGTACCAGTCGCCGCCGCCCGGCTGCTGCCGCAGCAGCCCCTGCCGCTTGAGACCGTGCACCAGGTCCGCCAGCAGCAGGGGCACGCGCTCGGCGCGCTCGACCAGCCGCCCGATCACCGGTTCGGGCACGTCGCTGGCCGGGCGCAGGAGCTGCCGGCACAGCTCGACCGCGCTGGCCGGATCCAGCGGGCCCAGCCGTTCGGTGCAGGCGCCGGCGGCGCGCTGGCCCCAGCCGGGACGCCCCTCCGCGAACACCGGTCGGGCGAAGGCGCAGATCCACAGCGGCCGCTCGCTGGCGCTGGCCTGCTCCAGCGCGTCCAGCAGCGTGTCGTCGGCCCAGTGGGCATCGTCCAGCACGACCAGCACCGGCCCGCGCGCGGCCAGCCGGGCCAGCGCCTGCAGACCGGCGCGGGCCATGTTGGCGCGCAGGACGCCGGGCGCCGCCCGCAGCGCCACCACCGCCGGGTTGTCAGGCGCGATCCAGCGCAGCAGCAGGGCCGCGCTGGCGTAGGTGTCGCGGAAAAGGTCGCCCAGCCGCTCGTCCAGCAGCGCGCGCCCGCCGTCGGGCGGAACGGTGGCGGGCAGATCCAGGCCCACGCGCAGCAGCTGGGCCAGGGTCTCGTCGGCGTCGCCGCCGCCCAGCGGCTCGCGCGCGCAAAGCTCGATCACCGCCGCGCCCGGCACCCGGCTGCGCAGCAGCTGGCCCAGGCCGATGGCCAGGCGGGTCTTGCCCAGTCCCGGCTCGGCCAGCACCGAGGCGACCCGCGGCCGGCGCTCGGCCAGCGCGCGTTCGGCCTCGGCCAGCAGCCGCGCCAGCACCTGGTCCCGTCCGATCAGCGGCGGGGCCTGCGTCCCGGGCGCGGCGACGCCGGTGCGCTCGGTGACCGTCCCCATCGCCGCCCGGTCGGCGTCGGGCATCAGCGCCTGGGCGGCCGCGGTCAGGATCAGGCCGGCGGGCCCGTCGGCGGCGGGGTAGCGGACCGATTCCGAGAACGCGGGGCTGAACAGCCGCGCGCCGCCCGGCCGGGCCTTGACCCGCACCTCCAGCACATCGATGGCCGCTCGCTGGATCACCCCGCGCTCCAGCAGCAGGCGCGCGCTGGCCAGCGCCCGCTGACCGGGGTTGTGACCGGCGCGGTGGCCGAACGCGTACACCGCGCGGCCGGGCTGGGCGTGCGCCAGCAGGCCGCCGAACGGCTCCAGCTCGGCCTTCACCTCGGCGGCCCGCGGCCCCTCGGCGAACACCAGCACCATCTTCTGACGCTCGCTCTCGGCCAGCGGCGCCGGCCGCCCTCCCGCCGCCGCCAGGGCGCGCGGGCTGGCCGGAGCGGTCACCTCG
>JBKPRZ010000379.1:0-8354 GCA_046734815.1 Myxococcota bacterium | reverse complement strand
CGTCGGGGTGCCGGTTCTCGGCGTGGCGGCGCTGTTCGGCAGCCCTCTCCTGGTCGGCGGGGTGGTCTGCGCCATCGGCAACCGGAGCGAGCGCGTGACCGGGTCCTGCGGATGGGCGATGGTCGGCGCCGCTGGCGGTGCGGTGCTGAGCCTGCCCCTGGCGTTTGGCCTCGCGGCTCTCACCTACGACGAGCACGACTTCTTGCCCGGACTGGGCGGCGCGGTGCTGGGTCTGGCGATCGGCTGGCTGGTCCTGCAACCGCTGGTGGCCACGGTGGCCTGGCACCTGTCCACGCAGCCACGACCCGCCTACGCGCAGCTGCCGGACGGCTCGCCGCAGGTGCTGGCCCTGTCCGACCTGCGGCGCGAGCGGTCCGTCCGGCCGCCGACCCAGCGCCGCCCGGGCGCCGGCGCGGGCCTGACCGTGCCGCTGCTGGTCCACAGCTTCTGACGGTCACCCCACCGACAGCCGCCCTCTCACCCCACCGACAGCCGCCGCGACAGCCGCCCTCTCACGCCACCGACATCTGCCAGCGGTGCCGATCGCTGGTGGGCCCGTGATGCTGCCCCCGCAATTCGTCCGACAGCAGCGCGGTGACCACGCCGAAAACCAGATGCGCGCTCAGGTTGATCACGCTCTCGCGCGGGCGCGCTCGCCAGATCGGTCGGGTGGCGTCCAGTGCCGGCACCACCAGCGTGCCGTTGATCAACCAGGACAGCGCCCCGAACAGCAGCCCGGGCCTGACCACCCCGCCCCTGCGACCGCGTCGGGCCAGCCGGTACAGCGCTCCCTGCACACCGCCGTAGCCGAAGTGGAGCAGGTGATCGGCGACGTGATGGGACTCGGAGGCGCTGAAACGCCCCAGCCCCAGCTTGTGGGCGAGGGTCTCCTCCATCGCCTGGTGCAGGCCCTTGTCGATCCAGCCGGCGCGCCGGGCGGCGATCCGCAGCGGCTCCATGCAGGCGGCGCCCACCACGCCCGCCAGCGCCCCGTACAGCAATTCGGAACCGGCGTCCGACCACCGCGATCTGCCCCAGCCCATGCCGGCAACGTGCAGCGCGCGCGTGCCGGCCGCAATCGCCGCCCGCGCGCTTACGTAGCACCGCCGATGAGAAAACCCTCTGTCATCGGCGGCTTACCGACCGCCACGGGCGCCTGCGCGCGGGCCTGCTAGCCTCGCGCGCATGCAGGACGTGCCTACCGAGGTCCTGGCCCGTGCCGCTGTCGAGCAGGTGGCCGCTGCCCACGGCGCCGCGTTCACCTCCGAGCTGCGCCGGGATCTGATCCTCGCCATCGACAAGGCCCTGCGCACGGCGGTCCGGCTGGAACGCGACGCCTGCGTGGACATCTGCCAGCACCGCCAGCGCCTGTGGGAAGTCACCGGCGACAAGCCCAGCACCCCGGACGCTCTCCGCCCCGAAGCCCGCGCGCGCGCCAACGAGGCCGCCTACCTCGCCGACGCGCTGGCTGGCCGGCGCTGACCACGCCCGGGCGACGCCGCACGCCGCGGAAAAGGGCGCAAGGCCGCCACTTCCGTACATGTGGTTGACTGTCCGAGTTTTCTCACTCATGAATAGTGGGCTGACATACTCCCGCTTCTGGACGGAATGTCAGCGCGCATCATCGGACCACCACATTCCGGGGGGCTCATGGCGAACGGTAGAATTTCAGACAGTTATCCGGCACCCGAGACCCGTGACCCGGAATCGGAGGCGATGACGGCCACCGAGAAGGCCCGCCAGCGCATCGAGGAGGCGCGGCAGGGGCTGGCGACGTTGCAGCAGATGCTCGCGCGCATCCAGGAGGTGTCGGTGTCCCTCAAGCCGCTGTCCGACCGCCTGTCGGACATGACCTTGACCGGCGCGGGCGAGGTGGTGCGCGCCGGTGCGGCCGGGCGCGGCTTCCTCACGCTGATCATGCAGCTGGGCGAGATCGCCTGCCAGAGCGCGGCCTCGCTGCGCCAGCTGGAGAACATCGTCCGCCAGTCGATGGCCTCGCTCCAGCACGCCATCAACCAGGCCGAGCACGCCAGCTGGCAGGTCGAGCAGATCGGTCCCGCCATCCACACCCTGAAGAACGAGCGCGACGCCACCCCCGCGCCCATCGTCACCGACAGCGACAGCGAACAGGACCGCTGGCTGTCGGGTATCTGGCCGACCTCCTCGCGCGGCCCCGCCGGCCAGAAGAACTGACCCCCGCCACCTCGCTGCCGCGCCGGATTGCCTCCGCCGGCGCCGGACGCATCGTGAAGGGGGATGCCTGCGGGGGGATTCGAGGTGATCATCGTAGGCGGCGGGCCCGCCGGGCTGAGCGCGGCGCTGCTGCTGGGGCGTTGCTGCCGCCGCGTGCTGGTCTGTGATGCCGGCCAGGCACGCAATTCCGGCTCGCGCGCGATGTTCGGGTTCCTCGGCCGCGACGGCACCCCGCCGGCCGAGCTGCGCCGGGCCGCGCGCGAGCAGCTGTCCCGCTACCCCAGCGTGCAGCTGCGCGACGTGATGGTCACCGACGCCCGCCGCCAACAGCCCGACGGTTTCTTCGTCGATCTGGCCAGCGGCGAGCGGCTGGCCTGCCGCAAGCTGCTGCTGGCCACCGGGATGGTGGACGAGATCCCCGGCGTCCCCGGCCTGCGCGAGCGCTGGGGCCAGAGCGTGTTCCCCTGCCCCTACTGCGACGCCTTCGAGTTCCGCGGCCGCCCGCTGGGCGTGCTGGGCCGCGGAGCGGATGCGGTGGCCGAGTGCCGCGCGCTGACCACCTGGAGCGATCGCGTGCTGCTGGTGGCCGGCGGTCCGGCGCAGATCAGCGAACCGGATCGCCACCGGCTCGAGCGCCAGGGCATCGAGATCCTGGAGGCGCCGGTGCTGGCGCTGGAGGGCGCGGAGACGCGGCTGGAACGGCTGCGCCTGGCCGACGGGCGCGCGGTGCCGTGCGAGGCGCTGTTCGTCGCCGAAGGCCAGCGCCAGCGCTCGCCGCTGGTCGGCAAGCTGGGCTGCCGCCTGGGCACCGACGGCACGGTGCCGACCCGGCTGCACGAGTCGACGGAGATCCCGGGCCTGTACGTCGCCGGCGACGCCTCGGACAACCTGCAGTTCACCATCGTCGCCGCCGCCGAGGGCGCCGAGGCCGCCTTCGCCATCAACCGCGCGCTGGTGCGCGAACGCTTCGGGTTGCCGGTAGACTGACCGGATGACCGAACGCGAGAAGATGCTCGCGGGCCAGCTGTACGACGCCAGCGACCCCGAGCTCACGCGCCTGCGCAAGCGCGCCCGCGCCCTGACCCGCCTTTTCAACGCCACGACGGAGGAGCAACCGGACGAACGCGAGCGCCTGCTGCGCGAGCTGTTCGGCCGGCTGGGCGCCCGCCCCGAGATCGAGCCCCCCTTTCACTGCGACTACGGGGGCAACATCTTCGCCGGCGATCGCCTGTACATGAACTTCGGCTGCGTGGTGCTGGACGTGAACGAGGTGCACCTGGGGCACAACGTGCAGCTGGGCCCCGGCGTGCAGCTGCTGACCGCCACCCACCCGCTGCCCGCCGCCGAGCGCATCCGCGGCCCCGAGCTCGGTTTCCCCATCCGGGTGGGCAACAACGTCTGGCTGGGCGCGGGCGCCATCATCTGCCCCGGCGTGACCATCGGCGACGACACCACCATCGGCGCGGGCAGCGTCGTGCTCAAGGACATCCCCGCCGGCGTGCTGGCGGTGGGCAACCCCTGCCGGGTGGTACGCAACCTGGGCTAGCGGCGGGCTAGCTGTCCCGCGCGCGCGACAGGGTCAGCAGCTGGCCGCCCTTCTGGCTGGCGGACAGGGTGCCGCAGGCGGCGCCGATCTCGCCGCCGCCGGAGTAGCGGCGGACCAGCGGGATGCCGGCGCGGGTGATCTCGTCGCGGAAGACGGCCACCTCGGCGTCGGTGGGCCGGGCGTACTGGCCGCTCTCGTCCTGCACGTCGATCAGGCTGATCTTCACCCGCAGACCCTGGGTCAGCGCCACCAGCTCGCGCGCGTGCCGGGCGGTCAGGTTGCGCCCGCCGATCCCCACGTAGGCCAGGGTCACCCGGGTGCCGCGGCGGGCGGCGTGTTCGCGGATCGCCTCCATCAGCTCGGGCAGCGGCCAGCGGCGCTCGATCGGCATCAGCGCCAGGCGCTCGTCGCTGGTGGGGGCCCCCAGCGAGACGATCAGGCGGAAGCGGTGGCCCTCGGCGGTGTAGCGCCGGATCATCGGCACCACGCCGGCGGTGCTGATGGTGATGGCCTTGGCCGAGATGGCCAGGCCCGCCGGCTCGCACAGCACCTGGGCGGCGCGCACGACGTTGTCGTAGTTCAGGAAGGGCTCGCCCATGCCCATGAACACCACGCCGCGCACCGGCCGGTCCGCCTCGGCGGCCACGTGCCGGATCTGGGCCAGGATCTCCCAGGTGCGCAGGCTGCGGATGGCGCCCAGCCGCCCGGTGGAGCAGAAGTCGCAGGCCAGCGCGCAGCCCGCCTGCGAGCTGACGCAGACCACGTAGTGCCCCACCGGCAGCGCCTCGAGCGCGGCGGCCTGTCCCTGCCGCCGCCGCAGCTTCAGCGCGCGCGCGTCGGCCGGATCGGGCAGCGGCAGGCGGACCGCCTCGACCGCCGGCCCGTCGGGCAGCCGGAACAGGTACTTGACGAACCCGTCGCTGGCCCGGCGCCGCTCGATCACCTCCAGGTCGGGAAATTCCAGGTCCTGCGCCAGCGCCAGGCGGGACTGACGGGTCAGGCCGGGCACGTCGTCCAGGCTGACGGCGCCGTGGCGGTGCACGCGGGAGAAGATCCGCCCCGCGACCGTCTGGTCCACGCCGTAGCGGGCGACCGCCGCCCGCAGGCCCGCGGCGTCGAGGTCGCGCAGGTTCAGAGGCCCGGACACGCGCTAGTCCGCGTCGCAGATCACCGCCGGGTCGGAGCCCCGGGGGGTGTCCCACAGCGGCGCGCCGATCACCTGCAGGCAGTTCTGCGTGCTCCAGGCGGCGCGGTAGTGGCCGACGGGCTGGACCTGGCAGCGGTCATCGGTGGCGAAATACCAGTATTCGTTCTCGGTGCAGCCGGCCGGGCAGTCGCCGCCGCCGCGCTTGAAGGCCAGGGCGAAGCCGGGCGGCTGGGCGAACGCATAGATGAAGCTGCCGTCGCCGATCCGGTCCGGATCGCGCAGCTTCTGGATGTCCGCCAGCTGCGGCCAGCCCCGGTGCACTTCCGCGATCACGTCGGCCAGCGAGCGGCCGGTGCAGGCGCCGCTGCCGGTCGCGTCCATCCGCACGATGGCCAGCCCCGGCGCCGCCTCGGGCGCGGCCCCGCCGCACGAGGCCGCGAGCAGCAGGCAGGCGGCGGCGCCCATCAACCGGTTGCGGTGCCGGATCATCCGGCCTCCAAACTTAGCACCGACGGAGGCCGCCGGCGCCCCCCTTTCAGTGCGGCAGGCGCGGGCGAGGCGGCGGTTGCTGCGGCTTGCCGATGGGCGGCGGAAGCTGGCGGATCCAGGTTTGTACCGGGTCGACGATCCAGGCGGGCAGATACGGGCGGGCGAAATACGCCCCGACGCCGAGGAGGATCAGCACCAGCGCGGTGCGGATCACCAGGCGACGCAGCCAGCGGCCGAAGCGGGCCAGGGCGCTGGGGGCGGGCAGATCCAGGGCCGGCTCGACCACGAAATCGGGCGGCTCGGCGCGGGTGGGGGCCACCTCCTCACGTGGGGCCGGCCGCGGGGCCGAGCGGGCGGTGCCGGCGCGGCCGCGCGGCGGGGGCGGCGGGGGCTTGCGCTCCAGCTCCTCCTCGGGCGTCTCGGGCGGTGGGGCCACGTCCTGCAGCTCGAAGTCGCCGCTGCCCAGCTCGATGGTGCCGGTCTTCTGCGCCGACGACTCCTGCAGCTCGGCCGGCGACCTCATGCCGTCCTTGGCCGACAGCTGATCCAGCCAGCGCTTGACCGCCGCCGGGCCGCTGGCCTGGCCCAGCTTGACCAGGATGTTGTCCAGCTTGTCGGCCATATGCTCGGCGCTCTGCCAGCGCCGCTCGCGGTCGAGGCGCATGGCGCGCACGATGAAGCGCTCGACCTCGGGGTTGAAGTCCTTGATGAAGGTGGAGGGCCGCTCGAACTTCGCCTTGCGCACCTGCATCAGCACGTCGAGGTCGGTCGCCCCCTCGAACGGTTTCTTGCCGGTGGTCAGGATGTACAGCAGGGTGCCGACCGAGAACAGGTCCGAGCGCGCGTCCAGCTCGGTGCCGGTGGCCTGCTCGGGCGACATGTACGCGAACTTGCCCTTGATCACCCCGGTCACGGATTTTTCGCGGCGGCCGACCGCCTTGGCGATGCCGAAGTCGGCCAGCTTCACCTCGCCCTCGCGGCTGAGCAGGACGTTCTGGGGGGTGACGTCGCGGTGGACGATCCCCAGCGGCTTGCCCTCGCGGGTGCGGGTGTGAACGTAGGCCAGCGCCCGACACAGCGCCGACACGATGTACAGCGCCAGCGAAAGCGGGATCTTCAGCTTCACCTTCTGCGCGCGCCGGCGCACGTGCTCCAGGCTCCAGCCGTCGATGAACTCGAGCGCCAGGAAGTACTGGTCGGCCGACTTTCCCAGGTCCAGCACCTGCACCAGGTTGCTGTGGTTCAGGCTCGAGGCGATGTGCGCCTCGTCGACCAGCATGCGCACGAAGGTCGGGTCCGCCGCCAGGGTCGGCAAGATGCGCTTGAGCACGACGGGCTTCTGGAAACCCTCCGCGCCGCCCTGCAGGGCGAGGAAGATCTCCGCCATCCCGCCGTGGGCGATCTTGCTGAGGACGCGGTAGCGAACGCCTTTCGGCATCGGTTCGAGAATACCCGGAACAACCATCGGTCGCGGCGACCGACGGCTGAGCCGGTGTTTCGGTCAGGAAAAAAACGCGGACAACTACACCGGCGGTCGTGTCGCACGGCGGTGGCGTGCGTCCGGCCGGTCGACCTTAGCCCGATCCCGCGCTGCCGACAACGGCGCCGCCGCCCTCGGCAACGGTGGCCGGGGTCTCGGTCCCGGGCAGGTCGGGCGTGAAGATGGCCAGCGGGTGCGGGACGCCCTTGACCGGCAGGGGCGGCAGCGCCCGCCATCGGTGGTGGGGACCAGCACGGTCCCGCGTGGCGGCCGAGACCAGCAGCTGCACCTCGGCGGTCTTGGTCAGACCCTCCATGCGCGAGGCCAGGTTCACGGTGTCGCCGATGGCGGTGTACTCCAGGCGGTGCTCGGGCGAGCCGACGTCGCCCACCACCGCCTGGCCGCTGTGCAGGCCGATGCCGATGCGCAGGGGCGGCTCGCCCCGCTGCTGGCGGGTGGCGTTCAGCGCCGCCAGCTGGCGGCCCATGGCCAGGGCGCAGTCGACGGCGTGGCGGGCGTGGTCGGGGTCGGGCAGCGGCGCCCCGAAGTAGGCCATGATGCCGTCGCCGATGAACTTGTCCAGGGTCCCGCCGTGCTCGAACACGGTGGCGACCATGCGGCGGTGGTATTCGTTCAGCATGCGCACCACCGCCGCCGGCTCCAGCGCGGCGGCGGTCTGGGTGAAGTCGCGGATGTCCGAGAACAGCACCGTCACGTCGTGCAGCTGCGGGGTGGACGAGACGGCCGCGTCCTGCGCCTGCAGCCGTTCGGCCACCGAGGGCGAGAAGTAGCGGCGCAGGCGGGCGCGCTTCTGCTCCTCGGCGGTGACCGCCGCCACCAGCGCGCGCACGCGCACGACCAGGTAGGAAAGCGCCGCCGCCGCGCAGCCCAGCACCAGCAGCGCGGCCAGCCAGGCGCCGAAGCGGATGCCGACCTTCGCCTGCAGCAGCACCTCCCACACGCCGGCGATCGCCGCCACCAGCACGGTCTGCCGCACGCTGAGCGACAGCGCCGCCAGCGCCACCAGCAACACCAGGATCCCGAGGGTGAAACCGGCCACCCCGCCGGGCGAGGGTGACAGCGGCAGCGACACCCACTGCGACCAGACCACCATCGGCACGTCGACCAGGGCCACCGCCAGCCCCGACCAGCCGGCCACGCGCTGGGAGGCGCGCAGGGCGATCCACAGCAGCAGGCTGGCCAGCGCGTAGCCGCCGAACACGCGCGCGCTGTCGACCCAGTCGAGGTACCCGGCGCGGGCCATCGCCAGGCAGAGCGCGAACGCCGCCCCCACGCCGATCAGGCGCACGGTGGCCAGCCGGCGCGCCGTCGCCACCCGCTGCGCCGCCAGCGCCCGCGCCACCGCGGCCGCCAGATCCTCCGAGCCCGAGCCCACCCAGGACGAATCGGTGCTTTGGCCCCGCGGGCTTAGCCGCGCGTCAGTCGGGGCGGGTGCGGCGGTGGCTGGCGCGCTTGAGCCGGGCGGTGGGGCCCAGCGC
>JBKPRZ010000378.1:0-15970 GCA_046734815.1 Myxococcota bacterium | reverse complement strand
GTCCGCGCCGCCACCGCCGTCCACGCAGCCACCGCCGCCGTCCGGGCAGCCACCGCCGTCCGCGCAGCCACCACCGTCCGCGCAGCCACCGCCGTCCCCGCAGCCACCGCCGCCGTCCGCGCCACCACCGCCCACCTCGTCGCCGCCGTCCGCTCAGCCCCCGCCGCCCAGTCCCGTCGGTCCGACCCTGGCGGGCTGCCCGATGCTCCCCGCCGACAACGAGTGGAACCGCAAAGTGATCGGCGACCCCATCGATGCCCGCTCGGACCAGTACCTGGCCGCCATGAACGCCGGCGCCAGCCAGCTGCACGCCGACTTCGGCAGCAGCGGGGCACCCGGCGTCCCCTACCTCGTGGTCAGCGGCTCGCAGCCGCGCCTGCCGATCGCCTTCGACATCCCCCAGGAGAGCGACCCCGGACCGTACCCGATCCCGGCCGACGCGCCCGTCGAGCTGGACCGCGAGCATCGGCTGCTCGTGCTCGACCGCGACAGCTGCCGCCTGTACGAGACCTGGGACATGCGCCGGGCCGCCGTCGGCTGGGCGGCCGGAGCCGGCGCGATCTTCGATCTCCGTTCGAACGCCCTGCGGCCGGCGGGCTGGACCAGCGCCGACGCCGCCGGGCTGCCCATCTTGCCCGGTCTGGTCCGCCGCGACGAGGTCAAGGCGGGCCGCATCGACCACGCCCTGCGGTTCACCGTCGCGCGCACCCAGCGTGCGTACCTGCCGCCGGCCCGTCACTCCACCGGGACGTTGACCGAGGCCACCTTGCCACCCATGGGGCTGCGGGTCCGGCTGAAGGCCAGCTACGACATCAGCGGGTTCGGCCCCACCGCCCGCGTGGTGCTGGAGGCCCTCAAGCAGTACGGCATGTTCGTCGCGGACCACGGCGACGACTGGTTCATCACCGGCGCGGCCGATCCGGCCTGGACCGACGCCGAGCTCGCCGAGCTGGGGCGGGTGCCGGCCTCCGCCTTCGAGGTGGTCGCCCACGGCCCGCTCCAACGCTGACGGCGGCTGACGCACATCCTGCGTGTCCGGCGCCATCGTCTTCGTGCGCCCGGTGTCGCGAATGCACCGGCGGTGGCATATGTCTCGCACTTGCCTGCAGGGATGGAGGCGACACCGCCATGAACGAGGCGCGGGTGGCGAAGCTGGGACGGGCGCTGTGCCTGGGGGGTGCGGCGATGGGAACGCTGGGCCTGCTGGGCTGGACCACGGGCTCGCGGCTGCTGACGACCGTCGTGCCCGGCCAGCCCGAGATGCAGCCGAACACCGCCGTCGGTCTGCTGCTGGCCGGCGTGGCGGGCGCGCTCCGGTATCGAGACGGCGGCCGGCTGCAGCGGACGGTATCGTTCGCGGCTGCAGGGGTGGCTTTCGTCATCGGCGCGCTGACGTTGCTCGAGTACCTCCTCGGCCGGGACCTGCGCATCGATCAGTTGCTGCTGCCCGCCCACGCGGGCCCCTACCCGGGACGTCCGTCGCCCCCGACCGCCCTCGCGCTGGTTCTGGTGACGACCGCGCTCTTCCTGTTCGACACGCGTCCGACGGCGCGCGCCCGCCCCTCCGAGTGGCTGGCCCTGCTGGCCGCCGTCACGGCCTTCACCGCCATGCTGGGCCAGCTGTTCGGAGCGGGTGCCCTGTACCGCCTCAGCCCGTCGCCGGTGATCGGCGTGGCAGTGCCGACCGCGGCTGGCCTTCTGTCGATCTCCGTCGGCCTGCTGCTCGAACGGCCCCAGGCCGGCGTCACGCGGGTGGCCGTGTCGAGCACCCCCGGCGGCGTGATGCTCCGGCGACTGGGGCTGGCGGCTCTGGCGGCGCCCGCTGCGCTGGCGCTGGTCATCGCCCACCTCGACACCCTGGTCGGCCGCGAGCTGCCGCTGGTCCTGGGCGTGCTGACCACCCTGCTGGCGCTGGTGAGCGTCCTGCTGATCGCCCTCACCGCCATCCCGCTCAACCGCGCCCACGAGGCGCTCGAGCGCGCGCGGGCCCAGAGCCAGGCTCTGATCGAGCAGGCGTCGGACGGCGTGTTCATCGCCGACCTGACCGGGCATTACACCGACGCCAACCGCGCCGGCTGCCGGATGCTCGGGTACACCCGCGAGCAGGTGGTGGGCAAGAGCATCCTGGATCTGATTCCCCCCGAAGACGCCGAACGATTGTGGCGCTCGAAAGAGCGGATGGACCGGGGTGAGATCGACATCGACGAATGGCGGCTGCGGCGGGCCGACGGGACGTTCTTCGACGCCGAGGTCAGCGCCAAGATCCTGCCCGACGGCCGCTGGCAGGGACTGGTCCGCGACATCAGCGGGCGCAAGCAGGCCGAGGAGGCCGTGCGAACCTCGCAGGCTCGGTACGCTGGCCTGATCTCCATCGCGAACGACGCCATCATCTCGATCGACCAGCAACAGCGGATCGAGATCTTCAACGAGGGCGCCGAGCGGATGTTCGGCTGGAAGGCCTCCGAAGTCATGGGCCGACCGCTGGAGGTCCTGATTCCGCCCGCACAGCGTGAGGAGCACCGACAACACGTCGAAACCTTCGCCGCCGAGCCCTCCCGGGCGCGGGCCATGGCCGAGGATCAGCGAACCGCGGTTGGGTTGCGAAAGGATGGCCAGGAGTTTCCGGTCCAGGCGACGATCTCGAAGCTCCACCAGGGGGGCAGCTGGCTGTTCACGGTCGTTCTCCGCGATGTCACCGAGCAGCTGCGCCGGGAAGATGAGGCGCGGTTCCTGGCCGAGGTGGGCCCCGCCCTGGCCGCCACCCTGGATGCCGAGGCGGTCCTGACCGAGGTTGCCCGGCTGGCCGTGCGTGGCCTGGCCGATCTGGCGATGGTGGACGTCATCGACGAGGAGGGACAGGTGCGCCGGCTGAAGGCGGCCTGCCGCGATGGCGCCCGAGCCCGGATCTCCGAGCAGCTGTCCCGCATCCCCCTCGACAGTGAGCACTCGCAGCTGCGCGAGGCCATCGAGAGCGGACGGCCGGTGCTGCAGCCGCACCTCTCGGCGGCCGAGCTCGCCGTCCTGGCCGGCGGCGCCCAGCACCTGCGCCTGCTGCGGGCTGCCTCACCCCGATCCCTGGTGGCCGTGCCCCTGGTCGCCGATGGCAAGGTCCTGGGCAGGCTCTCCCTGCTTTCATCGAACCGCACCCGCCGTTACGGGCCCGCCGACCTGCATCTGGCGCAGGAACTGGCCCAGCGGGCCAGTCTGTCGCTGCAGAACGCGCGCTCGTATCGGGCCGCGCGGCTGGCCACCCAGGCCCGGGATGAGCTGATGGCCGTGGTGGCCCACGACCTGCGCAGCCCGCTGAGCTCCATCCTGCTGCAGGCGAAAGCCCTGCAGGGAGCGGCTGCGCCCGCAGCGGACGACCCGCAACAGCGGGGGATCGGTCTGATCGTCCGGGCGGCCAGCCGCATGAACCACCTCATCCAGGACTTGCTCGACGTGACCCGGATGGAAGCGGGCAGCCTCTCGCTCGAGCATGCCCGCGTTCCGGCGGCCGAGATCGTCACCGACTCCGTCGAAGCGCAGCGGCCGCGCGCCTCGGCGGCCTCCCTCGAGCTGTTGCTCGACCTGGCCCCGGACCTGCCGGACCTGTGGGGTGACCGCCACCGCCTGTCGCAGGTGCTGGAGAACCTGATCGGCAATGCGGTCAAGTTCACCGCTCCGGGTGGTCGGATCACGGTGGGCGCCCGGCGGGCACCGGACGACGTGATCTTCTGGGTGCGCGACACCGGCGCCGGGATCGCCGCCGAACATCTTCCCCGCGTGTTCGATCGGTTCTGGCAGGCGAACGCGACCGATCGGAGCGGCGTCGGTCTGGGATTGCCGATCGTCAAGGGCCTGGTCGAGGCTCACGGCGGCCGCGTCTGGGTGGAGAGCGAGCCCGGCTCCGGCAGCACCTTCTGGTTCACCATCCCGATCGCGGCCACCGAAACCCACTGGCCGCTGGAACCCGGCCTGCACCCGTCCTGACCGCTAGGGTGGGCTGAACGGCGGCGGCGTCCCGCGCGGCACCGGCCGGATCAAAACCGCGGACTGAGAGGCCTCGTGATCGGGGACGGCGGTGAAGCTGGTGGCCTTCACGGCGGTCCGCAGCGCTTCGGCCACGCACGGGGCAACCGGCTGCGACATCAGGTCGCCCTCCATCTCGACCCAGGGCGAGTCGGGTCCGGCCACGGACGTGTGTCCGGTGCCTCCCAGGCCCACCGTCGCCGCCAAGGTGCCGGGCGCATGAGGAAAGCGCCCCTCACATGCCTCCACCGCCCGCGACTGACGAAAGGTGCGCATGAAGGTTCGCAGCTCGGTCTTCAGGTTCGCCAGCTCCGCCGAGGCCATCTTGAACAGCAGACGGCGCGGGCCGCCCACCACCTCGCCGTCGACGTGGTTCCGGAACCAGTCGCTGTGCTCGACGGCATTGATCCAGGTCGGCGTGACGTCCTCGGCGCGCAGGGGCACCACCTGGCAGGCCACGTCCCGACACTCGACCTGGTAAGGGACGGGCGGGCCGTTCTCGCTGCCCAGCATCCGCTGCACAGCCGCCTGCAGCAGCAGGGTCGCCGTCGGGTTGGGTAGGCTGTCGCGGAAGATGTCCTCCGCTCGCCGGCTCTCCGAAGACAGCGCGCGGACCTGGGTCAGCTGACCTTCCAGCTGGGCAAGCCGTACCTGACAGACGCTGACGTGCACGGACTGGTTTCCGGGGCGCCGCGCGGGTGTGGGCCCACGATCGCGCTCCGCGGCCCTCGGAACAGCAACCAGCTCTTCGGGCCTCGGGCCCGTCCGCGACCACGCCCGCCGCACCAGCAGCAACCCGTTGAGTCCCAGGCTCACCGCCAGCGCGAATCCGACGATCCAGCGCGCGGTGGATCGCGGGCTCACAGCTGACCTCCCGGCGCCGCCTTCAGCTTCACATACGTCGGAATCTCCCGGAAGTAGGACCCCGAGCCTTCGTCGCGCACCCAACGCACCCGTTCGAATTCCAGACCTCCGTCTCGCATGCCGCCCAGCTCTGCATCCCGCTGAAGAGCGGCCATCCAGTCATTCGCATCCGCAGGGACGGCTCCCGCTGGCTCGAGCACGGAGATCCGGCAGGCGCTGCCTCGACACTCCACCGCGTGGGTTCGCGGCATGTGCAGCTTCGCGAAGATCGGGTCGAGTATCCGGGTCATCGTGGTCTGGGCCGCAGGATTGGGATCTCCGATGTCGAAGAGACGCCTGGCCGGCAGGACCGCGACCTGCCGCGCCTTCTCCAGGGCCACGGTCTGCTCGAGCGCGCGGACCCGCTGCTGACACTCGTCCTCGGACATCGCTGGCCCCGCCACCCCCGGGGGAGCCGCGGCAGGCTCCGATCGCGACGAGGACGGCGATCGCGGGGCCGCGGGAAGGACCTGCGTCTGGCCTGACTGTCTCGAGGCCCGCAGGAGCCAGACATTGGCCACCGCGCTGCCCACCAGCAGAACGATCAGAATCTTCATCGACCAGCCTCGGCGTTCACCGCTCCCCCCGGACCCTCCGGGCCCGAGAGGAGCGGTCGTTCAAAGTTCCAGTCTAGTAGCCGTCGTCGTCACACTCCCGGCCCGTGGTCGAACAATCGCCGCAGGTCAGGTCGGGCGGTGAGCTGCAGTCAGCCAGGAAGCCATACCCCGACACGCAGTTGCATCGATGACAATCGGTCCAGATCTTCGCATATCCGCACTCGTACTGGGCCTTGGCCTGCGGGACGAAGGCCACTGACCCCACCAATGCTCCCAGACCCGCCGAACCGAGTAGACCCAGCGTTGCTGCTTTGTACTTCATGGTTTCCTCCTTTGCATATCGCCCGCATTGGGCGCCAGCGATGGCCGAAGGTCACTCGACCGACGGAGTTGCACGGCTCGCTCGATCGCCTCCTCGATCTGCTCGGCAGATAGAGCGCCTTGCAGCTGCCGGCCGTTCACGAAAAAGGTCGGCACGTTCCGGATGCCGAGCTGCTCGCCCAGCCGTCTTTGTGCCTGCACCTCTTGCCGCACTTCCGGAAGGGCCACGTCCGACTTCCAGCGCGGAAGGTCCAGTCCGATGGCGGCAGCATGCCCCTCCAGCTCCACCGCATCGAGGCTGCTGATGTTCTGGAACAGCCGGCGATGCATGCGCAGGCCGGCCTGCTGCCGCTCGGCGGCCTGCACCGCGACGGCGGCGTCGGTCGCCCGACGATGGATGTGCAGCGGGTAGTGCACGTGGACCACCGTCAGCGAGTCGCCATGCTTGCGTTGCAGACCGTCCAGAGTGGCGTCGAGCGTGCGGCAATAAGGGCACTGGTAGTCACTGAACACCACGATGGCCACGGGCGCGTCGGCAGGGCCGGTCCGCAGCGCTCCCGGCGGCGGCTCGAATGACCGCTCGACCAGCGGCTGATCGACCGAGCGGGTGGTTTCGGCCCTGGGTGGCGCCGGAGGATTGGCTTCGTCGATCGCACCGAGGAGCTCGGGTAACGAATGATCGTCCGCCGCCATCGAGACAGCGAGACGGGCGATCTGGGGCCCGCGTGGACAGTTGCTGTCGTCTCTCACGCACTTGGCGAAGGAGCCCAGCTCGCATCCGCAGTCACACGTCCGTTCGTTCAACGCCTGGAGCAGGACCACCTTCTGACGATCCGACAGACGCTTCATGCCGCTGAGAGCGGCCGCCCGCGCGAGCTCGGGTTCGCGGATCCACTGCTTCGGAAACTCGGCTTGTGAGCCGTACGTCCGTTCCGGCAACGGGCGGCGGGGACCCTTCGCCGCCGTTTGCCCGCCGGCGGATGCATGGCGGGCAGCGCCCTGGTGATACGCGGCCAACCCGACCAGGAAAGCGAGACCCAGCGCGAGCCCAAGGGCGATTCGCTGTCTGACCCGCGAGGAGCGAAGGCCTTCCACGTGCTCACTGTCTGCGCGCGACCATGGACGCGCAAGGATAAAATAATCTAACCACTCACGATACGCATCTACACTGAGATGCGTATGTGACGGCGACACCAGGCCGCCGCGGTCGCTCAGAAGTTGTATTGCGCGGAGGCGATGACGCCCACGCTGCTGGCGTCGAACTGGGTGTCTTCCAGCCAGTCATGGGAGCTCGAGTAGCGGACGATGGCGCCGAGGGTGGCAGGTCCCAGCGTGTGGTAGATGGCGCCCTCGCCCAGCAGTCCCAGGGAACTGGTGAAGCTGGCGTTGGCTGCGGCGGCAAAGCCGCTGCCCGAGACCTGGCCGCCGACCTCCTTGATCAGTCCGCCGCTGAGGAGGGTGTACCAGAGCTTGCCGAGGCGAATCAGGCTGTGAACGGTGGCGCTCACCGGAAAGCGGGTCAGCGTGACCTCACCGTTGGACGCCGAGATGGAATCGTACTTCCAGCCAATGGATGCGCCCGCTCCGAAACCGAACTGGTCGTCGATCCACAGCGGCGTCCACAGGCCGCCCGCGGTCACCAGCACGCCACGGCCGGCGTTCAGATTTCGATCGGGCGCGTTGCTGAACGTCACCTTGTACAGCGATTCTCCACCGAAGAAGAAACCGACCCCGGCGGTCAATCCCGATCCTGGCAGGTTCGAATCGCGGCCGGCCCTTGGCGGCACGGGTAACGAAGCGAGGGCCAGCTTCTCGCCCGAGCTCGGAGAGACGATCGTGTCCGGCCCGTTGGCCGCGCTGCTCGTGTCCGGGGCCTCGGCGCAGCCCGTGGACACGCCGCTGCCCGTGAACTCGTCGACGATCTCCGGCCGCCACCGGCTGCCTTCGATGATCGGCTGGGTCAGGTAGGTGCGCCCCGCGACGGCGTTGAAACAGACCGTGATGGTCGCGGGATCGGTGGCCGCGTGCTGGACGCTCGAGTCCGACTCCAGGCTGACCTCGATCGCGTGGCGGCCCGGCGGGATCTCGAACTGTGCGTTCGCAGGGTTGCCGCCTTCGGCGCGGACGTTGCGCTCGTCTATGCTCTCGACCACGGTCTTGCTCGATCCCAGGATCGCAGCCGCGGCGCTGGGTCGGTGACCGCTGGTGGCGCATCCCACGCCCAGCAAGGCGAGGACCGTCAAGCATGAGGACTCGAGCGTCAGCATGATCGCGTTATAGCCCAAACACATCGCATCAACCTCCGTCCGCGCGCCGCCTGAGACATCGAGAGAATCGGCGGCTCCGGCGTAGAACTCCACCCACGGAGAAGTCACCTTGACCACGCCACGCCGAGAGCTGCTGATCATCAACCACGACGAAGTCCGACGGCTGCTGCCGATGGATGGCTGCATCCGGGCGGTGCGCGCGGCCCTGATCCGACTGGCCCGTGATCAGGTTCACCAGCCGCTGCGCATGGTGGTCCGCCCGCCGACCGTGCCCGGGTTGCTCGCGCTCATGCCTTCTCACATGGGCGGGGAACAGCCGGCCTTCGGATTCAAGGCGGTGAGCGTGTTCCACGGCAATCCGGCGCTCGGCCGCGACGCTCACCAGGGCATCGTGCTGCTCATCTCGGTCGCGACCGGCGAACCTCTGGTGCTGCTGGATGCGTCGGCCATCACCGCCGTGCGGACGGCGGCGGCCTCGGCGGTGGCGACCGACCTTCTGGCCGGGCAAGGGGCCGGGGACCTGGCGATCATCGGCACCGGGGTGCAAGCGCGGGCTCACCTGCAAGCGATCCCCTGCGTGCGCAAGCTCCGCCGGGTGCGGGTGGCCGGAAGGCGGCCCGAGGCCGCTCGCGCCTTCGCCGACGAGGCCGCCGCCCTGTTGCCGGACACGCGCGTCGAGGCCTGCCCGGACGCGAGGCAGGCCGTCGAGGGTGCGGATATCATCGTCACCGCCACCACCTCGCACACGCCGGTCCTGCAGCACGCGTGGCTGACGCCCGGAGCCCACATCAATGCAGTCGGCGCCTGCGTCCCGTCGAGGCGGGAGCTCGACAGCGAGACCGTGCGCCGGGCGCGGCTGTACACCGACCAGCGCGAGTCCCTGATCAACGAGGCGGGTGACTTTCTCCTGGCCCAGCAGGAGGGAGTGGTCAGCCTCGAGGACGTGAAGGGCGAGATCGGCGAGCTGTTGACTGGCCAGGCGACGGGACGCACCTCCGCGCGCGACATCACCGTTTTCGAGTCGCTGGGGGTCTCGGTGGAGGACCTGGCGGCGGCCCAGCTGGTCCACGACGCCGCTCGGGCCAGTGGGGCCGGCGTGCGGGTGAGCTTCTGAGTCGGGCGGCGGCTGGTCGCGCGGGTCAACCCGCTGTCACAGGCTCCGCCTCCGGCGGCAACCCTTGCGCCTTCTCGATCAGCTCCTGCAAGCGATTCGCGAATCGCGCCGCCGGAGCTCCGTCGACCAGGTCGTGATTGACCATGATCGAGAGCGAGAGGACCGAGCGGATGACGACCCGCCCCTGGTGGTTCCACGGTTTCTGCACCACCCCGCCCACGGCGAAGGCCGCCGCCCGTGGCCCGGTGGTGAAGCTGAAGGCGAAGCCGGGCACGGACGAGAACTTTCCCACCGAGGTCACCAGGGTGGTTCCGGCCCGCCGCTTCACGGTGAAGGCGCTCTGGATCAGCCGACGCATGACCCGGATTCGCAGGAATTGCGGCAGCCATCCGAACAGGCGCATCATCCGTCGCGCCCAGCGATCCTCGCCCCCGGTGTCTCCCGTGCGCGCGTACGACAGCCGCGCCTGCTCGAGCTCGGCGTAGATCTGGGCCGGGGACCGCTGCTGGGCCCTCCTGATCACCACCTGCCGCGGGAACTTGCCGTCCGCAGTGGTCACTTCCATCGGCACGTTCACGTCGACATCGTCGAATCGCACGATTGCACGCCGGTGTCGTACCTGATTGAGCTCCGGATGTTCCGAGATCGCCACCGCGATCGAGCGCAGCAGGAAAGCAAACAGCGAGACCCGCGTCCCCGCCCGATGCAGCTGCGCGATTCGCGCCTCGGCGTCGGTGACGTCGAGCTCCAGCAGCCCGATCATCAGATGGGCAGGCGGCAACGCCGCGAACGCATCGATGGCGAACTGACGTTCGAAGGTGGGCCGGGCGATCGTATACCCGACGCCCCCACCCGTCCGTACGTTGGACCCCGACGGCGCCTGGTTGCCGCGTGCCTGGTCCAATCCACGCTCGAGCACATCATCCCGCTGCGTCCTCATGACCCCTTGTCGTGCAAGGCTCGTTCCCTGGACAGATCCTAGGGCAGGGTCGAGGTGGGGCAGCCGAACAGCACGTCCACCCGGGGAGCGGGGTCGGCCTGGAAGGCGCGGCAGGAGACCGGGCAGGTGATCACCCGGCCCGGTTTGCCACCGCTGGTGGTGGGATCGAAGTCGAAGTACCAGCCACCACCGCTCGCCGGGCAGGACTCGGGGGCCCGCACGTATCGCAGCGGCTCGACGCCGGCCGAGGTGGTGAGGCGAAGGTTGAACCGGCGGTAGTCGAGGACCTGCTGCCGCGGCTGCGGGATCGCGAATTCACAGGGCACCGCCCGGGTCCGGATCTCGTCGAGGGTCTGGGTGAGGCGGACCGACAGGTCGAGGCCCGCGTCCAGCACGAAGGCCCTGGTGCCTCCGGCCAGGGCCAGCTTCTCGACCGCCGCCCGGGCCCGCGCCAGCTCGGCCGGCGAAAACACCCCGATCACGTAGGTGGCCACCGAGGGATTCAGGGCCTGCCCCTCTCCGACCGGAGCGGCGACCTCGTCGATCGCCACCGGCGTGCAGGCGGCGGGCTCGTCGTCGGTGAGCAACACCAGGGTGGCCCGGCGATCGGGCAAGCTGCGCACCCGCAGCCGCAGCACCTCGTGGGCGGCAGCCAGAGCCACCCCGGTCGGGGTTCCGAAGTTCATGCGCACGTTCGTCTGCCCGTCCAGGGCGGCGGTCAGCGCGGGCATCACCGTCGGCAGATCCACGAAATTGACCGCCAGCTTCTCGAAGTCGGCCAGGGCGCAGCTTCCACCCAGGGGGAAGAACTGCAATCCGACCTGCACGCCGCGGGAGCGGGGGTCGGCCAGGAAGCCCAGCAGACCGGCGCGGACGATGTCCCACTTCGATTGCTTGCCACCGGCGACCAGATCGGCCATCGAGCTCGAGACATCCACCAGCAGGAGCAGGTCCACCGCCAGGCGGCGGGCCGGCTGGGCTTCGGGTACGCAGGCGCCGGGCATCGCCGGGGACGCCGGCTCGCCCGCATCGCGCCCCGGAGGCAACGGCGGCAGGGTGAAAGGAGGCGGCCGCTCGCCCGCACCCGGCCCCGGCGGCGCCACGCCGGCCGCCGAGCAGGCGCCCAGGACGAGCACGCCCAGCCACGCCGGGATCGTTGTCCTGTCCGCAGCGGTTTGCGCCATCTCACCTCTCGCGCGGGGCCCGCCAGCTGGTCGCCCGCCACGGCGGGTCGATGGCCTGCAGGCTAACCCAGGACCCGGCTACCGTCGATGCCGCACTGGCACGCTCAGCCGCCCACCACCAGCGGGCCCGGCGCGGCCTGTACGGTCTGGTGGATGGCGCGCAGAAGCGAGCTCTCGTCGGCGGTGTCCTGGGTGATCTCCCAGATCATGATCCCGCTGCCGCGCGCCAGCGCCAGGTCGGTCTTGCGCCTCATGGTCTGCACACCGTTGTAGTGGACCCCGTCGGTCTCGTCGCGCTCGGCGGCGCTCCGGTCGCGCTCGACCAGCTGCCGGTACGGCGTCTCCGGCGGCTTGCCGTAAAAGGGTACGCCCAGCACCAGCTGCTCGCGGCGCAGGCCGCGCCCACTCCAGTAGTCGACGCAGGCGACGGCATGGTCGTAGGGCGAGTGGGGGCGCTGGCCGTGCTCGTCGTCGTCGTAGGCCATGATGTTGATGAAGTCGGTCTGGGCGAACACATCCGGCGAGACTCCGGCGCCCTGCTCGCCGCGACCGACCACCGCCGCCGTGAGCAACCGGCCGGGACCCAGGCGGGCGCGCAGCTCCTGCATCAGAAGGACGTTGTTGCGGCTCGACTCGCCAGGGTCGGGGTACTCCCAGTCCATGTCGATGCCGTCGAGGCCGTGCCGCTCGACCAGCGCGCCCACCTCCTGCACGAAGCGGGCGCGCGCGACGGGACTGGCCGCCAAGGCCTCGAAGGCGCTGTCGTCGCCGCCGTGCCACCCCCCGATGGAGAGGGCGACCTTCACCGCGTGTGGGCGCGCACCCTGCAGCAGCGCCGCCAGGCGCTCGGGCCGCGCCAGAGGCCGGAGCTGCCCGTCGGGGGTGGGGAAGGCGAAGGCGTAGTTGATGTGGGTGAGCTCGCGGTAGCGGACCGCCTCGGGCTGACCGCGCGAGGGAAAGTAGCCGACCACCCGGAAGGAACCGCCGGTGCGCGCCGATGCACCGTCTCCGCCCGCACCCACGCCGCCGGCGCTGGCGCAGCCGAGCCCGAGCGGCCCCAGGCCCAGCGCGCGCAACACGTTTCGCCTGCCTGGTAGCCGATCCATGGCCTGCAGCCGGCCACGCTACCACGCCCGCCGATCGACCGCCTCTCGCTGGCCAGCGCGTTCAGCGATCCCGACGCCGTCCGGATTCCACCGGTGCTTCAGCCCCCGGGCTTGCCGGCTCCGATCAGCGGATCGGTCGTGCTGTCCCGACCGGTCTCGACGTGGCCAGCCAGCTGCTGGTTGAAGGCGGGGTCGGACTCGACCGTGATGGACAGGTCGTACCAGCCGGACGACTCCTCCAGCGAGAAGCGGCGGCTGAAGCTCTGGCCGGGGGGCAGGTCGCGGCGGACCTCTTCGTCGCGGTAGGCGCTGGTGATCTGCACGCGGCTGACGGCGCCGCCGCTGTTGGAGATGTCCAGGCGGACGGCCGCGCACTCGGTCTCGTAGGTGCTGTTCACGGTCAGGTTGGCGGGGTTCGTCCCGGCGACGGTGCCCGCGAACCGGCGGTAAAAACCGTTGGGGCCGTACACCGAGAGGTCGTAGCCGCCGGTCACGGGCCAGCTCTGCGTGCCGCTGTCGCCCGCGCCGACGGTGAAGGTCCAGGGACCGTCCGTGCCGCTGCCGGACCTCACCTGGAAGACCGCCGCCGCCTGACCGGCGTTGCGGAAGGTGATGGTCACGGTGCCGGCACCGACCTCCGCGGTGGCCTGCAGCTCGTAGGGGACGGAGCGCGCGGGTCGGGTCCCGCGCTCCTGCCGGGGATGCGGCGGGTTGGTGGGCGTGGGGACGTAGTCGTCGTGGCGCTCGTGATCGGGGGGCTGGTACCCGGCGGTGCTCGGCAGGAAGAACTTCTTGTGGTTGGGCGACTTGAAGTCGAAGGCCGAGGTGAGGTCACCGGTCACCGCCCGCCGCCACTTCGTGATGTTGGTCTCGAACAGCTCGGGGTGCTGTGCCGAGAAGCGGCGCTCGATGAACTGGATCAGCGAGGTGTGGTCGAACACCTCGGAGCTCACCCAGCCGCCGCGGCTCCAGGGCGACACGACGATCATGGGGACGCGCACGCCCAGGCCCAGGGGCCCGGGCAGCTTGTGCTTGGCGTCGCCCGGGAAGATCTCGTGGGTGGTGTCGACGGTCGACCAGCCCTGGGCGGACGACTCGGGCGGCATGGGCGGGACCATGTGGTCGAAGAAGCCGTCATTCTCGTCGTAGTTGATGAAGAAGACGGTCTTGCTGAAGACATCCGGGTAGGCGATGAGGGCGTCGAGGAACTGCGAGATGTACCAGGCGCCATAGTTCGTGGGCCAGTTGCCGTGCTCGGTGAACGCCTCGGGGGCCGCGATCCACGAGACCTGGGGCAGGTTGCCCGAGGCCACGTCGGCCTTGAACTGATCGACGAGGTTTCCGCCGAGGTGCGAGATGTCCGTGGCAGAGCGGGCACCCAGGTGAAGCGGGCTGCCCGGCTGGGCGTTCTGGTACTGGTGGAAATACAGCAGCGAGTTGTCGCCGTAGTTGCCGATGTAGGGGTCCGCACCCCAGCCCCAGTAGTGTTCGGCGTCGAGGCCCGCGCCGGCGTCCTGGTAGATCTTCCAGGAGATGCCAGCCTGTTGCAGTCGCTCGGGAAATGTCATCCAGTCGTAACCGGCCTCGGCGTTGTCCAGCACCGGGCCGCCGCCCTGTCCGTCGTTGCCCAGCCAGCCCGTCCACATGTGGTAGCGGTTGGGATCGGTCGAGCCCGGGAACGAGCAGTAATAGGCGTCGCAGACGGTGAAGGCGTCGGCCAGGGCGTAGTGATAGGGAATGTCCTGGCGGGTGAAGTACGCCATGGTGCTGCTTCCCTTGTTGGGAATCCACTGGTCGTACTTGCCGTGATTCAGCGCCGGAACGGTGTCGTCCCAGCCGTGGGGCAGGTCTTCAAGGAAGGCCAGGCCCAGGTTGGCGGCATCGGGATGGAAGGGCGAGACGTATCCGGAGCCGCTGGGCTGCTGCCAGACCGGCGCCCCCGAGGGGAGCTTGACCGCCCGCGGATCATCGAAGCCGCGCACCCCGCGCAGGCTGCCGAAGTAGTGATCGAACGAGCGGTTCTCCTGCATGAGGATGACGATGTGCTGCACGTCCTCGATGCTGCCCCGGCGGCTGTGGGCAGGGATGGCCAGGGCGCGCTCGATGCTGGAGAAGCTGGCAGCCAGCGCCCCGCCGCTCATGAGCTGGACGAACCTACGGCGATCGACTTTCATGGAGACCTCCCGGTCGCGTTGCGCGCGACCATAACGAACGCCGCCGGCGGCGCGTCCGACGTTACGTCGACGGTCTGGTCACGGAGCGCACGGTCTCGTCACGGGTCGGATCCGCCCGGGGGCGCTCAGCGCTCGGCGATGCGGTCGGCGCGCACGTCGGGCCGATATGAGGACGTGATCAGCCGAAGCGGCCGGTGATGTAGTTCTCGGTGCGCTCGTCGCCGGGGTTGGAGAAGTTCTTCGGGGTCTCGGCGTATTCGACCAGGATGCCCGTGCGGCGATCGGACTGGGCGTCGACCTCGGTGGTGTAAAAGGCGGTCCGATCGCTGACCCGGCCGGCCTGTTGCATGTTGTGGGTGACGATGACGATCGTGAACTGACCCTTCAGCTCGCGCATCAGCTCCTCGATGCGGGCGGTGGCGATCGGGTCCAGGGCGCTGCAGGGCTCGTCCATCAGCACCACCTCGGGGCCTACCGCGATGGTGCGAGCGATGCACAGGCGCTGCTGCTGCCCGCCCGACAGACCCAGCGCCGACGCCTTCAGCCGATCCTTGACCTCGTCCCACAGGGCTGCCCCCCGCAGCGATTTTTCCACCATCCCATCCAGCTCGCTGCGGGAGCGGACCCCGTTGGACCGCGGTCCGAAGGCCACGTTGTCGTAGATGCTCTTGGGAAAGGGGTTGGGCTTCTGGAAGACCATCCCGATGCGCCGGCGCACTTCGGTGGCGGACACGCCGGGGGCGTACAGCTCGGTCATGCGGTAGCGCAGCCCGCCCCGGACGCGGGCGCCCGGTGTCACGTCGTGCATGCGGTTCAAGCTGCGCAGCACGGTGGTCTTTCCGCAGCCCGAGGGTCCGATGAAGGCGGTCACCTCGTGCTTCAAGATCTTCATCGTCACGCCGCGGACGGCGCGAAAGGAACCGTAATACACCTCCACGTCGTCGAGATCGAACACCACCGAGCCATCCGTGCGACCACCGGTGACTGGCCGTTCGACCTCGGTCCGCGGCGGGACCGGCGCAGAGGTCCGGGGACGCGGCGCCAGGGGAGCGGGTGGTTCGATGCGGTCCTCCATCGTCATCGTCGGCTACCTCCCGCGGGCGACGCGCGCGGTGAACAGGCGCGCAATCAGGGTGATCAGGAACGTGAGCAACACCAGCGTGAGCGCGGCGCCCCAGGCGCGATCCTGCGCGGGCACGAACGACGAGGTGGCGTTGCCGAAGATCTGCAGGGACAGGGCGGTGTTGGCCTGTGAAAACAGGTGTGGGTTGAAAGCGGTGGCGGTCCCCAGCGCGAACAGCAAGGGGGCGGTTTCGCCGGCCGCGCGCGCGACCGCCAGCAGGGACCCCGAGACGATGCCGGGCAAGGCGGCGGGCAAGACCACGGTCAGGAT
>JBKPRZ010000377.1:0-5108 GCA_046734815.1 Myxococcota bacterium | reverse complement strand
GTCGGCATCCCCGCGGTCCTGCTGGCGCCCGAGCCCCAGGACAGCAAGCCGCCGCGCACCCTGGCCGACTCGTTCACCAAGCCGTTCGTCAATTTCTTCTCGCGACCCGGCGTCTTGATCCCGCTGCTGTTCGTGCTGTTCTACAAGTTCGGGGAATACGTCTCGGACGGGATGACGATCCCGTTTCTGATCAAGACCGGGTTTTCCAACACCGACATCGGCACCATCCGCAAGTTCGTGGGATTCGGCGGGACGATCCTGGGCGTGATGCTGGGCGGGGGCCTGTATGCCAAGTGGGGGCCCAAGCCGTCGCTGCTGGTGTTCGGCATCCTCGAGGCCCTGGCCAACGCCGGTTATCTGGCCATGGCGTTGCTGGGCAAGAAATACGCGCTGCTGATCGCCGTGGTGGCGGGCGACACCTTCTGCCGGGGCCTGGCCGCCGCCGCCCTCGGCGCGTTCATGCTGTCCCTGTGTGACAAGTCCTTCTCGGCCACGCAGTTTGCGCTGCTGTCCAGCGCTTCCAGCCTGGCCGGACGCCTGTTCAGCGGATCCTCTGGCTACCTGGCCAGCACCTTCGGCTGGCCGGCCTTCTTCGGCTTCACCATCGTGATGGCGGCGCCCGCCCTGCTGCTGCTGCCCTTCATCCGCATGGACACCGCCACCGCGCCCGACAAGGCACCCACCGTCCCCGAGGGCGCCGCCAGCGCGCCGTCCGCCCCGGGCAAGGTCGCCTCCTCCGGCGGCTGAACGCTCACGTCCCGACGATGCTCTGCCGGAACTCCTTGTGGATGAGCAGCTTGATGTTGGTGTCGATGATCTCGCCCATGGTGGTGCAGCCCAGGAAGGCGCCGTTCTCGTGGTGCTCGGCCAGCTCGGTGCGCAGGTTGGCCACCTTCTCCTCCTCGGAGACGTGGTCCCGGCGCATGATCTCCAGCAGCTCGCTGAGGCGCGCCCACTCGACCTTGGCCCGGGCGGCGATCAGGCTGCGCTCCTCCAGCTGATATTGCTTCACCGTCTCGGGCTCCATGTGCTGGATGCCCAGGAAGATGATGGGGTTGTTCTCGCGGAAGTATTGCGGCAGGTAGAAGTTCTTGCGCCCCTCGTACGACTGCTGGTCGAAGTCGATGGCCCGCAGCCGGAACTGCGAGCCCTCGATGTCGGGCGTGACCGCCACGACGAAGTTGTACGAGCGCATGTCGCCCAGCAGGCGCACGAAGCACCGTTCGTTGAACTTCACGAACTCCTTGGCCAGGCGGATGTGGTTGAACATCGAATCGCCCAGGTGGTCGCGCATGAAGTCGTCGCCGGGGATCCCGATGATGTGCTCCTCGACCAGGGTCTCGCCATGCACCAGGAAGGTCACCGTGTTGGGTGACAGCAGCTCCTCCAGCTCCAGGCCGTACACCCGGGAGGCGTCGCTGCGCTTGATGTAGAAGTGGTCGTAGTTGTCGTTGAGGCGGTTGATGATCCGGACACGGAACGGCTTGGTGTTGCCGAAGGTGCAATAATCGATGCGCGCGACGGTCAGGTGATTGAGGATGCCCAGGTCGCCGCCCGCCTTGATCAGCGAATAGATGTAGGTGAGCGACCGGTACAGCTCGCGCTGCTCGGACGGCGCGTAATGGACCGTCTCCCACAGGGTGTCCTGCTGGCGCTCGTCCAGAAGGGGCAGGCTGAACTCGTGCCGCAACAGGTCCTCGTAACGGACCGGGAGCTCGGCCGCCCGGTTGTATCGCCGGAGGTAGCCCTGCAGCGCAGTCTGCACGGGAAAAGCCGGCTTCTTCCTTGAGGGAACGTTGCCCCGCATGCGTCTGACCACGAAGTATAGGCGGCCCTCGGAGACTGCAGAGCATCCCTGAGCCGCAAAACGCACACCCCCGACGGGGATTGTCCCCGGTGTAGAGTAAGGACGGAAACGATGTCGGACGGCAAACATCATCCGGGACGCGATCAGCCTTCCGTTCCCGACCAGCGGTTCGAGCTGCTGGTCGAACAGGTGATCGACTACGCGATCTTCATGCTGTCCCCCGACGGGCACGTCGCCACCTGGAATCCGGGGGCCGAGCGGATCAAGGGCTATCGCGCCGCCGAGATCATCGGGCGGCCCTACGCCACGTTCTTCACGCCCGAGGACCGGGCGGCCGGCAAGCCCGACCGCATTCTGGACCGGGTGCGGGCCGAGGGGCGCTACGAGGAAGAGGGCTGGCGCCTGCGCAAGGACGGCCAGCGGTTCTGGGCCAGCATCGTGGTGACCGCGATGCGCGACAGCCGGGGCGCCTTGACCGGCTTCGCCAAGATCACCCGAGACCTCACCGAACGGCAGCGCGCCGAGGAGAACGCGCGCCATCTGGCCGCCGAGCAGGCCGCCCGCCGCCAGGCCGAGCTGGACCAGGAGGAGCTGCGCCGCTCCCGGGACCAGCTGCGGCTGATCCTGGGCGCGATCAGCGAAGGGGTCACGGTTCAGGCGCCGGACGGTCGGCTGGTGTTCGCCAACGACGCCGCCGCGCAGCTGAGCGGGTTCGATTCCGCGCAAGAAATGCTGACCGCGCCGCTGACGAGCTTCCGCCAGCGCTTCGAGGTGATGCGCGAGGACGGCGCCCCGATGACCCCGGAAGAGCTGCCCAGCCGCCAGGCCTTCGGGGGCCAGGCCGCCCAGGCGGTGGTGCGCTTCCGGCGCAAGCCGTCCGGCGAGGAGCGCTGGTCGTTCGTGTCGGCGGCGCCGGTGTGCAACGCCAGCGGGCAGGTCGACCTGGTGGTCAACGTCTTCCGCGACTTCACCGAGCGGCGCAAGACCGAGGCGGCCTGGCAGTTCCTGGCCGAGTCCAGCGCGGTGCTGGGGTCGTCGCTGGACTACGAGGCCACCTTGCGCCAGGTGGCCAAGCTGGCCGTGCCCCAGGTGGCCGACTGGTGCGCGGTGGACATCCTGGACGGCGACGGGCGCGTCCAGCAGCTGGCGGTGGCGCACGTCGACGAGTCGAAGGTCGAGCTGGCCCGCGAGTGGCGGCGCCGCTACCCACCCGCGCCCGACTCGATGATCTACCAGGTGATGAAGGACGGCACCGGCCTGCTGCTGCCGGAGATCGGCCGCGACCTGATCGCGGCCACCACCCGCGATCCGGAGCAGCGGCGGCTGGTGGAGGAGCTGCGGCTGAAATCGGCCATCGTGGCACCGCTGCGCGTGGGCGACCAGCCGATCGGTGTCTTGACCTTCGTGACCGCCGAGTCCGAACGGCGCTACCAGGCGGCCGACCTGATCCTGGCCAACGAGATCGCCCGCCGGGCCTCGCTGGCCATCGAGAACGCGCGCGCCTACCGCGACGCCCAGGCCGCCATCTCTGCGCGCGACACCTTCCTGTCCATCGCCTCGCACGAGCTGCGCACCCCGCTGTCCACCTTGACCTTGATCATGTCGTCGCTGTTGCGCGCGGCCGAGGCCGGCAAGCTGTTGCATCTGGGCGAGGATGCGGTCAAGCAGCGGCTGCTGCGCGCCGACCGGCAGGCCTCCCTGCTGTCCCAGCTGATGGATCGCCTGCTGGACGTGACCCGCCTGTCCGGACCCGAGCTGCACCTGGAGGTCTCGGACTTCGATCTGTCCGAGCTGGCCGGCGAGGTGGCCTCCCGTTTCGAGGAGGCGGCCACCCGGGTGGGCGGCCGCCTGACTGTCGAGGTGGAGAACCCGGCGCCGGTGCGCGCCGACCGCGGGCGGCTGGACCAGGTGATCAGCAACCTGCTGGCCAACGCGGTCAAATACGCCCGCGGCTCGGCCATCTTCCTCACCGTCGGCACCAAGGGCCAGCGACAGGCCCGCCTGACGGTCCGCGACGAGGGACCGGGCATCCCCCGCGAGCACCAGGACCGGATCTTCGATCAATACGAGCGGGCCGCCTCGCCCAACGTGGCGGGCATGGGGCTGGGCCTGTGGATCGTCCGCCGCATCGTCGCCGCCCACGGCGGCACCATCACCCTCGACAGCGAGCCGGGCAAGGGGGCCCGGTTCACCGTCCTGCTGCCCGCAACCCCCCGGCCCTAGGAGCCTGGTCGTGTCTCACTACATCCTGGTCATCGATGACGACAACGAGCTGCGCGAGGCCCTGTGTGACGCCCTCGAGCTGGAAGGCTACGGCGTGGTCTGCGTCGAGCATGGAGCGGCGGCCCTGCACCACCTGCAATCGTCCGGCGAGCCGCCCTGCCTCATCCTCCTCGATCTGATGATGCCGGTGATGGACGGCCGCACCTTTCGCGAGACCCTGCTCAAGCAGCCCGACCTGGCCGCCATCCCCGTCGTGCTGATCACCGCCGCCGGCCCCCAGGCCGCCGCCAGCGTGACGGCCACCCGGGTCCTGCACAAGCCGCTGCGGATCAACAGCGTCATCGACGTGGTGAAGGAACACTGCCCGGACGGCGCCGTCGCCTGAGTCTGGACGGCGGCGCTGACGCGCCGGGGCGGGCCGGTCGATTCCCGCCAACACTTCGCCGGTCGGCTGCGTGAGGATCGGCGGAAGTGCAGTCACACCCTTCGACCATGAAGGACCTGCTGGTCCACGCCGACTGGCTTCGCCGTCTGGCGCACCACCTGGTGCGTTCATCCGAGGATGCCGACGACGCCGTCCAGGAGACCTGGCTGGCGGCCCTGCGATCGCCGCCGAGCCGCCCCGGTCCGGCCGAGCCGTGGCTGGCGGAGGTATTGCGGAATCTGCTCCGTACCGCGGCCCGGGTGCGATCGGCCCGGCGACGGCGTGAGGTGGCATCGGCAGCCGCCGAGCCGGTGTCGAGCCCGCCACCGGAACGGCTGATCGAGCGCGCGGAGGCGCAGCGGCTGCTGGTGGGAGCGGTCGTGGCCCTGGACGAGCCCTTCCGGACGACGGTGCTCCTGCGATACTTCGAGGGTCTGACCGCGGCCGAGATCGCCCGGCTGCAGGAGATTCCCGCCGGGACGGTGCGCTGGCGCCTGAAGGAGAGCCTGGACCGTCTCCGTCGGGCGCTGGACGAACAGTACGGTGAACGCAGGCAGCGCTGGATCTTGCTCCTCTCGCCGATCTGGGCGGCACGCTCGCGAGATTTTCTCACCTGGAAAGGAGTCGTGCTCATGACCATGCCGAAGAAGATCG
>JBKPRZ010000376.1:0-9513 GCA_046734815.1 Myxococcota bacterium | reverse complement strand
CAGCCGATGCCTCGCCGCCGCCACCGGCCTTCAGCTTGCCCGATGCGGGGCCGGCCGGCCCGACCGGCGGCGACGCCCCGTCCCCGACGGCGGTGCCGCCCACCGGGGCGTGCGTGGGGGTGGCGCAGGAGGCCGAGAGCGGCCCGGTCGACCTGCTGCTGCTGATCGACTCGTCGTACTCGATGAGCAGCTTCACCCGCGAGGGCCGCAGCCGGCTCGAGAACGCGCAGACGGCGCTGGCCGCGTTCATTCGCGATCCCGATTCCCGCGGTCTGGGGGTCGGCATGCAGTTTTTCCCCCGCTACGAGACCAAGCCCTGCAGCACCGACCAGGACTGCCTGGGGGTGGCCGACTACTGCCAGGGGCGCAGCGCCTGCCCGGGGTCGAACCCGCTCAGACCGGGAAATTCATGCAAGGCCATCAATGACCCATTTCCCACCAGATGTTCGGCGGGGGCCGCCTGTATTGCCACCGGCGCCTGCGCCGCGAGCGGGGTCGTGTGCACGAACATCGGGCAGCCCTGCCCCGGCGGGGCGGGCACCTGTCAGGCGTTCCCTCGCGCCTGCTTCGGCCACAACAAGGAACCCAACCATTGCGATCTGCAGAGCTACCGTGAGCCGTCGGTGAGCATCGGGAAACTGCCCGAGGGGCGGGACGGCTTGCTGGCGGCGCTGCACGGACAGTTCCCGCTCGGCGCGACGCCCATGGAGCCGGCGGTCGCGGGCTCGCTGGCCTATCTGGCGGCACACCGGATGGCCAACCCGGGCCGTCGGGCTGCCCTGGTGCTGGTCACCGACGGTCTGCCCTCCGGCGGGTGCAAGACGGGCACGAACACCATTCCCGGGACGGCAGCTACCATCGCCCGTGCCTTCCAGGGCGCGCCCTCCGTCCGTACTTATGTGATCGGCATCTTCGGTGAAGCGGAGGCGGAGATGGCGGGGATGCAGGTCGACCAGCTGGCCAGTGCGGGCGGCAGCGACAAGGCCATCGTGTTAGCCACCGCCAGTGACTTCACCACGCAGCTGCAGGCAGCGCTCAACCAGGTCCGCGGCTCACTCGGCTGCGAGTATCAGATCCCGGCACCGCCCGGCAGCGGCATGATCGACTTCGCCAAGGTGAACGTGCACTACAGCAGCGCGAGCCTGTCCGAGGACATCCCCTACGTCGAGAGCCGCGACCGCTGCGATCCGATGCGCGGCGGCTGGTACTACGACGTGCCGCCAGCTTCCGGTGTCCCCACCCGCATCCTCACCTGCGACGTCACCTGCGGCCGCCTCCGGGCCACCGAGATGGGCCGGGTCGACGTGGTGTTCGGCTGCGGCACCCGGGGGATTGACTAGGAGCCAGTCGCAGAAATAGCTGGGTTCGCTCGCAAGCCCGGGGCCCCCGCGCCGGTCTGCCGGCGTGGGGTGGATCTAGCGCCCGGCTAGCGTTCGGTCCGGATCCTTGTGCGCGTGTGGCGGTCCTGCCCAACACTTTGCAGACTCGCGGGTGCTTCAGGGTGAGGGCCCGATGGCTGGAACCGAGACCTGCCGCATCGAGGAGCTGCTGGCGCGCGCGGACTGGTTGCGACGTCTGGCGGCGAGCCTGCGCCAAGATCCCGATGACCTGGTGCAGGACACCTGGCTGGCGGCGCTGAGATCGCCGCCCCGGTCGGATCGACCGGCCGAGCCCTGGCTGGCCGCGGTGCTCAGAAACCTGGCCCGCAAACGCTGGCGGGCGCGCCAGGTGCGGGAGCGGGCGTTGCCCAGCTGGCAGCCCCAGGCGGGGGCCAGGGCGGCCGCGCCCGACGAGCTGCTCGAGCGGGCCCAGCTGCAGCGGGTGATCGCCGAGCTGGTGCTCGATCTGGAAGAGCCGTACCGGGGCACCCTGCTCCGGCGCTACTACGAAGGACAGAGCAGCAGCGAGATCGCGAAGGACCAGGGCGTCCCCGCCGGTACGGTCCGGTGGCGACTGAAGATGGGGCTCGATCAGCTGCGGCGGCGGCTGGACGAGCGGCACTCGGGCGGGCGGGCGTCCTGGATGGCGCTGCTCTCGCCGCTGCCGGAGTTGGCACGAGCCGGCGGAGCAGCGGGTGCCTCCGGTCTGAATGGAAAAGGAGCGTTCATCATGGCCATGTCGACGAAGGGCAAGCTCGCCGCGGTCGGGGTGCTGGCCGCCGTGCTCATCTCCGTCAGCGGCGGGGTGGCACTGTGGCGCCAGGGTGGCGGAAGTCGGGATCGGCCCGCCGCTTCCGGGGGCGCTGCCAGACGGGTCGTGATCCCGGCGTTGAGCGGGGAAGCTGTCGGGCCGTCGGGCGAGGCCATCCCAGCGGAAGTCGATGCCGAAGGGCGGGACCTGCTGGGCACGGAAAGCGAGACTCTGGAAGGGAAGGTGCTCGACGAGGGAGGGGGTGTCATCCCCGGCGCGCGGGTCCATTTGCTCGCGGGACCGCCCGGGGGAGCGGGCACCGGCCTGGCACCGACCCGGAGCTTTCGGACCGTTGCCGACGGGGAGGGTCGATATCGAATCGTCGTTCCGCCCCGCGAATACACGGTGCGCGCGGAGGCCGACGGCTACGCATCCACGGAAATGCCCGCGGCGATAACGCGGCCGATGCGACTGGACCTGCGCCTGCACCCGGCCGCCCGGATCGCCGGACGCGTATTCGAGCGAGAGACCGGCCGGCCCGTGCCGGACGCCGAGGTGGTGATCCGGCCACCGGGGCTGGAGGCGAGCGTCGCGGTCAGCACGCGCGCCGGGGACGACGGTCGGTTCAGCTTCGACAGCGTCGCGGCCGGGCGATACCAGATCAGCGCCCGGCGCGGGCCGTTGCTCGGGGTTGGTCCGGTCCTCGACCTGATCGCGACCCAGACCATCCCGGACGTGCCGGTGGCCCTGGACCGTGGCCTCGCCGTCTCCGGGCGGGTTCGCGACGGCGCAGGCGCCGGCGTTCCCGGGCTCGCGCTCGGCATCGGCGAGGCGCGCGCGACCAGCCAGGCGGACGGACGCTTCCGTCTGGAAGGGATCTCTCCTGGTTCGCAGCGGCTCTGGGTCGCAGCCTCGCGCGAGGGCTGGCAAGGCCTGCGCCGGGAGATCACGGTAGGCGCAGCTGGGCTCGAGGGAGTCGACCTGGTGGTTACCCGGGGAGGAATCCTCGACGGACACGTCTGGAAGGCCAGCGGGAAACCCGCCGCCGGGGTCACTGTGCGGGCCGACCTCGGCGCAACAATCGGCAAGATGGGATCGGGCGACACGCTCACCGCCGAGAGCGGGGCCGACGGGAGCTTTCGCCTGGCGGGATTGCCCGAGGGCAAGTCAACGGTGGTCGCCTCGCATCCCACGTTCGGCCTGGCCCGCCAGGAGGTGGGACCCTGGGAGGGCGCCGGGACGCTGCAGGTCGATCTCCACCTGCGCGCCGGAGCCTCGGTGGCGGGTGTGGTCAAGTTCGAGGACGGATCGCCGGCCGGAGCGGTCAGCGTGGCGGTCAGCGGACAGGAGCTGGGAACGAACCACGTCAGTGTCACCACCGGCGACGACGGCCACTTTCGCGCCGGCGGGCTGCTGCCCGGTCGCTACACGGTCCGGGCCCGCCGCAAAGGTGGGCCGCAGGGGTATTGGTCCGGCACGGATCTGCCCGAGCTACGCATCGTGACCCTGGCCCCGGACGAGCAGAAGGATGGGCTGTTGCTGGTGCTGGCCAGGGGCGGGATGACGATCGGGGGAAGCGTGCTGCTTGCCGACGGCCAGCCAGCGCTGGGGACCCAGGTGCTGGCCGAGCGCGAGGTGAACGGGAAGGTCGCCCTCAAACCGTCCGAACACCTGGTCGACAACAGCGCGACGGTGGGCCCCGACGGCCGCTTCCGGATCGAAGACGTCGAAGCGGGCGCCTTCACGCTGTGGGCGGTGCGCCCCGGTTTCCCCGAGGCCCAGGCCACCCACGTGGCCGCCGGGCGCGAGGACGTCAAGCTCGCGCTCCGCGCACCGGCCAGCGTGGCGGGGACTGTCACCCGTCGCGAAGGGGGTTCCCCGGGCCTTTTTTCGGTGAACGTCGTGCCCACACAGTCTGCCGGGGAGACCGTCCCGCAGCGGCAACAGCGCCTGTACGCGCATTCCTTCGGGTGGCGCCCGGTGCGCGACCCGGGCGGAGCCTTCGAATGGAGCGGCCTTGCCGCTGGAACCTACGAGATAGAGGCCAGAACTCCCGCAGGCGAGAGCGCGGTCCAGACGGTCGCTCTGGCCGACGGCGAGCGAAAGCAGGGTCTGCGCCTGGTGGTCGAATCCGCGGCCAAGCTGACCGGCACGGCGGTGGACCTGGAGTCGGGCGCTCCCTTGCCGGGCTTGCGGGTGTCCGCGCGAGCGGGGGGCCGAAATGTTTACACGACCACGAACCGGGACGGCGCCTTCACGCTCGAGGGGCTCATCCCGAACGAGGAATACCTGGTCGAGCTGTCCGCCCCGGACAACCGCTATGTGTCAGAAGGCAGATATCTGACCATTGCCGCCGGCGTGCCCAGCACCGATATCGGCATCACCAGGCTACTGCGGGGCGATGTCCGGCAAATGACGGAAGTGGGTGGCGCGGTCCAGCTGGCGGTTCGCAACCGGGACCGCCGGACGAGCATCTTCGTGCTCGGGTCCGGCTCCGATGGATACAGGGCCGGCTTGCGGATCGGCGACGTCATCACGGCGATCGACGGACGCGACGTCCGGGCGCACGGTGCCGGGGCCATCCACTATCTGCTCGCTCGCCCGCCGGGCACGACCGTGTCGATCATGGTCCAATCGCCCGGGCAGCCACCCCGGACGGTTTCTGTGCTGGCCGAAAGCCCATCCAGCACGAGACGGGCCACCACCGCATCCCGAGCTCGTTGACCCGCCGCGAGGGCGAGACCGGCCCGGCCACCGTCGCCGTCGTACCACCTCGTCGTCTTCACCCGCCCGGACCACGGACCGAAGCGCCGTGACTTCTCCTGCGGGCAGGCTGAGCTCGATCGCTTCTTCCAGCACTACGCCGGCCAGAACCAGTTCAAGCTTCACCTATCCGTTCGAAGGACGGGCGGAGGCTGGCCACCGGTGGATTCAGCGCGCTGTCGGGCCGACATCCGGCGCAGGTGATCGTCTGGGACGTCGCCTCAGGCAAGATGCTGCGCAAGGTGACCGCACCGGACGCGGTCTGGTCCCTGGGAATGTCCGCGGATGGGGCCCTGCTCGCGAACGTGACCGGCGACAAGACCGTCGCCCTGTGGAACTGCGAAGGCTAGTGGCGGTGGGGGCCGGCGGTTGGGGCCGACGCGCCCCGAGATTGCTGGTGTTCTGAATCGGTCAGAATGCACCCGAGACGCCGGCGATCCCGCCCGTCGCGGTCGGTGCGACGCCGAACTGATAGCTCGGACCGCTGGAGGCAACCTCATTGCCGCTGCTCGACGAGCCTGACATCAGGAACAGGACCGTTGCCCCGACGAGCGCGGCTGCACCGACGCCGAGCGAGATCTTCCCCGCCGTGTACAGCTGCCGGATGTGCTGGACGCTGGAGGGTTTGCAGTCCGGCTTGCAGGCATCGAGGAGCTTGTTGTCCTTGTTGCCCCAGTAGGTCAGGAGGCCGTATCCGCCGACGCCGGCCAGGCCCAGAACCGCCAGGGAGTACGTGCCCAATCCGGGGCCACGCGACTTGGCCGCGGTGCGCGCGCGCGGCTCCTCGGACGAGGTCGCAACCGCCGGCTCAGGAGCAGCCTCCGCGGCAGCGGGAGCAGCGCCCCCGGCCGGCGCCGTCGAGGCGACCTTCGACAGTGACAGGTCCAGCGTGACCGCCACGTTCCGCTGTCCCTGCGGAATGGTCGCGTTCTGCGTCCCGAGCGTCTCCTTGTCGGTCTTGAACGTGAACGCGTGGTCGCCAGGGTCCACGGGGATGCCGCGGCCGTCGAGGCGCGAGGTGAGCAACTCGCCGTCCATCTCGACCTGGACCTCGTTCATGTTCTTGCCCGAGGCGTCCACGACCACCGGCACGATCGAGGGTATGTCGGCCTCGATCTTCGAAACCTGCCTCATGCACTCCTTGTGCACGATCTGGTTGCAGGTCTTCACCTGAGCGCATTTGAGCATCCACTCCATGGACTGACGGAGCTTGCCTTGCTTCACCAGCTCGTGGCCCTCGTGGTAGAAGCTCTGGCACGAGCCGGCAGGGAAGCCACCCGGGGGCGGCGTGGGCTTGCCCTTGGGCGGCGCCGCGTAGCCCGTTCCGCTCGAGATCAGCAGCGCCGCGGCGGACACAGTGACAAGTACCGTTCGCGTCAGGAGCTTGGTCAACATCATCGGCCTCGTCCTTTCAGTTGTTCTGTGAGCCCGCAATCTTCCAGAAAAACTCGCAAGCAGGCCCGCCGTAGTCAACCGCGGGTCATGTTGCGAGTCCATGTGCTTGGTCGAACGGGCACTCGTTAGCCGGGTGCGACAGCGGACGCAGCCGACCTGGTGATCCGCTCGCGAACCCCTCCGCTTTGCTCTGGGGCCAGTACGGGGAAGAGCTGCCTTAGGCCAGACGGCCTTCTCGTTTGGGGCGCCGATAATCTGGGATCATCACCGCGGCCGGAGGGGCCGCGACGCTTCCATGAAGATAGACGCGCCGGGGGGACCGTGGGTTGCGCCAACGGAAACCGACTGCGTAAGCGGCATACTCGGACAGAACGAGATTGGATGCCAGCCTAACTACACTGCCGCGCGGATTTCTATTGGACCGAGGCTAGCGCGTGTTGGGAGCGCACGATTTTGACCACCGCTCGTGCTCTCGACACGGAAGGTTCAGGTGGCTGTAGCAACCTCTGCGATGTCCTAGCGCATCGCGGCGACCGGGGGTCCAGTCATGCCGAAATCGAGCTGGGCTATGGTCCGAAAAAAATCATCGGCGGTTGTCCATTCGTGGATGCGCCGGCGTCATCCGAGCAGACCCCTCGATTGGAGCGGGTCGTAAGGAGGCTCAACCATGAAGTTCGCTCTTCTGTTTCGAAAGTCGACCGACTCCCGCGACCAGCCGTCAGCCGCCGAGATGCAGGCCGGCTACATGCAGTGGAAGTCCTGGATGTCGAAGTACGCCAAGGAGATCCTGGAACAGTCGCCGCCGCGCTCGGGCCCCAAGCCTGGCGGCGCCACCGCCGTGTGCAGGGGCGGTGCGGTGACCGATGGACCGTACGTCGAAGGCAAGGAGATCGTCGGCGGCTGGTCGTTCATCGAGGCCGAGTCGATGGCCCAGGCGGTCCAGATCGCGAAGGAGGTCCCGATGTTCAACAGCGTCGAGATCATCGAGCTGGCGACCTTTTGACATGACCCTGGCGCCCGAGCTTCCAGAACACTGGTTTCGGCGGGAGGTCGGGCGCCTGGTCTCCATTCTCTCGCGGCGCTTCGGGCATCAGCGCCTGGAGCTGTGCGAAGACGCCGCCCAGACCGCTCTGCTGCAAGCGACCCAATCGTGGTCGTCGAAGCTGCCCGACAACCCGGAGGCGTGGCTGTATCGCGTGGCGCACAACTACGTGCTGGACGAGCTCCGCCGCGAAAAACGCGATCGGCAGTATCTCGCCGAAGTCCCCCTGGACTATGCGCAGCAAGAAGTCCACGACGATGTGCTCCGGCTGCTGTTCGTGTGCGCGGATCCCGCGATCCCCCCCGAGTCGCAGCTGGTCCTGGCCTTGAAGGCCCTCTGCGGGTTCAGCACCGGCGAGATCGCGCTTCGATTGTTCCAGAGCGAGGACGCCACTCACAAACGATTACAGCGCGCCCACGCGCGGCTGCGCGAACACGCGGAACTTCAGAGCATCGATCCGGAGCGGGTCCAGAGCGTCCTTCACATGCTCTACCTGCTCTTCAACGAGGGTTACAGCTCGGCGCAGCCCGATCGCGTGATCCGTCGCGAGCTTTGCGACGAAGCGCTCCGCCTCGCGCTCATGCTGAAAGAGGATCCGGCGGGCTCGCTTCCGGAAGTGGACGCGCTGGTGGCGCTCATCTGTTTTCACGCGGCCCGGTTCGACGCCCGCACCGATGAAATGGGCGGGCTCTTGCTCCTCGAGGAGCAGGACCGTTCGCTGTGGGATCGGGAGCTGATCCAGCGCGGGCTCGTTCACCTGACGCAATCGGCGCGTGGTGAGACCCTGTCGCGGTATCACGCGGAAGCAGCCATAGCGGCCGAACATTGCCTGGCGCGTTCTTATGCCGAGACGAACTGGGCGGAGATTGTTCGCCTGTACGAGGTGCTCGAGCGGATCGCCCCCTCGCCGCTCAACGTGTTGAACGGCGCGATCGCCCTGGCCGAGTGGAAGGGATCCGACGCCGGGCTGTCCGCGCTGGAATCGTTCCAGGCGCCCAGCTGGCTGCTCGACTATTACCTGTGGGACGCGACCCTGGGAGAGCTTCATCGCCGCTGTGGCAATCGCGATCGAGCGCTGGCCCACACCCAGCGCGCTCTGGCGGCCGCCCCGACGAACGCCGAGAAATCCTTGCTCGAGCGGCGCATCGAGAAGCTGTCCGAGAGCGCTACCGAAAAAAGATGATCGGCCGGTGTCCAATCAGGCCGGCCCCGGCGTCATCGGATCGGACCCGCGATGGGCGGGTCGAGGGGAGAGAACGATGACGACAACGACGAGCTTCGAAATGGTTGAAAAGAAAACTGCCCGAGCATCCACGCAGCGGCCGACCAGGAAAACCAACGGCAAGTCTTCCCGCGCATTTTCAGCCGAGGAACGGGCGGCGATGAAAGAGCGCGTCCGCGAGTCGAAGGCGGCGGCGCAGGGCCGTGAGGAAGGCGAGAGCGAGGTCCTGGCGAAGATCGCCGAGATGCCGGATTCCGATCGAGCCATCGCCGAGCGGCTCCACGCTCTGATCAAAGCCGTTGCGCCGGGCCTTTCGGCGAAGACCTGGTACGGGATGCCGGCCTACGCCAAGGACGGCCAGGTCGTCTGCTTCTTCCAACCGGCCCAGAGGTTCAAGACCAGGTACCCGACACTGGGCTTCAGCGACAAGGCCAAGCTCGACGAAGGCGCCATGTGGCCGACCTCCTTTGCCCTGAGGGGATTGACCAAGGCCGAGGAGGGCCGGATCGCCGCCCTCCTGAAAAAAGCGGTGAGCTGAGCACGCCCCCTTACTGAAACCGATCATTCACGGGCGGGCCAGCACGAGACAGGTCTCGGTCGGGATCTCTTGTAGGGGCCACAGGGTTCGCAGGCCGGCGGGCGAGGGTGGCTCCGTCGGACGATCCCCGATCGCCGGCGACTGGCTGTACATCCCGGCTCGATGGTGGCATTTCGTGAAGTGTCTGCAGGATTCCCTCTCCATTTCGGTCGGCGTGATGCCGCCCGGGGTGCTCCGCGGGCATCAGCAGGACGGTGTCCTTCCAGCCCTCGTCGATTCTTCCGTCGCCGACGGCCGGGAGGCGCTACGGGACTGCGACCAGGGGCACCAGGTGCTTGACCGCCTTGGCGTCGCCCTTCACGTCGCCGTCGAGGACGGTCACGGGGACGGGGGGTGTCAGTCTGAAACGGTAGCCCTTGCTGT
>JBKPRZ010000375.1:0-5167 GCA_046734815.1 Myxococcota bacterium | reverse complement strand
CTTCAGGCGGCCGACCTTGGACAGGTCGTACCGCTCCGGGTTGAAGAACAGGTTGTTGAACAGGTTCTGGGCGGTCTCGATGGTGGGCGGGTCGCCCGGGCGCAGGCGCCGGTAGATCTCGAGGATCGCCTCCTCGGGCGTCTGCAGCTTGTCGGCCAGCAGGGTGTCGCGCAGGTACGAGCCGACGTTCAGGTTGTCGATGAAGAGGATCTTGAAGCTGGCGATGTTGTGCTCGCGCAGCTCATCGAGCTTGGACTCGGTGACCTCCTCGTTGCACTGGAGCAGCACCTCGCCGGTGGTCTCGTCGATGACGTCGTGGGCCGCCACCTTGCCGACCAGCTCGGACACCTCGACCGGCAGCCGGTCGATGTTCGAGTCCTTCAGCTTCTTGATCGCCAGCTTGGTGAACTTGCGGTTCTTCTTGACCAGCACCTCGCGGCTGTCCGGGTGGCGGATGTCGCGGGTGGCGCGCTGGCCGGGCAGAAGGTCGTATTCGACCGACTTCGAGTACTTCTTGCCCGGGTCGAGGAACACCGACTCGGTGTCGTAGTAGTAGTTGAGCAGCTCTTCGGTGGAGTAGTTCAGCGCCCGCAGCAGCACCGTCGCGTACAGCTTGCGCCGCCGGTCGATGCGCACGTAGAGCAGGTCCTTGGCGTCGAACTCGAAGTCCAGCCACGAGCCGCGGTAGGGGATCACCCGCGCGCTGTAGAGCAACTTGCCCGACGAGTGGGTCTTGCCCTTGTCGTGGTCGTAGAAGACGCCGGGGCTGCGGTGCAGCTGGCTGACCACCACGCGCTCGGTGCCGTTGATGATGAAGGTGCCGTTGTCGGTCATCAGCGGGATCTCGCCGAAGAAGACCTCCTGCTCCTTCACGTCCCGGATGGACTGGGCGCCCGTCTCCTCGTTGGTGTCCCAGACGACCAGACGGACCGTCACCTTGATCGGGGCGGCGAAGGTCATGCCCCGCTGGCGGCACTCGTCGACGTCGTATTTGGGCTTGTCGAGGGCGTAGCTGACGAACTCGATCGACGACGTCTCCGAGAAGTCCTTGATCGGGAAGACGCTCTTGAAAACGCCCTGCAGGCCCACGTCCTCCCGCTTGTCCAGGGGGACGTCCTTCTGCAGGAACTTTTCATAGCTCTGCTTCTGGATGTCGATGAGGTTCGGGATATCGATGATCTTCCCGATCTTTGCGAAGCTCTTCCGAGCCCGGAAGTTCTTCTGAATCTGAGCCGCCATTTGGTCTTATCCCCTGGTCGAAAAAATCAAACGTCAGAAACGCGCCATCACGGCAGATCCCGGCCCTGGACCTTGCGATCCCGTCCGAGAACTGCCGATTTGGAAAAACTCACTCTCGTCGATTTGACGGACCCGCCGACGTTACAACGACGTTTGCAACAAACTGAAAAGCGAACGATTGCGCCCCTTTGCCGGGCTGCTGCTACTTGACTTCGACCTTCGCCCCGGCCTCTTCCAGCTTCTTCTTCATGCTGTCGGCGTCGGCCTTGGAGACACCCTCCTTGACCGTCTTGGGGGCGCCGTCGACCAGGTCCTTGGCCTCCTTGAGGCCGAGGTTGGTCACCTCGCGCACCGCCTTGATGACGCCGATCTTGTTCCCGCCGGCATCCTTGAGGATGACGGTGAACTCGGTCTGCTCGGCCGCCGCAGCGGCGGCACCGCCACCAGCGGCAGCCGCGCCCGGCGCCGCCGCCACCGCCACCGGAGCGGCCTTGACGCCCCACTTGTCCTCGAGCTCCTTGGTCAGAGCGGCGAGGTCCAGCACCGACATCTTGGAAAGAAAGTCGACAACCTGATCTTTGCTCACATCGGCCATTTTCGAAAACTCCTTTTACGATCCTGTCTTTGTCAATATCCGTGCGCGGCCCCGGGCAGCTGTCTCCAGTTGCCTGTTCCCGCTACCCGCCCTGGCCGCCGCCGCCTTCTTTGAGCTTCTCCTCGCGCGCCGCCAGCAGATACACGAAGTTCTGCGGAGCCGCGTTCAGCAGGGCGAGGAAATTCTGCGGTACGGCCTGCATGGTTGCCAGCAGGGTTGCCCGCAGCTCGTCCCGGCCGGGCAGCTGCGACAGCGCCTGGACCCCGCTCTTGTCCAGGGCCTTGCCGTCGACATAGCCACCCTTGATGACGAACTTCTCGTTCTCCTTGGCGACCTTGGCGGCGATCTTCGCCGGGACCGCCGGGTCCTCGTGCGAATAGGCGATCGCCGTCGGCCCGGCCAGCAGGCTGTCCAGAGCCTCCATCCCGGTGCCCTTGACCGCCAAGCCCAGCAGGGTGTTCTTGACGACTTTGTACTGGCAACCGTTCGACCGGAACTCGTTGCGCAGCTTGGTGTCGGCTTCGACGGTCAGACCACGGAAGTCGACCAGGACCAGGCTCTGGGCCTTGGCCAGGCTCTCCTTCAGCGCGTTGACGGCGTCGACCTTTTCCTGGCGTTCCACGCTCTAATCTCCTCGTATCTAGTGATGAGCCTCGTGCTCGGCGAGCAACGGGGTGGGGTCCACCTTTATTCCCGGACCCATGGTGGTCGAGATGGTGACCGACTTGACGTAGGTGCCCTTGGCCGAAGCCGGCTTGAGGCGGATGATCGTCTCCAGGAAGGCCTTGATGTTCTGGTGCAGCTTCTCCCCGCCGAACGAGGCCTTGCCGACCCGGGCGTGGACGATGCCGGCCTTCTCGACCCGGAACTCCACGCGGCCGGCCTTCAGCTCGCGCACGGCCTTGGCCACGTCGTTGGTCACGGTGCCCATCTTCGGGTTGGGCATCAGCCCCTTGGGGCCGAGCACCCGGCCCAGACGGCCCACCAGACCCATCATGTCCGGCGTGGCCACCATGGAGTCGAACTCGGTCCAGCTCTCCTTCTGGATCTTTTCGGCGATGTCCTCGGCCCCCACGACGTCTGCACCCGCGTCCTTGGCCTCCCTGGCCTTGTCACCCTTGGCGATGACGCAGACCCGCAGGCTCTTGCCGGTGCCGTGCGGGAGCACGACCGCGCCACGGACCATCTGATCGGCGTGTTTGGGATCCACGCCCAGCCGCACTGCCACGTCGACGCTCTCGTCGAAGTTCGCGATCTTGGTCTCGGGGACCAGCTTGCAGGCCTCCTCGAGCGCATAGCGCTTGGTGCGGTCGACCTTGGCCGCCGATTTGCGAAATTTCTTACCGGGCTGAGGCATGACGCTTGTTCCGATCTGTCCGCTGAATAGCCTTTGAATGCGCTTGGGATGCCTAGTCGAGGATTTCGATCCCCATCGATTTGGCGGTGCCAGCGATGGTGCGCATCGCGGCTTCGACGTTGGTCGTGTTGAGGTCCGGCATCTTCACCTGAGCGATCTCTCGTAGCTGCTTCTGGCTGATCTTGCCGACCTTGACCTTGTTGGGCTCCTTGGAGCCCGAGCCCGGCTTCTTGGCCGTGGCCATCCCGAGCGCCTTCTTGATCAATACGGCGGCCGGGGGAGTCTTGGTTATGAAGCTGAACGAGCGGTCCGAATAGACGGTGATGACCACCGGGATGGTCATCTCGTCCTTGGCCTGCGCCTGGGTGCGGGCGTTGAACTGCTTGCAGAACTCCATGATGTTGACGCCGTGCTGGCCGAGCGCCGGCCCGATGGGCGGCGCCGGGTTGGCCTTGGCGGCAGGTATCTGGAGCTTGATGTAACCGGTGACCTTCTTCATTTGATGAGTCCTTGTCGCCCTCCCCTACCCCTCCCCCGAATGTGGGCGAGCCGTATGCTTTACCTCACCGCCACGCTTTTTCTAGGCTTTCTCTACGCTTTCTCGACCTGGGCGAAGTCGAGCTCGACCGGGGTGGCCCGGCCGAAGATAGAGAGATTGACGCGCAATTTCTGCTTTTCGGGCTTCACCTCGACCACCACGCCCGAAAAGTTCGCGAAGGGCCCTTCCGTCACCCGCACGCTGTCCCCCTCGCCGTACGAGATGCGAGGCTTGGACCGGCTGGTGCCCTCGCTGATGGCCGTGTTGATGCTCTGGATCTCCGTTTCCTTGATCGGCTGCGGGTTCATGCCGCCGAGGAAACCGGTGATCTTGGGCGTGTTCTTGACCAGGTGAAAGGTCTCCTGGTCGAGGTCCATCTGCACGAACATGTACCCCGGAAAGAATTTGCGCCGGGTCGAACGCTTCTGGCCCTTGACCAGCTCGACCACCGTGTCGGTCGGGATCAGCACCTCGCCGAACTTCTCGTTCATACCCGCCTGACGGACCCGATCCAGCAGCGACAAGCGCGCCTTGTTCTCGTGTCCGGAGTAGGTGTGAACCACGTACCATTTCATCGCCATCGGATGAACCGCCTCGCCCGTCAGCGCAGCACCAGGTTCGCCAGGTTGTTCCAAAGGAAGTCGAACCCCGACAGGATCAGCGCGGAGATGCCCACCGTGACCATCACGACGATCGTGGCGGCCGAGGTCTCCTTGCGGGTAGGCCAGGTGACCTTTTCCAGCTCGTGGGTGACGTCGTAGGCCGCAGTGAACAGCCGCTCGTTGCGGTAGGCCAGGTAGCCGATGAGGATGGCCAGGACCACCGCCCCGCTGTTGATGTAAAGCTCGTTCGGCTTGGCGAAATAGCTCCAGACCCACTCGCCGGCCTTCGACAGGATGAAGGCCAGCAGCAGGGCGCCGAGCGCAAACAGCAGGTGGACGTATTTGTTCGGACCCATGGCTCCTTAACGGATCTGGGGGTTGATTTCGTTCCCTGCAGGGCAGGAGGGATTCGAACCCCCAACCCGCGGTTTTGGAGACCGCTGCTCTACCGTTAGAGCTACTGCCCTAGGTGAAAGTTCTCTCTGCGCCACCAGGTCTCCTACTTGGTTTCCTTGTGGCGCTGGTGCTTGCGGCACCGCCGGCAGAACTTGGACAGCTCGAGCTTTTCTGCGTTGGCGCGCTTGTTCTTGGTCTTGGTGTAGTTGCGCTCTCGGCAGGTTGTGCATTCGAGGGTGATGGTGACTCGTGCAGGCGCGGCCACGGCGGTGCTCCTTGGTGTTCTCTGTTCCCAGCGTTATTCGAGAGACGTCATTCCAGAATTTTGGTCACGACGCCGGCGCCGACGGTCTTGCCACCTTCGCGGATGGCGAAGCGCAGGCCTTCCTCGCAGGCGATCGGCGTGATCAACGTGATCTCCAGGTTCACGTTGTCCCCCG
>JBKPRZ010000374.1:0-4652 GCA_046734815.1 Myxococcota bacterium | reverse complement strand
CGCTGGCGCCGCTGGGCCTGCGCCAGCAACGCCCGCGCTGGCTGCCCAGCCTGCTGCACCAGGTGCGCTCGGAGCTGGCCGGCCTGACCCGGCAAAGTGGTCTCTACCTGTTCGTGCCGGTCATCCTGCTGACGATCTTGCCGGTGGCCCTGGAAGGCAGCGGACCCTTCGACAGCGATCTGGTCCCCACGCCGGGCGCGCTGGCGCAGCGGTGCATGTCGGGCCTGTTCATGTGCATGGCCTTCCTGCTGCTGTTCTACGTGGTCGAGTCGCTGGAACGCGACGGCCGCGCGCGGGTGGCCGGCATCGTCGACACCACGCCGCTCTCCTCCAGCGCCTGGCTCCTGGGCCGCATCGGGGCCAACGTCGTGGTGGCGTTCGGCATCTTGCTCATCGCCTTCGTGGGTTGCCAGGCGATCCTCTGGACCGGACACGCGCCCCTGCACAGCCCGGTGCCGTTCCTGCTGCTGTGGGGGGTGCTGGGCCTGCCCACCATCCTGGTCTGGTGCTGCTTCGTCGCCCTGACCTGGACGGTGACGGGCAACCGCTTCTTCAGCTACGGCGTCGGGCTGATCGTGCTGGGCGGCACCGGCCTGCTGCTGGTCAAGGGCAAGGTCAGCTGGCTGCTCAACTGGGTTCTGTGGAAGACGGTGGTCTGGAGCGACATCAGCGTGCTGGAGCACGACCGCACCATCCTGATCCTCAACCGCCTGTTCATGCTGGCGCTGGCGTCGCTGTTCGCGCGCATCGCCCTTCTCCTGCACCGCCGCCGCCAGCCGGATCCGCTGGCCCACGTGCCCTGGTGGCGCCGCCCGCTGCTGCGCCCGTTGCTGCGGCAGACGCCGTTCTGGCTGCCGGCCCTGGCCCTGGGGGCGGTGGTGTGGCGGACCACCGCCGCCGGGTACGAGGGCACCGTCGCCGAGAACGACGAGAAGGACTACTGGCGCCAGAACGTGGCCACCTTCCGCGAGGGCCCGCTGCCCGACCTGACCGCCGTCGACCTGAATGTCGATCTGCAGCCCGCCGAGCGGAGCGTGTCGGTCGAGGGTGTCTACCAGCTGAAGAACCGCACCGGCGCGCCGCTGCGCCACGTGCCGCTGACCCTGGCCCGGCACATGCGCCAGCCGCACTTCACCCTCGACGGCAAGGACTACACCCCCGAGAGCCGCTCGGGCCTGTACCTGTTCACGCCGCCGGCCCCGCTCGCTCCCGACGCCAGCCTGCGCATCGGCTTCCGCTACCACGGCCAGGTGCCCGAGGGGGCCAGCGCGCGCGGCGGCCGGGTCAACAAGTTCGTGCTCCCCTCCAGCGTCGTGCTCAGCAGCCTCAACGACCAGTTCGTGCCCGCGCTGGGGTTCCTGGACGACAAGGGCGTGCAGGACGCCAACCGCAGCGAGCCGCGGGTCTACGACGAGGACTTCTTCGAGGGCGACACGCCCAGCGAGCTGCCCGGCGCGGGCGCCCCCTTCCGCACGCGCATCCGCATCACCACCCCGGCGGACTTTGCCGCCAACTCGGTCGGCGTCCGCACCTCCGAGACGGTGGAGAACGGCCGCCGGGTCACGGTCTGGGAGAGCGACGAGCCGGTCTACATCTTCAACGTCGTGGCCGGCCGCTGGCTGACCGCCCGCCGCCCCGGCGTGGAGGTCCACTACGACGCCCGCCATGGCCTGAACGTGCCCGAGGTGCTGGCGGCGCTGGAGGGCGCGCGGACGTTCTACTCGCGCTGGTTCTTCCCCTTTCCCTGGCAGACGTTGAAGCTGAGCGAGTTCGCGGGCCTGGACACCTACGCCGAGGGGTACCCGACCAACATCGCCTTTTCCGAGAACATCGGCTTTCTGGCCAAGCCGGGCGACGACAACCTGGTCTTCTGGATCACCGCCCACGAGGCCGCCCACCAGTGGTGGCCCAACCTGGTGATCCCCGGCCGCGGCCCCGGGGCCGAGGTGCTGAGCGAGGGGATGTCGCACTTCTCGGCCATGTTGCTGCTGGAAGCGGTCAAGGGGGCGCGCGCCCGGATGCAGTTCGCGCGCCACATCGAGCACCACTACGGCAAGGGTCGCAGCGCCGCCTCCGAGCAGCCGCTGACCCGGGTGGACAGCGACGGCAAGCGCGAGGGGCTGAGCGTGGTCTGGTACGACCGGGGCGGCTGGGTGTTCTGGATGCTGCTGCAGACGATGGGCCGCGACCCGATGTTCGCCGGCCTGCGCGAGTTCATCCAGCGCTATCGGGGCAACCGCGACCACCCCACCTTGCACGACCTGTTCGCGGTGCTGCGCCCGCACGCCCCCGACCCCGCCGCCTTCGACGACTTCGTCCACCAGTGGTTCGAGGCGGTGACCCTGCCGCGCTTCGAGATCGAGGCCGCCCGTGCGCAGAAGGTCGGCGCCCGCTGGCGGGTAACCGGTCGCCTGCACAACGCTGGCAGCGGCCGGGTCGCGGTCGACCTGGCCGCCACCATCGGCGAGCGCTTCGCCCCCGGCTACCGCGACGCCCGCACGCGCGTGCTGGTGCCGGCGGGCGGGTCGACCCCCTTCACCGTCGACGCGGATTTCGCCCCGCAGGCGGTGGAGGTCGACCCGGACGTCATGGTGCTGCAGATCGGGCGCCAGGCCGCCCGGCAGACCCTGTAGCGCCGGCCGCGATCAGCCGGTGAAGATCGATTCCAGGCGGCCCTGGACCTCACCCAGCCCGGCCGCGTTCACGCCCACGGCGTTCATGGCCGCGGTGATCACCTTGCCCGGGTGGTCGTTGTTGCCGACGATGTGGCGGCCGCCCTTGATGCCCAGGTTCCGGCCGCCAGCCAGCAGCACCATCATGTTGTCGGTGGAGTGCGAGGCGGGGTTCTTGCCCTCGGCCGGGCCCAGCCCGCCCTCGTTGACGAACACCACCACGGTGTTGTCCAGCACCGGCTTGCCGTCGGGCCCGATGGCGGCCTTCAGCTGCGACAGCAGGCTGGCCACGTGTTTCATGTGCCAGCCGTACATCTCCATCACCTTCTGCTGGGCCACGTCCTTGCCGCCCTGGATGGTCGACAGGTGGGCCAGCTCGTGCAGGTCCATGTGCACGCCGACCAGCTTCTCGACGTTCATGAAACACTGCACGCAGGTGTATTGCAGGGTCGCCACCCGGGTCAGGTCGCAGGCCATCGCCTTGGCCAGCAGGCTGGTGTGCACCTGGGCGCGCTCCTCCTCGCCGGCGTAGCCGATCTCGCCCGACCCCTCCGCCTCGCCGGTCTCGATAGCCGGGTCGGCGCCGGGCATGGCCGGCCGCGCGCAGCCGGCGCCGACCGGCGGGCTGCCGGGCGCGCCCGGGGCCGGGATGGCGGCGAGCCGCTTTTCCAGATCGCGGATCTCCTCGAAGTGGCGGGCCAGGCGGGTCTTGTCCTCCCGGCCCAGCCGCGCCTCCAGGCGGTCGGCGCTGGTGCGGACCATGTCCAGCACGCTCAGCTGCTCGCGGCGCAGCCGCTCGGCGGCCGGGTCGGGCATGCTGCCGCCGCCGCCGCTGGAGGGCGGAGGCTGAAAGCCGCCGAACAGGTTGTTGAAGGCCAGCCCCGGGCTGACGGCGGGGTCGTTCTTGCTGCCCCGTGCGCGCCAGGAGATGACGCCCACGTTGCCACCGCCGCGGTAGGCGTCGGCCTGCACCCGCAGGGTGACGAAGGGCAACTTCGACTTGCCCTTGAAGGCCGGGTCGTTGGCCACGATCTGGTCCGACGTGGCGCCCGCGCAGTCGGGTCCCGCCCCCCCCAGCACGCCCGACAGCAGCGGGCTGATGCTGCTCTTGTGAAAGCCGTCGAGCCGGCCGCCCGGTCCCCCGATCGGGATGCGCAGCCCGCTGACCACCACCAGGTCGTCCTTGAACGGCGCGAGCGGCATCATGGGCGAACGCAGCTGGAAGCTGGTCCCGGTCCCCGACGGGACGATGTCCTCCAGACGGCCGGCGTTGTCCCGGCCCAGCGACATGCCCGCGAAGCAGACGATGTAGCGGCGGGGAGCGGTCTGGGCGAAGGCGGCCCGCGGCGACATCGCCTCGAGGAAGGGCAGGGCGACGCCGACGCCGCCGGCGCCGCGCAGGAAGGTCCGCCGGTTCAAGATGCGCGTTTTCATGGTCTGGTCCTCACTCGGCGAGGCGGTATCCGAATCCGGGCAGGCTGACGATGTCGAGCAGCATCTGATCGAAGCGGTGGTTGGCGGCGGCGAACCGACCCGCCACCCGCTCGAACAGCGGCACCTCTTCGCCCTGGGGCGGGCGGCCCAGCAGGTAGCTGGCCAGCTGGGTGGTCAGGCAGCTCTGCAGCGCGCCCGAGCCGACCAGCAGGTCGCTCAGCCCCGCCACGCCGCTGAAGGGCGTGCGCTCGCTGCCCTCGACCAGCTCGCCCCGGCCGTCGATCGCGCAGCCGGCGCGGCCGGCGTCGGCAGGGGCGACCGTGCGGGCGCGACCGATGCGGTCGAATGCCTCCAGCCCGTGGCCGATCGGATCCATCAGCTGGTGGCAGCCGCGGCAGCCGTCCTTCTTCCACATGCTGTAGCGGTCGCTCTTGCAGGTGCCGTCGGTCGGCACCGCATCGACGTCGACATTCAGGTCGGGCGGCGGCGGCGGGATGGTCTGACAGAGCAGGCGCACGCGGACGAAGGCGCCGCGCATGGTGGGGC
>JBKPRZ010000373.1:0-17060 GCA_046734815.1 Myxococcota bacterium | reverse complement strand
CCTCCGCCCGCACCGCCGCCGGTCGCGATGCCCGGCGCGCCCGATCCCGGCGCCCCGCCGGCGCCGCCGTCCGGTCCGCCCGCCGCTGGCGAGGGCACGCCGATCACCGACGGGCTGACCCAGCTGCTGGTCTCCAGCGGGATCGGCCTCGGCTACTACCACGCCTGCCACATCCTCGAGTCGAAGAAGGTCAAGTGCTTCGGCACGCCCGACCCGCGCAACCGCCCGCCCGCCGACGCCGCCGCCGGCCCGGTCTCGCAGATCTTCTGCGCGCACAACGGCTGCTGTGCGCTGTTGCCGCCCGACAGCCCGAAGCGACTGTCCTGCTGGAGCCACAAGGCCACCTTCTACCCGCCCGCCACCGGCCTCGATCCGATCCACTTCGGCATCGGCTACGACCACGGCTGCGCGATCAACAAGGACCAGAGCGTGCGCTGCTGGGGCAGCGGCAAGGGGCCGCAGGTCAGCGCGCCGGCCGGCATGAAGGCAAAGTCCCTGGCGGTGGCGGCCTTCTTCAACTGCGCCGTGTTGCTGGACGATTCGGTCCAGTGCTGGGGCATCAAGGCGCCGCCGCCGCCACCCGGGCTGAAGGCCAAGCTGGTGGCGGCCATCTATCACGGCAACCTGCGCGCCGACATGGACGACCTCACCAAGGGCACCAGCCACGCCTGCGCCGTCACATTGGACGACACCTTGACCTGCTGGGGCGACAACATCGAGGGCACGACCGACGTGCCTCCCGACCTGGGCAAGGTGAAGGACGTCGCCGTGGCCACCTACAACACCTGCGCCCTGCGCCTCGGCGGCGAGCCGGTGTGCTGGGGAAACAAGAAATACAACGACAGCCCCGACCGCTATCACCCGCAGCCGCCCGGCCTGCGCCTCAAGGGCATCCGCTCGAAGCTGGCCACCTATTGCGGCCTGCAGATGGACGACACCATGGCCTGCTGGGGCGACGAGGCCAACATCCACATCACCATCGAGCCGCCCACCACCCGGTTCTTCACGCCCTGAGCGCCGGTCCGGGTTGCCGACCGGGGAGCACATCTGCCCTCTGGCGCGCGCGCCTCAGGTGCTGGCGGCGGCGCACCAGCGGCGCCGCGCGCGGCCGCAGAAGCATGAGCGATCGCGCGGGCGCTGATCTTGCACCGGCGCAGCGGTGGGGGTCGGGCGGACGCTTCTGGGGAGGCGCTTCTGCATGTCCGTTCGTCCGCTTCGCTGGGTCAGCTTCGAGGAGGCGCGGGCCTACCTCCGGGGGCGCCGGGCCATCGTCCTGGACTCCGACATCGAGCAGGCCGGTCGCGTGTTCGTCAGTCTGGGTCAGGCCGGCGCGCACGTCCGTCTGGCCCGTCGTTTTGCCCAGGTGGTGGACCTGGTCCCCGCGTTGCAACCCCACCTGTTCATGTTCGCCACGCGGCTGTCCGAGGGCAGCTGCCTGGCCGAGCTGTGCGCGCTGAAGGCGCGCGCCTTCCCGCCGATGCGCCTGGTCGCGCTGGGCGGCGCGGGCGGCCGCAGCGAGCGGCGCCGCTATCTGGCCGCCGGCTGCGACGCGCTCATCGCCAAGCCGATCGACGTGCACCTGTTCGCGCAGGAGCTGGTGGGCGCGCTGGCCCCCGCCCCGGCGGCGATCGAAACGGCGGCCCCTGGCAGCTGACGCGGGGAGCGGGCAGGACGCGAGCTGTGCTCGTATCCAGCTGATCCACCAGGGACCGCCGGTGATGAGCGTGCAACGGGCCCGTTTTTCGCGACATGAGCCGATGCCTGGAGAGCCCACTCCATTTGCCGTAGGGACGACACGGATTTCTTCCTAGCGGCCCGCAGACGAGCCTTAAGGACACCGCCCCCCGCGCCGGTCCGGAGTGCCGCGGGTCGCTGAGACGTCCTGGTGACGAGGCTCGAAAACGCCGCCGACATGGCGCACACTTGGGGTGTGCCGCCTGCAGACTCCTTCCTGGCGACGGAGGTCGTGTTCATCGTCATCAGCGGCGTCTCGACGGTGGTGATGGCGGCGGTCTCGGTCTCCACGGTGGTCCGGCTGACCCGGTGCCTGATGGCCTACGCCCGCACCGTGCTGTGGCCGAACGTGGCCGCGCTGCTGGTCTCGCGGCGGTTCCGGTCGCTGCCGGCGAGCTCGTCGATGGTCCGCCTGCAGCCGGGCGTCCTCGGCCGCGTGAGCGGGCAGGTGGAGGCGCTGACGGTGGTGCGGGCGGAGTACTCGGGCGTCCCCAGCGTCCTGTGCCGGCACGAGTGTGGCGAGCTGGGCGGCGGCGGCGCGGGCCGCGGCCTGACCGTCTACGACTTCCTCGTTCGCCTGGACGACGGCAGCACCGTGCGCGTGCACGCGCGCGACGCCGCCGACCGGCGCGCGCTGTCGCTGGTCGACCACCGGCCGCAGCGCTGGAACGGCCGGCTGGCCAGCTGGGGCTGGTACGCCGAATCGCGCATCGCCGTCGGCGACAAGGTGGAGGTGATCGGCCGCTTCCAGCGCGAGATCGACACCAGCGCCCCGCGGCTGGGCCGCCAGCCGGCGCTGGGCTGGGCGGCGGTGGCGGGTCCCGAGGGACTCTTTCTCTGCTACCAGACGCGTCCGCTGCTGCCCGCCGGCGGCGCCGCCGCGATGGCGCTGCCGCAGCTCGGTTCGTAGCGACGTCGCCGCGAGACGCTTCGAAGTCCCGCTTCAGGTTCAGACGTTGCGGAGGAAGTCGGCCACCTCGGCGAAGCGCTGATCCAGGAAGGCGCGGACCGGGCCGGCGACGCCGCAGTCGTCCAGGGCGCGGGTCATGGAGCGGATCCAGGCGTCGCGCAGCTCGGGGCTGATGGCGACGCGGGCGTGGCGCATGCGCAGGCGCGGGTGCCCATGCCGTTCCATGTATTCCTGCGGGCCGCCCAGCCAGCCCACCAGGAACAGACCGAAGCGCGCCTTGACCTCGGGATCGATGCCCCCGCCCGGCGCCTGGCGGTGGACCGCCGCCAGGGCGGGCTCGTCGCGCTCCATGACCTCGTAGAAGCGGGCGGCCACCCGCAGGACCAGCTCGCGTCCGCCCAGGGAATCGTAAGGAGAGGGAAGATCGTCGTTCATGCCGCGAACATTTGTGTGTGGCGCCATCAACGGGCGCCGCGCGCCCCCAGATTAGCCGACCGCGTACGTGTGCGCCTCAGCGTCCGACGGTGGGTACGTGTAGTCCCTGTATGAACATCGTTTTCTGGGGGGCGCGGCACGGGCTGCGCATCGGACTGCTCGCGCTGGCCGGGCTGCTGCTGGCCGCGCCCGCCCGGGCGGGGTCGTACAAGATCGAGTCCCCCGGCGGCAACCTGCAGCTGACCGTGACCCACGATCCGTCCGCCGGCACCTTGACCTACGACCTGCACAGCGGGTCGGCCGCCCTGGTGGAAAAGGGCGCGCTGGGGCTGCGCACCAGCCGCGGCGACCTCACCTCGGGCCTGACCTTCCGCCGGCAGATCCGCCGCAAGATCGACCAGCGGTACCAGCTGCCGACCGGGAAACGTTCGACCTACCTCGACCGGGCCAGCGAGCTCGAGCTGGTGCTGCGCAAGGATACGCAGGAGCTGCACCTGGTCATGCGCGCGTACGACGACGGGATCGCCTTCCGCTACGCGCTCCCGGGGCGCGGCGACCTGGAGATCTCCGGCGAGACCACCACCTTCCCGCTGGCCAGCCAGGAGGTGCTGACCTGGGGACAGGCCCACCCCAACAACTACGGCTACGAGACCGCGCTGGGACCGGTGACGGCAGACCACATCTCGATGCCGGTGCTGGCCCAGCTGCGCGAGCGCAACCATTTCGTGCTGCTGGCCCAGGCAGCCAGCTACGGCCACTACATCATCCCGCACTACGATCGGCAGGGGAACGTCTTCTCCATCGCCTTCCCGCTCGACCAGAAAGAGCCGGTCAAGGCCACCTTGCCATTCGCCTCGCCCTGGCGCGTGGTGATGGTCTCGCCCGAGAACCCGGGACGCATCGTCGAGTCGACCCTGCTGGAGAACCTGAACCCACCCACCGAGCCGGCCCTGCGCAACGCCGCCTGGATCCGCTCGGGTCGGGCCAGCTGGGACTTCATCGCCGGCGGCGGCAACGACCTGCGCACCTGGATCGACTTCGACGCCGAGATGGGCTGGGAGTACCACGTGGCCGACGCGGGCTGGGAGCGGCGGGTGCCGGACATGGCCGCGATGGCGGCCTACGGCAAGAGCAAGAAGGTGGGCGTCCTGGTGTGGGGCAAGGTGGCCAACAAGTCCGCGCTGAACACGCCCGAGCGAATCGAAGCGTTCATGGGCAACCTCGAGAAGCTGGGCATCCGCGGGGCCAAGGTGGATTTCTTCGACCAGCGCGACGGCACCGCCGAGAAGACCGACGACCTCGAGGACACCCAGGCGCGCCTGCACGTGCGCGACCTGCTGTCCGAGGCGGCTGCCCGCCACCACCTGATGGTCGAGTTCCACGGCTGTGCGGTCCCCTCGGGCGAGCGGCGCCGCTGGCCCAACCTGATGAGCGCCGAGGCGGTGTACGGCCTCGAGCGGCGCAACCAGAACCTGATCCACAACCTCACCATCCCCTACGTGCGCAACATCATGGGGCCGGTCAGCTACACGCCGTTTCACCTCACCCGCTCGGCCGGGTCGCTGGGGCACCAGCTGGGGCAGATCGTGCTGTACGAGGCGGGGATCCAGATCTTCGCCGAGGGCCACCAGCAGATCCGCGGCTTCAAGGAGGTCGAGTTCTTGAAGGCGGTGCCGTCCAGCTGGGACGACATCCGTTTCGTCGAGGGGTACCCGGGCACCCACGCGGTGTTCGCGCGCCGCAAGGGAGGAAGCTGGTTCATCGGCGGCATCACCACCGAGGCCCGCACCGCCCGCGTGCCGCTGGCATTCCTGCGCAGGGGGACCAGCTACCAGGCCACCGTCTATCGCGACGGCGCCGCCAAGACCGACCTTCTGCGCGAGCAGAAGCCGGTCACCAGCAGCGACACGCTGGAGATACCCATGCTGCCGGCGGGCGGCTTCGCGGTGATCGTGCGCGAGACTACGCGCTGAATCGACACGCGCGCCGACTTTGGCGACCGATCCGCGCGCGACAGCGTCGGCGGGGGGTGGTATAGGGCGGGCCTTCCAGGAGGAGGGTTCGTGCAAGATCTCACCCAGGGCTCGCTGGCTCGAAACGTCCTGAAGATGTCCAGCTTCATGCTGGTCGGGATGGTGTTCCAGACGCTGTATTTCCTGGTGGATCTCTACTTCGTGGGGCGGCTGGGCAAGACCGCGGTGGCGGCGGTCAGCCTGTCGGGCAACCTCACCTTCCTGGTGCTCGCCGCCACCCAGACCCTGGGCGTGGGCACCACCGCGCTGATCGCCCAGGCGGTCGGCCGCCGCGACCGCGACGAGGCTCGGGGTCTGTTCAACCAGTCGATGGTGATGTCGGTGCTGGCGGGCGGCCTGTTCCTGGTGGCCATGGTGCTCCTGCGCGGCCGCTACGCGCGGGGGCTGGCCGCCGACCCCGAGACCGCCCGTCTGGCCGGTGAATACCTGGCCTGGTTCGTCCCGGCGCTGGCGTTGCAGTTCCCGCTGAACTCGGTGGGCGCGGCCCTGCGCGGGACCGGCAACTTCAAGCCGGGCATGTTCATCGGATCGGGCACGGTGGTGCTGAACACCATCCTGGCGCCGATGCTGATCCTGGGCATCGGCATCGGGCGCCCGCTGGGCGTGGCGGGGGCGGCGCTGGCCTCGCTGATCGCCATCGTGGCGGGCCTGATCGCGCTGACGGTCTACGTGGTGCGGGCGGAGTCCTACCTGAAGATCGCCGTCGCCGACATGAAGCCGCGCCTTGCCTCCTGGTGGCGGATGCTGAAGATCGGGCTGCCCGCGGGGGCCGAGTTCGCGCTGATGGGCGGCTACATGATGGTGGTCTACGCCATCAGCCGGCCCTTCGGGGCGGCGGCCCAGGCCGGGTTCGGCATCGGGCTGCGGCTGGTGCAGGCCGGGTTCATGCCGGTGGTGGCGATGGGCTTCGCGGTCAGCCCGGTGGCGGGGCAGAACTTCGGCGCGCGGCTGGGGCAGCGGGTGCGCGAGACCTTCCGGGTGGCGGCGCTGATGTCCAGCGGCTTCATGCTGGTGCTGACGGCCCTGTGCCAGCTGATGCCCGAGGCGCTGATCGGCACTTTCTCGGCCGACCCGCAGGTGCGGGCCATCGGCGGCGAATACCTGCGCATCACCTCGCTGAACTTCCTGGCCTCGGGCATCGTCTTCGTCAGCTCGAGCATGTTCCAGGCGATGGGCAACACCGTGCCCCCGCTGCTCAGCTCCTTCACCCGCTTCCTGCTGATCGCGGTGCCCGCCACCTTGCTGTCGCGCTTGCCCGGGTTCCAGCTGCGCTGGATCTGGTACCTCAGCGTCTGCGCGCAGCTGGTGCAGATGAGCTCGAACCTGCTGCTGCTGCGCCGGGAGTACCGGCGCAAGCTGACCTTCGCCACGCCTCCGGTGCCCGCGCGCGCCGTGGGCGGGGCCTGATCAGTCGTCGCAGCCGACGGGCGTGCCCGACACCAGCACCTCGTCGATCCACAGGTCGACCGGGCGGGTCTGGTTGCCGTCGGGATCGATGGCGAACATCACCCGGTGAAACACCGGCGCCATGGTGAGGCTGGTGGTCGCCACCGGCGTGGCGCTGCCGTCGACGAACAGGGACAGCTCGCTGTCGCTGCCGGTGCGGGCCTTGACCAGCATGCACACCCAGCGGCCGTGCGCGACCACGCCGGGGACGGCCCGCTCGTCGGTCACCAGGCCCGACAGGGTCACGTCGTGATCGGTCCAGCCCGCCCACAGGCCCTGCGGGTCGTCGATGGTCACGAACGAGCTGTCGTAGCGGGGCACGTCTTCGGGCAGGAACAGGAAGAAGCGCACGTACACCGGGTTGGGCAGGGCCATGTCCGACAGCGGACCGGAACCGACGCCCACCGGTTCGGTGGTCATCGCCTCGACGTGCAGCCGCAGCGAGCGGGCCCCTCGGTACGACCGGGTGTCGTCGATCGAGAACGCGCTGGCGCCCGGGGTGGAGAAGCCGCCGAACACCGCCGAATCGAGGGTCGGCTTCTCGAACCCGTCGCAGATCGCGAACGTCGCCGGGCAGCGCGAGGCGCCCGCCCCGCCGGCAGGCGTGTCGGGCGGTGAGTCGGGCGCACGGTCGGGCATCGCCGCGTCGGACACGGGCACGGGATCGGGAAACGGATCGGAGGGGCGATCGGCGACCGCGTCGGGCTGCGGCTGCGGCGGGCCATCCACCGGAGCGCTGCCGCCGTCGGGCATCGCACCCGCGCCGTCGGGGGGACGGCCCGCTTCGCTCGGGTCGACCACCACGGGACTTTCGCGCAGCGGGTAGCACCCGGCGGCGAGCAGGAGCAGCAGCGCGAGCTGGGCCCAGAGGTGATCACGGGTCGGGCGCATCGGACGTCGCGACCGGAAAGCTTAACATGCGTGCGCCAGCGGGGCTGGCGCCCGCCCGTTATATGATTCCGCTGTGATCCTCCCCATCGTCTGCGCCGGTGACCCGGTGTTACGCGAGATTGCCCGCCCGCTGACCCCCGATGAGCTGCGCAGCCAGCCGATCGTCGACCTCATCGAATCGATGCGCGAGACGATGCTGGCGGCCCCCGGGGTGGGGCTGGCCGCGCCCCAGATCGGCGAGTCGCTGCAGCTGGCGGTGATCGAGGACCGCGCCGAATACCAGCAGCGTGTCCCCGCCGAGGAGCTGGACGTGCGCGGGCGCCGCCCGGTGCCTTTCCACGTGATCGCCAACCCGCGGCTGACGGTGGTGGATCGCGGGCCGGCGCTGTTCGCCGAGGGCTGCCTCAGCGTGCCGGGCTACCTGGCCCGGGTGGCCCGGGCGCTGGCCGTCAGGGTCGAGGCGCTGGACCACCGCGGCCAGCCGATCACCATCGACGCCGACGGCTGGTACGCCCGCATCCTGCAGCACGAGATCGATCACCTGCAGGGCACGTTGTACATCGACCGCATGGACAGCCGGACCTTTGCCGCGACCGGGTAGCGGGCCCGCGTGCTAAGAGGACGCATGCCGCCCTCCGGTTCGTCCGACGACGACGCCCGCGATTCACGCGCGCGGCTCGCCTACCACGACCCCGAGTTCCTGGACAGCCACGACGGCCGGCCGCTGCGCATCCTCGCCGAGTACCTCGAGCCCCTGCGGCGGTTCAGCCGCGAGAGCATCCAGGACACGATCGTGTTCTTCGGCTCGGCCCGCATCACCGAGCAAGGACCCCTGGGCCGCTATTACCAGGAGGCGCGCGCGCTGGCCCGCCTGATCACCGAATGGTCGAAGACCCTGTCTCCGGACTGCTGCCAGTTCGTGGTCTGCACGGGCGGCGGGCCCGGCATCATGGAGGCGGCCAACCGCGGGGCGGTCGAGGGGGGCGGGCGCTCGGTGGGGCTGAACATCGGCCTGCCCCACGAGCAGCGACCCAATCCGTACATCACGCCCGAGCTGTCGTTCGAGTTCCACTACTTCTTCATGCGCAAGCTGTGGTTCTCGCACCTGGCCCGTGCGCTGGTGGTGTTCCCGGGCGGATTCGGCACGATGGACGAGCTGTTCGAGATGTTGACCCTCAGCCAGACCCGCAAGCTCGATCGCGAGATCCCGATCGTGCTTTACGGGGCGGCGTTCTGGCAGGAGGTGATCGACTTTCCGGCGCTGGTGCGCCACGGGTTGATCAGCGCCGAGGACCTGCGCCTGTTCCAGTTCGCCGACGACCCCAAGACCGCCTTCGACCTGCTGCGCGCGCAGCTGTCCACCGAGGCGGCGCCGCACCGGCCCGCCTTCGCCCACTCGCGCACCACCGGCCTCACCGTCGCCGAGCGGCACAGCCCCGGCGGCGGGCAGGGCGGATGAGGCACAGCGCAAAGCACCGCCGGCTCGCCTCGGGACGCGGAATGTCCTAGCATCGCGGACACAGTCAGGGGGTCGATCCGGAATGCCCAAGTTCGAGGTCAAGCTCGCGTTCGAATATTCGCCCGGCCAGGTCAACGGCATGACCGAGAGCCCGCCGCGCGATCTGCTGGACGAGAAGGGCCGGCTGATGCAGCCGCTGGCCATCTGGCCACAGCAGGCGCTGCAGATCGAGGCCGCCTCGGTCGAGGAGGCGCTGGAGATGGTCAAGCAGCGCTGGAAAGACGAGAAGCAGCCCATCTTCCTGGACGAGCGGATCACCCGCGAGCGCTTCGCCGAGCTGGAGAACCGCCCGCGCCCCGGCGCCGAGCACCTGAACTGCGTGGTGGCCTGCTGGTCGGCTCGCCCCTACGCCAAGATGGCGCAGTGGCAGTCGACCTACGAGAACTTCGCCGTCTGAAGTGACGGTCAGACCTCGCGGGCGGCCTCGGCCACCAGGGCGCGCAGCCAGGCGTGGGCCGGCGAGGCGTGCGTGCGCTGGTGCCAGACCTGGCCCACGGTGCCGCGGGGAAGCGGCAGAGGCGGCGGGAAGACCTGCAGGCCCAGCGGCCCGGCGAACGCCTTGGCCACCCGCTGGCTGACGGCGGCGACGCAGTCGGTGGCCGCCACCAGGCTGGGCACCATCAGGAAGTGCGACATGCGCAGGGCCACCGTCCGCGACAGGCCCACCCTGGCCAGCGCCTGATCCACCACGCCGGGGCCCTGGCCCGCCGAGGAGACAAGGATGTGCGGCAACGAGGCGTACGTCTTCAGGGTCAGCCGGCGGCGCACGCGCGGGTGTCCGCGGCGGACGATGCAGACGAAATGGTCGGGAAACAGTAGCTGCTGGTGATGGGCGGGCGGCACGTCCGGGTAAAAGCCGATCATCAGATCCAGCTCGCCCGCCTCCAGGCCGGGCGGGACCCGGTGGTAGGGCCAGGAGGCAAGCTGCAGGCTGACCCCCGGCGCCTGCGCCTGCAGGCGGGCCATCAGCCGGGGCAGCAGCACCAGCTCGACGAAGTCGGTGGTGGCGACCACGAAGCTCCGCTGCGCGCGGGCGGGATCGAAGCCGGGCGTCTCCAGGGCCGATTCCAGGGTGGCCAGCGCCGTGCGCACGGGGCCCTGCAGGGCCAGCGCGCGTTCGGTGGGCACCATGTGCGGCCCCCGCCGCACCAGCAGCGGATCGCCCAGCCAGCTGCGCAGCTGGGCCAGGGCGTTGCTGACCGCAGGCTGCGACAGCCCCAGCCGACGGGCGGCCCGGCTGACGTGCCGCTCGGCCAGCAGGGCGTCCAGGGTGACCAGCAGGTTCAGGTTGAGCGCGGCGATATTCACAAGCGTGATTATGACCATAAACACAATCCATTTCACCAATGGCGTCCGGTGCCTCATCTTCATCCCTGTCGGCGGCAGCGAAGCCGGCGACGAAGGAAAAGGAGACCCGTCATGAACGCTTCAGCCACAGCCACCAGCCAGTCGCCCCGGCCCGTCGACGCCACCCCGGCCAGCCAGTGGGACATCGATCCCGGGCACGCCTCGGCCGGGTTCAAGGTGCGGCACCTGATGGTGTCGCACGTGCGCGGTCAGCTGGGCCCGGTCAGCGGCACCGTCACCCTGGACGAGCAGGACCTCGCCCGCTCGCAGGTGCAGGTGCGGATCGACGCCCGCGGAATCGACACCCGCGAGCCCAAGCGCGACGAGCACCTGCGCAGCGCCGACTTCCTGGACGTCGAGCACCACCCGAGCGTGGACTTCCGTTCCACGGACGTGCGGGTGCTGGACGACGGTCTGCTGCAGGTGGCCGGGGGGCTGACCATCCGCGGGGTGACCCGTCCCGTCACCCTGCTGGTCGACCCGCTGCCGCCCGCCATCAAGGACCCCTGGGGCAACGTCAAGCGGGGCGCCACGGCGCGCGCGACGATCAACCGCAAGGACTGGGGCCTGACCTGGAACGTGGCGCTCGAGACCGGCGGGGTGGTGGTGGCCGACCGGGTGGAGATCGAGATCGAGGTCGAGCTGGTCCGGCGAGCGTAGGGGAGCCTCAGGCGTCCTGATTCATGGGCCGCCGTCTGACAGGCGCGTCAGGCGGCGGCCGACGGCCCCCCAGCCTGGACGACCGTGGGGGCGCGGTTTAACGTTGGTTCGAGCGGCCCCCATGGGTGACGGCGCGGTTCGCGGCGAGCAGATAAGGACGCTCTACGATCAGAGTGCGCCGGTCCTGATTGCCAACGTGGTCAACGCGGCGGTGATCAGCGCGGCCCTGTGGGGGTCGGCGCCGCCCGCGCTGCTGCTGGGCTGGCCGGGGGCGATGGTGGTGATGGCCATGGCGCGCCTGGAGCTTCTGCGCCGGTACCGCCGCGCCCGCCCGGCGCCCGAGCGGGCGGGCCGCTGGGGCGTCCGGTTCGCGGTCGGCAGCGCGGTGTCGGGGGTCCTGTGGGGCGGGGCGGCGGCCACGCTGTTCGACAGCGAGGGGGTGCTCTCGCAGATCCTTTTCACGTTCACCGTGGGAGGCATGGGCGCGGCGGGCGCGGGGACCCTGGCCAGCTACCTGCCCGCGTTCTGGGCCTTTCTCGCTCCGGCGCTGGTGCCGCTGGCGCTGCGCACGTTCGCGATGGGCGATCGCCTGCACGTGGCCATGGGCGCGATCATGGTGGTGTACGGGCTGGGGCTGTCGCTGGTGGCGCGCATCAACCACCGCAGCCTGCGCGAGGCGTTTCGGCTGCGCTTCGAGAACGAGGCGCTGCTGTCGCAGCTGGCGCAGACGCAGCGGAGCCTGGAGGAGACCAACCAGGGGCTCGAGCGGCGCGTGGCCGAGCGGACCGAGGCGCTGGCTCGTCAGGGCGAGACCCTGCGCCAGGCCCAGCGGCTGGAGAGCATCGGCCGGCTGGCGGGGGGCGTGGCCCACGACTTCAACAACCTGCTGACGGTCGTGCTGGCCAACGCCAGCATGCTGTCGCGCGGGTCGCAGCTGCCGCCGTCGGCGCGGCAGGCGGTCGACGAGATGCGCGGGGCGGCCGAGCGGGGCGCGAACCTGGTGCGGCAGCTGCTGGCCTTCTCGCGCCGGCAGAAGCTGGCACCGCGGGTTCTGGACCTGAACCGCCTGGTCGGCGACATGCAGCGGCTGCTGGGGCGGCTGATCGGTGAGACCGTCCAGCTGAAGGTCTCGCTGGCGCCCGGGGCGGCGCTGGTCAAGGCCGACTCGGGTCAGCTGGAGCAGGTGATCATCAACCTGGCCACCAACGCACGCGACGCCATGCCCGGCGGCGGGGTGCTGACCCTGGAGACCGCGCTGGTGGAGGTGGACGGCGACCAGTCGCTTGCACCTGGTTCGTACGTGGTGCTGCAGGTGAGCGACACCGGGGTGGGGATGGACATCTCCACCCAGCGGCGTGCCTTCGAGCCGTTCTTCACCACGAAGGAGGTGGGCCAGGGGGTGGGGCTGGGCCTGGCCACGGTGTACGGCGTGGTCGATCAGAGCGGCGGGCGGGTGGCGGTGGACTCGGAGCCGGGCAAGGGCTCGACCTTCGAGATCTACCTGCCGCGCGCGATCGACGCGCTGGCCGAGCCGCAGACGCCCGAAGCGCTGCTGCAGCCGGCGGCGGCTCCGCAGGTGGGCGGGCCCTCGACGGTGGAGGCGACCATCCTGCTGGCCGAAGACGAGCCCGACGTGCGGGCGGTGACCCGGCGGCTGCTGCGGCTGGGCGGCTACCAGGTGCTGACCGCCAGCGACGGGGCCGAGGCCCTCGAGCGCGCGCGCGCCCACCCCGGCCCCATCCACCTGCTGGTGACCGACGTGGTGATGGCGAACCTGGGCGGCATCGAGCTGGCCCGGCGGCTGGCCGAGGACCGGCCCGGCCTGCGCGTGCTGTTCATCTCCGGCTACAGCTGGGAGCGCGGGCTGCCGGCGGGCGATCCGGTGCGCGGGGTCGATTATCTGGAGAAGCCGCTGACCTTCGATTCGTTGATGCGCAAGGTGTCGCAGGTGCTGGAGGCGCCCGCGCCGCTGATCGCGGGGGCGGAGGCCCTGATGCGGCAACGGCCAGAGAAATAACGCGCTTCAAGCGCGGCCCGTCACCTGACGATGACCGTGGGGTGCGAGCGCCCCTTTCTTTCTATTTTCTGGTCGCCGTGGGTCTCAGCGCGGGAGCGCGCACGGCGGTGGCGGCGCCGGTCGGCGCGGTGATGGCGGACCTGGAGTCCGCCCCAGCGCAGCGGGACCTGGCGGTGTCGGTCAGCATGCTGGTGCGCTCGATGCTCGAGCCCGGCCAGCGCGTGCTGGTGCCGACCCGCGAGCTGGCCATGGCGCTGGAGGTGTCCAACGCCGGCCGGCGGCAGGAGGTGCTGACCCTGGCGCCGGGCCAGGCCAAGGGGTTGATGGTGCGGCTGAACTGCGACCGCGCCTTCACCGGTGTGCTGGTGGTGGATGGCGGCCGCTGGGAGGTGCGCGGGCAGGTGCTGGGGCCGGAGGGCACCCGGCTGAGCACGGTGGCGGTGGACGTGTTGCCGAACGAGCTGCACGCGCTGGCCACCCAGCTGGCCCAGCGGCTGGCCTCCCGGCTGGGGCTGACCGCGGTCGAGCGGCCCCCGGTGCCGCTGGCCTCGATGGCGCCGTACGCGCGCGCGCAGGCGGCGATGAACGGCGGCGATGTCAGGTCGGCGGCGCACGAGCTGGAGGTGGCCGATCCGCGCGCGATCAAGCTGGCCCCGGTCAAGAACGTGGTCGATACCCTGGCGGCCAACCCGAACGTGCCGGCGCCGTCGCGCATGCAGATGTCGCTGCTGTCGGGCGACAACGCCAGTGCCCGGCAGACCGCCGAGGAGATCCTGAAGACCGACCCGAAACACGTGCAGGCGCGGGCGGGCAAGGCGCGGGCCATGGCCAACCAGGGCGACATGGAAGGGGCGCTGACCGAGTTCGAGCAGATCAAGACCGCGAAGGATCCGTATGCGGAGGCGGCCAATGTGGCGCTGCTGATCAAGCGCCGGTACTCGCCGGACCGCCAGGCGCTGAACAAGGGCCACCTGTCCGAGGACCAGCAGGCCGAGGCCCTGGCCATGACGATGAAAGATCCGGACAGCGACAACCGCCAGACCCTGGCCTTCATGTCGGCGGCGAATCCGAACGCGCTGCCGCCCGAGGTGGAGAACGCGGCGGTGGGCGCGGCCGAGCGGGTGGCGGCCAAGGACCCGGCGCTGGCGCAGTCGGTGGCCACGCGGGCGCTGGAAGGCGGGGTGCAGGTCGACAAGGCGCTGCCGCTGGCCCAGGTCGACAAGCTGGACAAGAGCGAGGTGGCGGCGGTCAAGGACAAGCTGGAGGCTCTGGGCCCCAAGGGCGAGACGGCGATGAAGTCGCTGGGGCAGGAGCTGGAGCGGCGTGACGGGGCGGCCCAGAAGCTGCGCCTGGGCGGGATCGACATCAAGCCGACGGACACCGCCGTCGAGGGGCTGGCGGTGCAGCTGCGGGCGCTGCTGGGCAACTTCGGGGTGCTGCAGGAGCAGGCGGGACCGCGGGCGGTGGTGATCGCGAAGCAGGAGACGGAGGCGACCTGGTACCTGCCGTTCCGGGTGCGGCGGCCGCGGCTGGAGCTGGGGCTGCTGCGGGCGATGTGGGACAAGCCGTTCGAGATGGGCCTGGTGGGCGCGCCGGCGGGGGGCGAGGTGATCGCGCCGGCGAACCTGACCGAGGTGGCGCTGGGCAACCTGGCCGAGAAGCAGGGCGCCGATCTGGTGATCGTGCACAGCGAGACGACGCACGGGCTGCAGGTGGAGGTCGAGCTGATCCTGTTCGACGGGGCCAGCGCCACCGCCTACCGCACGAGCGGCAAGGTGCCGGGGCTGAGCCACTCGCTGCTGTCGGTGAACGTGCTTCCGTTCGGGCTGGTGGGTCTGGCGATCGCGGTGCCGATCGGGGTGGTGCGCAAGCGCCGCCGGGTCGGTGAGATCGTGGTCAAGCTGCAGATGGCCGACATCAGCGATCGCATGTTCTGTGTGGTGATCTCGCAGTCGGCCCGGCCGCCGAAGGTCACCGACGCGAAGCAGTTCGCCGACGAGCTGGACAAGACCGGGCCCAAGCAAGACAAGCTGTCGGCCTCGTTGATCGAGACCAGCACGACGTTCGAACGCATCCCGCCGGGGCGCTATTACGTCCACCTGTATGGCACTTACCGCACCGGCAAGCTGACGCACATCCTGTCGGGCGATCAGTTCACCCAGCGGGTGGAGGTCAAGCAGCAGGAGGTCAAGGCGGTCGTCTTCTCGTTGGCGGTGACCAGCGCCGAGTTCCACGTCACCGTGCAGGACAAGAAGAACGCGCTGTCCGGGGCGCTGGTCTGGCTGGACGATGCGCGCGACAAGGCGGTCAAGACGAACGACGAGGGCCTGGCGGTGCTGAAGGTCGACATGGGCCAGCACATCCTGCGGGTGGAGGCCGGCGGCATGCTGGTCGAGAAGACCCACGTGGTGGTCAAGCGCAAGGCCCACACCATCGTCGTGAACCTGGACTGGGAGCGCAAGGTGGACGACGTGTCGCGGGCGCTGGACAACGACCCGGACGTGATCGCCGCCCGCAGCTCGGCGACGTTGCCGGTGCAGCCGGGGGCGAGCTCGGCGGTGATGCGGGCGCAGGCGGGCGGATCATCGTCGGTGATGCCGGTGCAGCCGGGCGCGAGCTCGGCGGTGATGCGGGCGCAGGCGCCGGGCGTATCGTCGGCGACGATGCGGGCGCAGGCGCCGGCCGGATCTTCGGCGGCGATGCCGGTGCAGCCGGGCGCCAGCTCGGCGACGATGCGGCGGCAGCAGAAGGCGGAGGAGGACAACTCGATCAGCCTCGGGCTCGATCTCGGGCCGCCGCCGGCAGCGGCGCCGCCGCCGGCCACCGACCTGCCCCCGATCGACCTGTTCTCGCCGCCGGACGACGGCCCCACGACCTGAGCCCGCGCCCCGGGGACCGGGGGCGGCGAATTTGCCGCCAGGTCCGAAAACGGCCAGATCTACCCCCCGGGGGGGTGTACAACGACCTGGCCATGGGGGACGCGGACGGTTTCTACGAGGCGCTCACCGCGCGGGACGCGCGGTTCGACGGGATCTTCTACGTCGGCGTCAGCACCACCGGCATCTATTGCCGGCCGATCTGCAGCGCGCGCACGCCCGGGCGAGACCGCTGCGCCTTCTTCGCCTCGCCAGCGGAGGCCGAGAAGGCGGGCTACCGTGCCTGCTTCCGCTGCCGACCCGAGCTGGCGCCCGGCCGCGCGCACCAGGACGCGTTGCCCCGCCTTGTCGCGCGTGCGGTCGACCGGATCGATCAGGGTTTCCTGAACGAGAACGACGTCGATCACCTGGCCAGCGAGCTCGGCGTCACCGGTCGCCACCTGCGCCGGGCGATGGCCCTGCAGATCGGTGTGACGCCGATCGAGCTGGCACAGTCGCGGCGGCTGGCCCTGGCCAAGCGGCTGCTGCAGGACACCCCTCTGGGGCTGGCCGAGATCGCGTTCGCCAGCGGCTTCCAGAGCGTCCGCCGCTTCAACGCCCTGTTCCGCGCGCGCTTCGAACGGTCGCCCTCACAGCTCCGCCGCGCGCACGCGACCGACGAGTCCCCGGCCCCCGGCCGGGCGCCGCAGACCCTGTCGCTGCGGCTGGATTACCGGCCGCCGCTGGACTGGCTGGCGCTGCTCGGGTTCCTGCGCGACCGCGCCATCCCGGGGGTCGAGCAGGTGTCGGAGCACAGCTACCGGCGGGTGGTCGAGATCGACGGCCAGCTGGGCACGGTCACGGTGCGCGCGGACGCGCGGCGGCCTGCCCTGTGGGCCGAGGCGTCGCTGTCGCTGCTGGGCGGGCTGATGAAGCTGGCGGCGGCGCTGCGGCGGCTGTTCGATCTGGACGCCGAGCCGCAGGCGATCGCCGCGGTGCTGGCGCGCGATCCGGAGCTGGGGCCACGTGTCCGCCGCCGGCCGGGGCTGCGCGTCCCGGGCGCCCTGGATCCGTTCGAGACCACGGTGCGCGCGATCCTCGGGCAGCAGGTCTCGGTGCGCGCCGCCACCACGCTGGCCGGCCGCCTGGCTGCGCGTTTCGGCCGCCCGCTGCCGGGGGCGGACGCGGCGCCGCTGACCCACCGGTTCCCCAC
>JBKPRZ010000372.1:0-6148 GCA_046734815.1 Myxococcota bacterium | reverse complement strand
GTTCTGGCGGATGCACGACCGCCTGTTCGCCGATCAGAGGGGGCTCGACCCGGCCTCGCTCGAACGACACGCGGCCGCGCTGGGGCTGGACCTGCCTCGCTTCCGCGAGGCGCTGCAGGACAGGCGCTTCCTGCCGGCGCTGGAGCAGGAGATGCGCCTGGCGAAGGAGGCGGGGATCGACGGGACGCCGATGTTCTACGTCAACGGCCAGCCGATGCCCGGCGCGCTGCCGTTCGAGGCGTTCAAGGAGGCGGTCGATGCGGCGCTGGTCCGGCCCGCCGGGGCGCCCCCGCCCCGGGCGCCGGTGACAGTCGACGACAACCCCGGGCGCTCGGACGTGCCCATCAAGGACTGGCCGCCGGCGCGGCTGGACCTGCCCGACGAGCTGCTGGGCGAGCGGGTGCGGGTGCCCTTCCCCACCGGCGACGCGCCCAGCTTCGGGCCGTCGCGCGCGCCGGTGGAGGTGCTGTACTTCAACGACTACGACTGCGAGGGCTGCGGGCTCGGCAAACCGCTGGTCGATGGGCTGCGCGCCGATTACCGCGCGTACGTGCGCCTGGTGGCGCGACCGGTGCCGGTGGCGATGACCGGCCCGGGCCACGGCCTGCTGGTGGCGGAGGCGGCCTGGGCCGCGCACGCGCAGGGCAAGTTCTGGCCGATGCATGAGAAGCTCTTCTCGGAGGATGCCGATCGCACCCGCGCCACCCTCGAGCGTTACGCAGCGGAGATCGGCCTGGACCTGGACGATTTCCGCGCGGCGCTGGACGGGCAACGGTACCGGGCCCGGGTGGCCGAGGACTTCGAGCTGCTGAAGCAGGCCGGGGCGATGGGGCGGCCTCTGTTCGTGGTCAACGGGCGGGCGGCCGAGAGCCGCGTAGCCCTGGTGCAACTGGTGGATGCGGCCTTGCGGAAGGCCGGCATCCGGCCGCCCCCGCTGGGCGAGCCAAACCACGGCTGGGTGGTGGGGCCGGACGGCGAACGCCAGAAGGTGATCATGGGGCTCTCGAGCAGCCAGAGGTTCCACCTGGACCCGCGCGACGAGGCCTGGGCGGCGGCGGTGGAGAGCGAGCTCACGCCGATGATCGAGCGCGACGTGCGCGCCCTGGACCGGGACGCGCGGGTGACCGTGGAGTGCCGGACGAAGCTGTGTCGGATCGATCTACGCGTGCCGACCGCCGCGCCCGCCGCGGGGGCTCTTCTGCGACAGCTGTACGGCGCCAATCCGTTTCGGGGGGTGGCACCTCCCGAGGCCCGGGGGTACCTGTGGGCACGTCCCAAGGCGGCGGGCGACGCGGCCGACACGATGGCCCGCCTGCGGGCGCGGCGCACGGGCAACCTCAACTCCCTGCGCAGCGGGCGGGAGAAGCCCGAGCCGACGTTGCCGCTGGACCGCCTGCCGCGCGATTGAGGGCGACCGCCTGCCGCGCGATCGAGGCGGCCCCCGGCTGTGACCGGGGCCGCCGTGATCGCGGACCACGCGTTCGTGGGGGTTCACAAGCGGGGACGTGCTGGCATAGACTATCTATGTGACGGTCGGTCAGAGACTGGAGATCCCGCCCGGGACCCTGGACATGTTGATCCTCAAGACGCTGGCGCGGGGCGGGCGGCTTCATGGCTTCGAGATCGCCGAGCGGATCCTGCAGACCTCCGCGGACGTGCTGCGGGTCGAGGAGGGGTCGCTGTACCCCGCGCTCCAGCGGATGTTGCTGAAGGGGTGGCTGGCGGGCGAGTGGGACCGCACCGCTGACAACCGCCGGGCCCGGTATTACCGGCTGACCCGCGCGGGGCGGACGCAGCTGAGCCAGGAGCTGGACCGGTACCAGCGTGTGTCGCTGGCGATCGCGCGCGTGCTGGCGCCGGCCCAGTAGCACCAGGAGGACGACGATGCCCGGTTCACTGTGGAGGAGGCTGCAGTTCCTGATGGGGCGCTCGCGCCATCTGGCCGAGCTGGACGAGGAGACGCGCCTGCACCTCGAGCTGCGCGAGCAGCAGCTGCGCGAGCAGGGGATGTCGCCGGCGGAAGCGGCGCGGGCGGCGCGCCTGCAGTTCGGCAACCGGACCAACGTCCGCGAGAGCAGCGAGGCGGTGTGGGGCTGGGGCTGGCTGGACGGGCTGGTGCGCGACCTGCGCCACGGGGTGCGGCTGCTGCGGGCCAACCCGCTGTACGCGACGGTGGTGGTGCTGACCCTGGCGCTGGGCATCGGCCCCAACGTGGCGATGTTCAGCGTGATGAACGCCATCGTGCTGCGCCAGCTGCCGGTGCCCGAGCCGGATCGGCTGGTCTACCTGCGCACGTCGCAGCAGCCCGACAACACCAGCAACACGGGCAACTACGGCAGCAGCTTCTCGTACGAGGTCTTCTCCCAGCTGCGCCAGCAGCGCGAGGTGTTCTCGGACGTGATGATGTTCGTGCCGCTGGCCCTGAAGAAGACGGCCATCCGGTACGGGGCCTCGCCGGAAGAGGCGAGCGCGCACATGGTCAGCGGCAACTTCTTCACCGGGCTGGGGGTGGGGGCCAGCTGCGGCCGCCTGATCGTGCCCGACGATGAAGCGCGCCGGGCGCCGGTGGTGGTGCTGAGCCACGCCTACTGGTCGCGCCGGTTCGGGGGCGACTGCGCGGTGGTGGGCCAGCGGCTGGAGATCAAGGGGACGCCGTTCACCATCGTCGGCGTGGTGGCGGCGGAACGTTTCCTGGAGGCCGATCTGTGGATCCCGGTGCAGGAGGGGCTGGACCTGAACGCCTGGGGGATGCGGCAGGGAAAGAGCTTCACGCACTCGCCCGACTGGTGGTGCGCGCTGCTGATGGCCCGGCTGGCGCCCGGGATCAGCGAGAAGGAGGCGCTGGTCCGCGTGCAGCCGGCTTACCTGAACGCGGCCTACGCCCGGCTGCCGCGGCCGACCTCCAGCGCGGAGCTGCCGGTGCTGTCCTTCGCCACCACCCGGGGCATCGCCGACCTGCGCGACAGCTACGACCGGCCGCTGCGGCTGCTGCTGGGGATGGTGGGGCTGGTGCTGGTGATCGCCTGCGGCAACGCGGCCCTGCTGCTGATCGCCCGCAACAGCGGCCGCCAGCGCGAGTTCGCCATGCGGGTGGCGCTGGGCGGTGGCCCCGGGCACCTGTTCCGTCAGATGCTGGCCGAGAGCCTGCTGCTGGTGGGGACCGCCGCGGCACTGGGCGGGGCGTTCGCGCTGCTCGCCACCCGGGCCCTGCGCCGCTGGGCCGAGCTGGAGGTCGATCTGGCGCCCGACCGCGGCGTCCTGCTGTTCACCCTGGCCGTGTCGGCGGCGGTCACCTTGCTGTTCGGGCTGGCGCCGCTGCGCAGCCTCACCCGCGCGCCGATGCTGGCGGGCCTGCGCGCCGGCGCCGCCCTCGGTCTGCCGGGGCGGGCCTGGGGTCGGCGGATCGTGGTGGCGCTGCAGGTGGCGCTGTGCCTGGTGCTGCTGGTGGGCGCCGGTCTGCTGGTCCGCACCCTGCGCAACCTCGAGCAGACGCCGCTGGGGATGCGGGCCAGCGGGCTGCTGGTGTTCGGCATCAGCCCCCAGCGCCAGGCGCCCACCCAGGCGGAGACGGTGCGGTTTTACCAGGACCTGCTGCAGCGGCTGCGCGTGCTGCCGGGGGTGCAGTCGGTGACGTTCACCCAGAACCGGATCGGTTCGGGCTGGAGCAACAACACCCAGATACGCATCGAGGGCAGCAGCACGCTGGGCAACAACACCGGCGATCTGCGCTGGAACGCCGTGGGACCGGACTACCTGCGAACCCTGGGCATCCCGCTGCTGCGCGGTCGCGACCTGGACGAGCGCGACCACAACGAGACCGACCCGGTGGCCATCGTGAACGACACGTTCGTCAAGAAGTACCTGCCCGGCCAGGAGCCGCTGGGGCGTTCGTTCACGCTGGGGGCGGTGGGCGCGCGGCACTTCCGCATCGTCGGTGTGGCGGGCGACAGCAAGTACACCGGCGTGCGAGAGAACGTCCGCCCGATGGCGTACTTTCCCTACCAGCAGCTGGACGGCGTCTCGGCCCTGCACGTGGAGATGCGCACCGACGGCCCTCCGGAACGGATGTTGCCGGTGGTGGAGAAGACCATGCGGCAGCTGGCGCCGGACCTGCCGCTGGAGGAGCCGCGCACGCAGAGCCAGGAGTTCGCCCGCACCTTGCTGGACGACCGCCTGTTCGCGCGGCTGGGGGCGTTCTTCGGGCTGCTGGCGGTGCTGCTGGTGGCCACCGGGCTGTACGGCACGCTGGCCTATGCGGTCAGCCGGCGGACGGCGGAGATCGGCGTGCGGGTGGCGCTGGGCGCGCGGCGGGAAACCATCCTCTGGCTGGTGCTGCGCGAGGGGCTGGCGATCTGCGCGGCGGGCGCCGCCGCCGGCCTGCCGCTGGCGCTGGCCGGGTCGCGGCTGCTGCGCGCCTCGCTGTACGGCGTGTCGCCTGCGGATCCGCTGGCGCTGTCGGTGTCGCTGCTGGGCCTGGTGACCGTGGCGGTGGTGGCCAGCCTGCTGCCGGCGTACCGCGCGAGCTCGCTGCCGCCCACCATCGCCCTGCGGGCGGAGTGAGTCCCGGGTCGGCTAGAACAGGTGGCCCGCCAGCAGATACATCCCCACGGGGCGGGCGTCGGGGGACCAGGCCACGTCGCCGCGCAGGACGAAGGTCTCGCCTTTCTGGAAGCGCAGGCCGCCGCCCACGCCGTATTTGAGTCCGCGTCCGGTGCCGTCGAGCTCGGGCGCGGACGTCGTGTCGGCCCAGACGCGCCCCCCATCGAGAAAGCCGGTCAGGCCGATGGTGTACTGGGTGGTGCCGGGGCGGAAGCGGAACAGGCGGCTGCGCAGCTCGAGGTTGCCCATGGTCTTGCGCTTGCCGTAGTAGCGGTTGCTGGGGATGCCGCGCACGAACTTGGCCCCGCCCAGCGCGGAGGTCTCCTCGAAACGGGCCAGCTCGTAGACCGGCACGGTGCCGAGCAGGATGTCGCCGACCATGCGCGCGGCCAGGGTCAGACGGTCGGGCAACAGCGGCAGGTACACCCGCAGGTTGGCGCTGAGCCCCATGTATCGGAAGGGCAGGAAGGCGGTCTGCCAGGGGCTCACCCGCGCGCCGATCTGGTGGTGCTGGCCGCGGGTGGGTGAGACCTCGTCGTCGCGGGTGTCGAACACCAGCGCGGTCTCGTACAGGTTCACGCCGTGGCGCGGGGTCAGGTGCAAGAGGCTGCCCGTGCCGGGCGGCGGTTTGGCCAGGTCGGCGGCCAGCCGCGAGGCGGGGTCCATGTCCACCTGGTTGTCGACGTAGCTGCTGCCGATCAGCAGGTGCCAGGGACCGGCGAGCTGCAGGCGCGCACGCAGGCGCCCGGTCGGATGGACGCGGAGATAAAAGTCGCGCGCCGGGAGGTCGTCGTGGGGCGCGGGCGCGGCGTTGCCCAGGCCGTAATAACGTAAATTGCTCTCGCGGGTGTACGACGGCCGCAGCTCGACCCGCAGGCGGCCGCCCAGCAGGCCGGTGCGGGTCAGCTGGACGTAGGCGTCCTGGAACGGCATCCAGGCCGAGCCCTCGTCGACCTTCACGGTGCCGAAGGCCGCGCCCTCGATCTTCCAGCGGAACGTGTCCGGGCCCGGCTGGGGCCGGGCCACGCTGCCGATCAGACCGGCGCCGATGCCGATGTCGGTGTCGCCGCCGAACACCGGGACCACCGCCCCCTCCAGCGGGCGCGCGCCGTCGCCCGCCTCGTCAGCGAAAGCACTCGACGGAAGGCCGCCCAGCAGCAGCAGCAGGACCGTCCGGGGAAGCGGGGCCGCCTTCACTCGACGTCTTCGTCTCCGGTGTCGGGCTCGGGCTCGCGGGTCGGATGCACGGGCCGCCGCTCCTCACCGGGGGCGGTGGTTGTGTCCTCGTGATCACGCCGCCTGTCGGGGTCCGAAGCATGGTGGGGGGGCGGCTCGTCCCGGCGTTTCGGGTCGCGCGGATCTCTGGTGCCCATTTCGTCCTCCTCAGGCCACTACCTTCGAGGTGCGGTCCGCGGGCCGGCAAGTCAACGCACGCGGCAGCGCGCGATCGAGCAATGCCAGCGGAGACTGAGGCGGGCCCGATGTCATTTCGGCCGGGCGCCCGTCGAGACCGTGGGATGTACCGCGGCGAAAGCGCCCTACGTACACA
>JBKPRZ010000371.1:0-19342 GCA_046734815.1 Myxococcota bacterium | reverse complement strand
GACCAACACCGCCGATCGCTATGCCGAGAGCGCGGCCCTGGATACGGCGCTCATGGAACAGATCGGACCCCTGGAGATGGGGCGCTTTCTTCGCGACGCGGAGGCGGCGGTCGTGCGCGCGACGGAGAGGTACCTCCGTCGCAGCGGCGGCCCGGTTCGCCCCGGCGGAGGCGCGGCCGCTTTCCTCGTGGTTCACACCCTGCGCGGCGTGCTGGTCGCGGCCGCTGCCCACCGACCCACCCTGCTCCAGAGCGAAAGCTTCCGGCAGGAGATCGTTCATCTGCTGCAGCGCTATCTCGCAGCCTAGCCAGGGAGCGACGGCGCCGCCCCACCGCGCTCACGCCCCCGGGGGCGGGTCGGCTCGAACACCGGATCTGCCAGCCTCTCGAACTCGCTCACGCTGCCCGAGGTTGCGCCGGCGCCAACCGAGGGGTTTCGACCCCGCGTTCCCGAATGCGCGGGGATCTCACGTGGTTGGCAAGCTATCTTGCGACCCCAGCGGGATTCGAAAGGCCACGAAACCCTGCGAAACCAGGTGAGGATCGGCCGTCTCCGACGGAGGGGGAGAAGGCGGAGGCGGTCACGCCGAGGCTCGCCGAGGCGGACGGTAGCAAGGTAGCAAGGATGGCGTTGATGGGCATGAATGCCGTCCGGAACGGAGATCTCCACCGCGCGATCGAGATCATCCGAGACATCCACGACCTGTGCAGCCGAGGGCGGACGGGAACAGGCGCAGCGTGCGAGACGACTTAGTCCGGTGCGCCTGGTACACATGCACGCCGAGCGTCAGTACGCCGCTTCCGGCCGGCAACTTCAGGTCAGCAGGCTGGGCCTACCCACTTCACGCACAGCCGCGCTTCCAACCTCAGCGTGCGGGTCACTTCGCCGCAATGATTGCTGTGTGGACCGGATCAGCCTTGAAACGGAACGACAAACGAAGGCTTTATCCGCTCGACGAGATGTTCGGGAGTAGGCGTTACGGGCAAGCTTTCGGAGACGAGTCCGAAAATTGTCGCCCCCGCCAGCCGTCCCGGGCCGGGAGGCGCGGGTACTTCCGGTTCGAACGGCGGGGACGCACGGTGGACGGACGGGAGCAGCTGTCTTGGCCGGCGCGTGGAGCGGCCCGCTCAGAAGTGGTAGCCCAGGCTGCCGCCGATGCTAAAGGTGTTCTGGCCGGCCTCCTGGTCGGTGATGTTGGCCTCCCGGAACATGTCGTCACCGAACGCCGGTCGCCACATGACGCGCGCGTCGGCCGAGACTCTGTCGTAGATCGCGGAAAGGCCGAAGCCGAAGGGCATCTTGAAGACGGCGTCATCGTTGCGGATGCGGGCGGCGTTGATGTCCGGGGCGTTCACCAGGTTGTAGGCGCTCCAGCCGACGCCCGCCGCGGCGTAGGGCGTGAGCACCCAGCGGCGCTGCTGGAAGCTCAAGGGCAAACCGAAGCGCACCAGGGCTTCGATGCCCGTCTCGACGATGCTCCCTTTGGTCATCGCCGGCGTATCGACCGGCAAGGCCGACCCGAGATATGCCGCCTCGGCGCCGATCGGCTGGTCCATGCCCCAGCTGGCCCGCACGGTCCAGTTGCCACCCGGGTCGGTGAGCTGCTGGGCTCCCTTCTGGGTGAAGTTCTGGTAGGCGCCGCCGGCGTGCACCGCGAACGTGCCGCGTGTCAACGTCTCGCGGGCCGCGCGCATCCTGGCCCGTACCCCCTCCTTCCCCCAGGCGACCCTGGTGCCGACGGCGTTCGTCCCTGCCAGGATGATCAGACCCGCCCAAATCCAGCCTCTGTTTTTACTCATCTTCCTCCCCCTTCACCTCGGTCAACCTTCCGACGGTCAATCTTGGCTATGGGGGGAGCGACGTTCAACCGGGGGACGCTGAATCAGTACGCGCGTGCGGGGTGCACGAACGCCTCGTGCACAAAGGCGAGATCGACTTCAGGAGGACAGTGGGTACAAGGAGACCGTGGATACCAGGTTCATTTCCGGAGGCAGTGAGGACAGTCGATACAAGGTTCATTTCCGGATCGCGTCAAGAGCTGTCAAGGCTGAGTAGAGATGTCCGCTTTCAGGCCAAGTAGAGATGTCCGCTTTCTGGCCAAGTAGAGATGAACCTCTTCGAAATGCCGCGCTGGCGCGACGACAGAACCGCCTGCTCGATGCCCACCGAGATCTCGTCGAGGCCGTGGCCCTCTGTCGTGGGGCTGGCGTGCGATCGGAGTTGATCATCGCGTTGAAGGCGCTCGGCCAGATCGAGCGCGACTGGGGCGCGGCGAGGCCGCCCGGCCCCTGTACGAAGAGGCGGTCTCGCTGTGCCGGGACGAGGGTGACGTGCTCCAACTGGCCCCATACCGTCCGGCATCTCGGTGAGAAGCCCGGGACCTCTACCTCGCCGTCAACATCCGGGAAGGCGTCGCCGAATGCTCGGCACACCTGGCCGCACTGGGCGGCTAGCCTCTTCGGGACGCTTCCCCGGAAACGTAGAGTGACTCCAGTTGCGGTCGCAGGGCGGCCGCCTCCACCAGATCGGTCGAGTCTGACCACTGGTCGACGCCACCGATGGGGAGAGGCAGGGCGCGCACCTCGGGATCGGTGATGCGGTCGCGGAGCGCGTCTGCGAAGCGGTCGCCGAAGATCACGGTGAAGGGCCGGCCGAAAAAGGGCACCGGATCGGCGGGCAGCGGATCGGTCAGGCGGAGGTGGTTGTGCAGGCGGGCCACGGCGGCGTAGGCCTCGCCCAGCGCGCGATCGCGTTCCGGCCAGCTCTCGGCGGCCAGCGCCCGGCCGAGCAGGGGTTGCAGGGTGGCGGCGGCCTTCAGGCGACCGAACGCGGTGCCGAACCACTTCGGGTAAGGGGCGTACTGGCGCTCGATGAGAAAACAGAGCCGCATCAGATCTCGCACCAGCCGGGCGGCGATCAACCGCGAGCCGAGGTCGTCGCCCACCTCGCCCGCCCGGCCCATCAGATGTTCCTCCTGCCCGATGCGCGTCCAGGCAGCTGCCATCTGATACAGCCAGAGGTCGTGGGGGTACCAGGCCAGCTGGCGTCGCAGCGCCTGCAGCCCGACGGCGTCGTGAAAGATCTCGCCCCCGGTGACCGTGGCCAGCTTCTGCGAGGGGAGGGTCAGCCAGGCGCGGGCGGTGAGTGGCTCCCGGATGTCGAGGCCGAGGTAGCCCCGGAAAAACAGCGGGACGGTGTGGACCTCCACCCGGTGGTTGATGTCCCCCTCGCGCCCCGGCTCCAGGCGCTGGACCCCGTGATCGGCGGCATCGGGGGTCGAGAAGCTGGTCGACCAGCCGAGACAGGTCGCGGGCAGCCGCCGGCGCATGACGTCCCCTATGGGGCCGGCGTGCCGCTCACAGTCCGCTTCGCCGAGGAAGAGCAACACCCGCGGCCCCCAGTGGTGATCGGCCGACCGGGGCGTGTCGAACCCCAGCACCTCCGACCCGAAACCGATCAGGCCGGCCGCGTGGGCCAGTCCCGGGAAGGATTCATCCAGGATGGGCCGGACCGCCTCTCGATAGAACTGCCGGGCGAGCGCGATCCCGGGAACGAACTCTGGCATGCCCCCTATTCTTACCTCTTGGGACACGGTTTCACCTCCAGGCGTGCCCCGCGCCCGTGGGCTACTCGCGCGGGATGACTGGCTGGGGTCGGAGAAGCGGATGACGGCCGCGAGCTCGTTCGACTCCGGTCGCGTGTAGAAGTGCATCGAGCGCAACCCCGGCACCCCTTCGCGCTCGAGGCGGCGGAGCAGCAGCGGCACCAAGGCCGACACCTCGGCGAAGTCGCCGGTGACGTCGAGGATCTCGACGAGTATGAGGTCCTAGCCCGTCGCGCTCATCGTGCTCCCCCAGCGTCTGTACGAAGCTGCGCCAGCACGACTGACAGAGTGTTGATCCCCCAGTGCTCGACGTAGCGTCCGTCGCGGACGCGCACGATGTCGATCACCTCGATGGCCACCTCGCGCCCGGTGGCGGGGATGCCCATGAGCGGTCCCCGGTGAGTCCCGCGCAGGGTCTTGCGCGTGGTCACCTTTTCCCCTTCGGCGATCTGGTCGTGGATCTCGACGCGTAGGTCGGGGAACGCCGCGCGCAGAACGTGGTTGATCATGTGGAGGAGCCCCTCTGGACCCGCGGCCGTTCCGGGTGGCGCCGTCCGGTTGACGAAGTCGGGCGCCACCAGCTCGCGGAAGGCGGTCTCGTCGCCTGCTCCGAACACCTCCCGGTTGAACCGCAGCACCACCGCCTTGTTCGAGGCCAGCGTGTCGGCATCGTTCATGATCCCGACAGTCTACCAGCCAGCCGGAACCGATCAGTGTGAATGGCCTGTGGTGTGCGTCCTCGGAGTGGGGATGGCTGTGCACGACGCGGCTGTGCCGGTGCACATGCGAGTGCGGGCCCGCCGGCCTCGGATCGTGCGCGTGGTCGTGGTGGTGGTCGTCATCGGTGTGGAGGTGTTCGTGCTCGACCTCGGTGTGCTCGTGCAGGTGCTCGTGGTGCTCGGAGGCGTGGAGCCACACGCCCGCGGCCATCATTGGCGCCGCCACGGTGAAGGTCCAGCCGGGCCAGGGCCACCGAGTAGGAACGCGGCGCCGACACCCAAGGATCCGTCCTTCCGCCCGAACGCAAGCTTCACGGGGGAGGAGCTCGAGCGCCTGATCTCCGAGGCTCGCATTCTGGAAGACCGCCGCCTCCTCTACGGGCTCAAGGGGGTCGCGGGCCTCCGGCACGGCGAAGCGGCGCGCCTGTGCTGGCGCCACTACGACTCGACGCTCGACCCCGTCGGCGCCCTGGATCTCGAGCGCACGAAGACGCAGGTTCCGAGGCGACTCCCTGTGCATCCAACGCTGCCGCGTCTGCTCGCCGAATGGAAGCTCGCTGGCTGGGAGCGCACCTACGGTCGCGCGCCCACGCCGGAGGACGTGATCGTTCCGACCCGCAACTTGACCGAGCGCCCGAGCCCGGACTCCCAGCACGCATTCCTTCTCGATCTGGCGAGCTGAACCTCCGCCCGCGCTGCGGTCACGACCTGCGCCGTACGTTCATCACGCTCGCCCAGGTCGACGGCCCCCGCCGCGATCTCCTCGAGACGATCACCCACGGCCCGCGCGCGGACATCATCAACGTCTAAACGTTCCCCTGGCCGGCGCTCCGTGCGGAGGTGCAGAAGCTGAACGTCAGCGTCCGCGAAGGCCAGATCCTCGACGGGAACTTTCGGGGTCTTGCTACCAGTCAGCGAAAACTGGCGCAATCGCTGGAAAAAAAACTGCGACCCCAGCGGGTTACTGGAATTAGGGAAAGGGGGGGGGGAGGGCGGAAGTCATGTGGATTCTTGCGTTTTACAGCTTCGCGTTGTCGCCTGAGGCATGCTCCACAGCGCCGAGCCGGTCCAGTCGTGCCGGGAAGCCGCGATTGATATGATGGTGCAGTCCCGATGGTCACGGAGGTAAACGTCAAGCCGCGCACGCCATGGTGGTCGCGCTTTACGACTGTATCGTGCTGCTGCGTGACAGCCGCGCTATCGGCGGCCTGCGTGGGCGCCGAGGAAGCAGATCGCCTCAGCGTCCAATTCGGCGCATCAGTGACCCTGATTAATGGCGTGCGGCCGGATTCCGTTACCACCCGGATCAGTGTCTCCGTGATCAGACGCGAGTCGCCTGTTCCCGCGGTCGTGCGGGCGGGTCCCCCCGGAAACCTCGTTGCCATCGATTCGTTCGCCGCCTCGACAGACCTGCCGGGATATCACCAGGAGCTACGCGCGGAGATCGAAGTCGAGGGCCGCCACCTCGAGTACACATTACGGCTTCCTTCATTCTTCACGGTCGCGCTCATCCCCGACCCCCCGGAACCGAGCCGCGAATTGCTCGTGAGCTGGCAGCCCTTCGCCGAACCCGGAGTCGATCCCTGGGTGCACGTCACCACGCCGTCGTCGGGCTCCAGCCGCAGTCTCTTCGTCCTGGACCCGGCGGTGACCAGGGACGTGGGCCAGGTGCAGGTTCCCGCCGGCACCTTCTCAGGCGACTCCAACTCTTTCCGAGCGGCCATTTACGACCTGAACGTGATCCGGGCGACCCGCATCGAGGAGACGGACCGCGACGGCACGAAGTACAGGGGCATCGGACAGTTGGACTTCTGGCTAGAGCGCACGGTCTGGCCGAAGCGGGCGACGCCATAGTTTGCGCCACCCGCCGGGTGATGTCCGAACAGCTGTTCGGGATCTTCAGGTGTCGACGGTGGGGTGGGCCAGGTTCTCGCGCAGCGAGGCTTCGTAGGGGCCTCCGGCGACCAATCCTCGAGGCGGTTGGCCGTGGCGGCCTCGTTGGCGCGGAATCGGTCGCCTGACGGCCGGAGGTTGGAGATCGACACCCGTCACCCCATCTGCGAGGGTAGCCCCCATGCGGAGCGTGGTCGCGCGGCGGTATGGAGGGCCCGAGGTGCTCGAGGTCGTCGAACGCGGCGAGCCGGTGGTCGGTGCTCGCGACGTGCTGATCGAGGTGCGAGCCGCAAGCCTGAACCCTCTGGACTACAAGATTCGTCAAGGCAAGACGAAGCTGGCGTTACCGCTGAGGCCGCCGATTGCGCTCGGCTGTGACGTGGCCGGCGTGGTGACAGCAACGGGCGGGGAAGCGACGAAATTTCGCGTCGGCGCCGAGGTCTTCGCGCGGCTGGAGAAGCTGCGGATGGGAGGGCTCGCCGAGCGCGTTTGCGCGGACGAGACCGTCGTCGCGAACAAGCCGCAGCGGGCAAGCTTCGTCGAAGCAGCGGCGGTCCCGCTCGCGGCACTGACGTCGTTGCAGGCGCTGCGGGAGGTAGCGGCGCTGCGAGCGGGCCAGCATGTGCTGATCCATGCGGGGGCGGGTGGCGTGGGCAGCTTGGCAATCCAGATCGCGAAGATCTTGGGACTGCACGTGGTGACGACCACGAGCACCAAGAACCTCGACTTTGTGAAGAGCCTCGGTGCCGACGACGTGATCGATTACACGAAAGGAAGCGTCGCCGGTGGCGTGCGCGACCTCGACGCCGTATTCGACACGCGCGGCACGACCGAGGTCGAGTCGCTGGGCGCGGTGAAGCGCGGCGGTGTGGTGGTGGGCGTCGGCGGCTTGCCCGACGAAGCGTTCGCGCGCGAGTCGCTGCCGTGGTTTGCGCGACCCGCGATCTGGGCAATGACCAGCAAGCGGCGCCGCGCTGCCGCCCGGGCGGGTGCTCGCTTCGTGTATCTGTTCATGCGCCCCGACGGCTCCCAGCTCGCCGAGATCGCTGCCTGGATCGACGCCGGAAAGCTGAAGCCGATCGTCCACAAGACGTATCCGCTTGCCGACTTTCGCGAAGCCTTCGCAGATCTCGAGCGCGGGCACGCTCGCGGCAAGATCGTGCTGACCATCTAGATTCGGTGGCACGATCTGCCACTTCGCCTTCAACGCCTCCGTACCCAAAGCCAAGGTCATCGACCTGGCTGTCCGCGCCGAGATGCAACGCGGCCTGGCACGAGCGCTGCGAGCAGGACCTGGCGCTCCCCGCCTTCCGCGAGCTCAATCGTGCGGGGGTCGCCGCTTTGCGCTCGTCGATGACCACGGCTCATCGGGACTGGAACAGGCGTTCGAAAGCCCGGGTGGTGGCGGGGGTGCCGTCGTAGGCGCGGCCGGTGCAGGCCTCGCCGGTGACCACCCCTGGCCAGTGTCCCTCGACCGCGCGGCAGATCTCACGGGTGCCGTCGACGGTGGCGGCCAGCGGGTGGCCCGGATCGGCGGCGGCGAGCCAGGTGATGCGGTTGCGGTCGGCCTGGTACAGGCGCTCGTGGTCGGCGGCGCGCAGGGACTCGATCTGCCAGCGCTGGTTCGCGGCGCCGGTGCAGTCGGCCAGGCGCAGGGCTGCGCCATCGGCCCGGCTCTGGCTGGCGACCTCCAGGCACTGTCCGGAAGGCACGCGCAGGGCAAAGGTGTTGCCGGCGCGCTCGGCCCGCCACAGCTGGGCGGGGTCGTCGCTGCAGGGGCGCTGGCCGAGGCTGGGGCCGCGGTCGAGCAGACCCGCGGCGTCGACCGAGGCGTCCAGGCACTGGGCGGTGCGGGCGTTGACCAGCTGCCACGCGCCCGCGCGGGCGCGCAGGCTCCAGGCCTGGTTGTCGCCGCCGTTGCAGGTCCACTGCTGCACGCGCGCGCCCTCGCGGCTGCTGCCGCCATCGAGGTCCAGGCAGCGGCCGGCGTGATAGGCGGCGATGGGAACGGGCGGCAGGCTGGCCGGGTCCGACGCGGGCGGCACCGTCTCCACCAGATGGCAGGCGCCGTCTCGCTCGAATCCAAGCCGCAGGCTGCCCCGCGATCGGCACAGCGGAACCCCGGGCGCCGCCTCGACCAGACGATCGGCGGGGACCGGATCGAAGTCGAACAGATCGAACGGCTGCCGTGGCACCCAGCGCAGGTGGTGACGATCGTCGGGCACCTCGCGCTCCCGGGCCGTGGTCCACAGATCGACCAGACCACGCGCCGACCGGTACAGCGGTTCCAGGTCGGCCAGGGTCAGGCCCAGGGTGCGCAGGTCCTCGACGAAGTCGGGCACCAGGCCGGCGTGCATGAGGCCCAGGGTGTTGTAGTCCCAGGTGCGGAACTGCTCGTAGCGGGGCAGCGCCCCGACCGCGCCGCCCACCGCCGCCGGCACCAGCCCCGTGGGCAGCGGGATGGGATATTGCACGCGCGCGGGTTTCGGGATCGGCTGCCCGCCGGCGGCGGTGCGCGGCTGGCAGGCGGTGGCGGCGAAGCGGGGCGCCGCCCAGCCGGCGAAGCCATTCCAGTCCGAGCCGAAGGTGATGCGGCCCGCGCCCGCCGCGGTCAGGCCGCCGCCGGCGAGGTCGCGCAGATAGAGGTAGCTGTTGGCCCACGCGTCCGCGCCGCCGCAGGAGATCGGCACCGGCGGCGCGCTGGCGGCGCTGCGCACGTATTCGTCGGCGCCCGCGCCCAGGATGATGCCGAACATCCCGCCGGTGGCCAGGAGGCGCTGGATCTGGTCGGTCCGGCGCATCTGCTCGGTCTGCGGCCCGGTCGACAGATCGAAGGCGCCCACGTGCCCGGCCAGCATCGGGTAGGAACGCGCCTCGGCGATGGCCAGGGCGTCGTCGAAGGCGCGCCAGGACAGATGCTCGGTGTCGATCAACAGGCCCCGGGTCGTCAGCTCCTGGACCAGGAAGCGGCCCAGCGGGGACAGGCCGTCGGCGGCACAGGGCTCGTCAGTCTCCCAGCAGTCGGCGGTGGGCCCGTTGGTCAGCACGTTGAACTGGGCCGAGCCGCCGAACTGGTTGAGCTTGTGGTGCACCGGGAAGAGATAGCTGACGCCCATCGCCTCCAGGCGATCGAGGCCCTCGCGCACCGTCTGCTCGGTGCAGGCGGGCCGGTCGGCGTCGCAGTTGAACAGGTGCTGCAACTCGGTGCCCAGCACCACCGCCAGGCGCCCGCCGGCGATCACCGCGCCCGCCTCCTCGGGGTCGCGCACGATCCGGTACCAGCCGCGGCCCGGCCCGCCGTTGCGCGCGTCGATCGCCTCCTGCATGCGATAGGCCTCGCGCACCTGCCACTCCAGCGCCTCCATGTCGTTGCCGGTGCGGCCGGGCGCCAGCACCGGCTGCGCGCGCGACAGGGCGTTGACCAGGCCCAGGTCGTTCTCCCCGCGCCCGAACATGTCCTCGCTGTTGACCGCCAGCATGACCATCAGGCGCAGCCCGCCCTGGTAGGCACGGAACAGCCAGTCCTCGTGCGCCTGCTGGTGGGTGGCCATCTCGCGGCTCGGCCAGGTGGTGAAGCCCGGATAGCCGCTCTCGTCGTGGCTGGCCAGGCCGACCAGGCCGCCGGCGATGTTGCCGTCGAAGAAGGCCTCCACGCGATCGTGCCCCGGTTTGAACGCCGCGGGGATCGGCGCCAGCACCTCCGCCGGCGGCCCGAAAGCGCCGCCCCACACCACCGATCCGCCGAACCCCAGGTGCGCCATCTGATGCAGGTGCAGGTCCGCGTAACCTTCAAGCGGCGCGGGCGAGCGCAACGATCCGTCCTCACCGCGCACGGGCGGCGCCGGCGGCTCGGCGGCGCAGGTGCTGTCGGGCAGGTCCCAGTGGCCGCGCACCTCGCCGCCGTCGCGCTCGCAGCCGTCGGGCCGCTCGAAGAACACGCCCCTCACGGTGCGGGGTGCATGCGCGCAGGCGACCTCCGCGGTCACCCCGGCCGGCAGGTTGCGCAGCGGCGCCGAGATCCGCCGCCGCGCCCCCACGCACCCGTCCTTGCGCACGGGACCCCAGCGCCAGGCCGGGCGCTCGGCGATGCGCGCATCCGGCGCCCCGGCGTCGGCCTGGGCGGCTGCGGCCGGCACCGTGGCCCTGGTGTCCGGCAGCGTCGTTGCACCGACCGCCGCTGCCCCGTCGGGAGCGCCGGGGTTACCCGCGGGCCCGCCCAGCCGGCACGAGCCCAGTAGAAAAACCAACAATCCAAACCGGTATCGCGCCATTCGTGGACCTCCAGGCCTTCGGGAGGCCGGCGGATCCTCTACATACGTCCTGCTGAACGATAGTCAACGAGGCCGCGAGCCCGACGGAGGTCGGCGACCGCGGACCTCGAGGAGGAGGCTCTGCAGTTGCCCGAAGCCGATGGGCTTGACCAGGTGGTGGTCGAAGCCGGCGTCGCGGGAGCGCCGGAGGTCATTCTCTCGGCCGTACCCGGTGAGCGCCGCCAGCGTCGTGTCTGTGTGGCCCGCGGCGCGCAGCCGCGCGGCGACCGCGTAGCCGTCCATCCCCGGCAGCCCGATCTCCAGCAGCACCAGGTCCGGCGGCGCCGAGGCCGCCGCGGCCACGGCAGCGGGGCCGTCGTGCGCCAGCGACACCTCGTGGCCGGCCAGCCTCAGGAGCAGCCCGAGCGTCTTCGGCCGGAGGCGCCAGCTAAGGCGGTGATCGACAATGGTGGGTTCACCTACTTCGCGAGCGGGCCGCACGCGATCAGTGACTCGGCACAGGCGTTTGAGGCACTCGGACTCGGTGCGCTGGCGGACGCCTGTCGACAAGTGATCGGACTATTCCCGAACCAGACGGAGCCAGCAGACCGCAAGCAGCGCCTGCGGGTGCTGCGGCAGTATGCAGACGAGGGCCGTCTCGCGTCGATCGAGGACCGCCCCGGGAGGAAGCGCTCCGCCGGACCCGGCCGGGTTGGCAACCCGTTGGGGTCGGATCTCGGCGCGGGCAGGTGCTTTTTCGATTACGGCATCGGTCCAAGTTCCCAGGGCGGCGGCGTCATGCGCTCCTGCAAGTAATCGACGAAGGTCTTTACCTTCGGAGAGAGGTGGCGCGTGCTCGGGTACACGACGTGAACTGGCGTCGAGGGGAGGTTCCAATCGGGGAGCACGCGCTCGAGGCGGCCGGCGCGTAGCTCCTCGACGCAGCGGAAGGCGGGAAGGACGGCGATCCCTTGGCCGGCTAGCGCCACGGCGAGCAAGACGTCCACGTCGCCGACCATCAAGCGCGCGGACATCGCGACCTGGACGGTCATGTCGGCGCTTTCGAGGCGCACGCTGGCAGCGTCGATGCCCGTGCCGAAGAGTAGGGCGTCGTGCTTCTTCAGATCCTCGGGAGACCGGGGCCGTCCGCGCTTCCTGAGGTACGCGGGTGTTGCGGCGAGGAACCATTTCGCCTCGCCGAGGCTCCTCGCGACGAGCGTCGAGTCGGCGAGCGCACCCGCGCGGATGCCGAGGTCGAAACGCTCCTCGACGAGATCCACTGTGCGCGCCGTACAGAAAAGATCGAGCCGCACCTCCGGGTAGCGCTTGAGGTAGTCGCTCACGATGGGGCCGAGGAAGGAAGCGTTGACGGGAGCGGTGACGCGCAAGACGCCGCGCGGGGCATCGCTCAAGCGGTTCACGGCTCGCTCGGCGTCTTCGACCTCGGCCACGATCCGGGCGGAATGCTCGTAGTAGGTCCGTCCGACGTCCGTGAGGCTCAACTTCCGGGTCGTGCGCTGGAGGAGCCGGGCCTTCAGTCGCTCCTCCAGCTCTGACACTTTCCGGCTGACAGTCGACTTCGGCATCCCCAGGACCCGTGCCGCGGTCGTGAAGCCGCCGGCCTGAACGACACGCGTGAACACCAGAATTTCATTGAGGTCCATGGCCTATTGTTCCACGAATAGAACAGTGAATCCAAACTAAGCCGTCTAGTCCTGCTGGTAGGACGGTCGTATTCATGGGGTCGCAAGGAGGACGTCCCATGACGAAGACGAACAACTGGAACATCGACGCGGCTCACTCGGGCATCAACTTTTCGATCCGACACATGGTGGTCTCGAAGGTACGAGGTCGCTTCGCGAAGTACAGCGGCACGGTCGATCTCGACGATGGCGATCTCACCCGGTCATTTGTCGACGTCACCATTGACGCCGCGAGCATCGATACGGGCACGCCCCAGCGCGACGCTCACCTTCGCGGTCCGGACTTCTTCGACGTCGAGAAGTTTCCCGAGCTCCGATTCCAGAGCACGCGTATCGAAAGTGTCGCGAGGGATCGCTATCGCGTGGTCGGGGACCTGACGATCCGCGACGTCACGCGCGAGGTGTCGCTCGACGTCGAGTACGGCGGCCGGGCGAAGGATCCTTGGGGCAACGAACGCATCGGATTCATCGCGACGGCGACGCTGGACCGGAAGGACTTCGGCCTGCGCTGGAATCAGCTGCTCGAAGCCGGTGGCGTCCTCGTCGGCGATCGCGTCGATATCGACCTCGAAGTGCAGGCCGTCAAAGTGGCGGCCGCACAAGCGGCCTGAACCCATTCCCAACGACGACGGACAAGGGAGAACGAAATCATGTTTACCAATCAGCTTCAGAAGACCGAAAAGACCGGGCGCAAGATCATCTATCGCACGCGAGGGCACTCCGGCGGACCGATCGCGCGCCTCATGAGCCCCTCCGATCTCGGTCAGCTAATCAAGCCGTTCGTGTTCCTCGATCACTTCAACTTCGACGGACAGGGGCCGCGCATGTCGATGGAGCACGGCTGGCACCCGCATTCCGGCATCGCCACGGTCACGGTCGTCCTGGAGGGCGCGGTCCAGTATGCGGAGACGACGGGGAAGGCCGGCGTGCTGTCGGCCGGAAGCATCGAGTGGATGCGCGCCGGCAACGGCGTCTGGCACACCGGCGCACCCCAGCCGGAAGGCGTCCGGGGATTCCAGCTGTGGGTCGCGCTGCCGCCCGAGCTTGAGAGCGCGCCCAACGCGAGCCACTACGTGATGCCCGAGGAGTCGCCAGTCGACGGCCCTGTTCGCGTCATCCTAGGCTCGCACGGCCAGATGAAGAGCCCGATCGACGCGCCTCCCATGAACTACCTCGTCGTTAGTCTGAAGGACGGCGAGCGCTGGTCCTATAAGCCGCCCCAGGGCCACGAGGTGACCTGGGTCGCGGTGCACGAGGGCGTGCTCCGAAGCCCGACGCCCGTTTTCAGCGGGGAGATCGCGATCTTCGAGCCGTCGGAGGCGTCGATCGACTTCGTCGCCGACGGAGACACGGCGTTCGTGCTCGGCTCGGCGCCTCCGCATCGGCACGAGCTCGCTCTCGGCAGCTACTCGGTGCACACGAGCGCGAGGGCGTTGCACCAAGGAGAGGAGGAGATTCGCCGGATCGGCGCGCGCCTCCTCGCCGAAGGCAAGCAGAGCTACGCGCTTGGAGAATACGGAGCCGCGCCCGCGCGCCGCTCGCTCTCTCCTGCCAATCGCTGAATCCATGAAGACCAACCTCGCGGGCAGGACGATCCTCGTCACGGGAGCCACCGGTCAGCAGGGCGGCGCGACGGCGCGGCACCTGCTGGCCGAGGGCTACGCGGTCCGCGCCTTGGTGCGCGATTCAAATAGCCCGCGCGCGCAGCGGCTGGCCAACATGGGCGCGGCGCTGGTCGTGGGGGACATGGACGATCGCGTTTCGCTTCGCTCGGCCATGCGCGGCGCCTATGGCGTCTTCAGCGTTCAGCCGGCGCTCATCCCGCCAACCTTCGCGGAGCACGAGTTGCAGCGCGGCTTGAACGTTGCTGACGCTGCGCACGCAGGCGGCGTTCAACACCTGGTGTATTCGTCTGTCGCCGGTGCCAACCAGAGGACGGGCATCCCGCACTGGGAGATCAAGGGGCAGATCGAGGAGCGCATCCGGGGCCTTGGCGTGCCCTTCACGATCCTCCGTCCCACTCTCTTCATGGACATGCATGCGGACGCCACCTACGGATTGACCGGCGATTTCTCCCTGGTGCGAAGCCTCCCGTCGAACGCTGTCGTTCAGCACATAGCCGTAGACGATCTGGCGGCGTTCACCGCGCTCGCCCTGGACGATCCCGCACGCTACCTGGGCAAGGCGCTCGAGCTCGCGGGCGATGAATTGACCGTCGACCAGATCGTCGCCGCGATCAGTCGCGCCACCGGCCGCCCTGATCTTCTGAAATGGACCGGAAGAGTCGGCACAGGCCCAGGGACGTCCGAGCGCCTCGTCCGGTACGGCGGCTGGCAAGCAGACATCCCTTCGCTGCGCGCGCTACATCCTGGGCTCATGACGTTCGAGACCTGGCTCGAGCGGCGGGGAGCGGCCCTGATCGATCACATGCTGGACTGATCGAAGGCGCGTCACTGAAACGGCCCGCAGCGCCGTTTGCCCGGCGTCGGACACGACATGCTCGCGTACAGCACCCCCGCGTTGTCGAGCGCCAGAAACTGGCTGCTCCCGCCAAACAGGTGGCAGGGCGTGCTGCCGTTCACCACCGTCGGCGCCACCGGCTGGAAGTCGTAGTCGTCGTCGTTGACCGCGGACAGATCGGCGGGGTCGATGCCCTGGTACTGCCCATCGTCGCTGCTCGCAGCGCCGAGCACGACCCGGTAGGGCTGGCTGCCGTCCGTCGCGTCGTCGTCCAGGCCCAGCACGGTGATCGTCTGCGGCTCGCGCCAGCTGCCCGGCTGGAACACCAGCTCGGATGAGCTGACCTTGCCCTCCGTCTCATCGCTGCTCGACACGGGCAGATGGACGGTAGCGGTCGGGGCCCGGTTGAGGAACACACGGAACGTGGCGGTGGTGCCGGCCTCGGAGGTGACCAGGGTGGAGGGCGCCTCGACCGAGATCTCTGCCGGCGGCAGCGGCATCGTCACCCCGCCGTCCGGCCTCCCCGTCTCGTCGCCACAGGCTACGCCCAGCGCCGCTGCCAGCAGCAGCGCCCAGACCCAGCCCCTTCGAGGGTGTGCTCTTACAGGCTCTCCTGGTATGCGACCCGGTCGTCGATCTCGGCTCGAATCAGTTCGGGGGTGACACCGTTGCGCGCGCCGCCGCAGGAAGAGGTCCGGCATCAATGCTCAAAGATCGGCTGATTGCCGCCGCGCTGAAGGGTGCGGTGTCCACGGATGTCCGCTTCGCGATGATGCGGCAATGATGATGCAGCTGGGGGACTCGACCGGCGTGCTGCGCACGAACGAGAAGCGGCTGCTCGTGGGGGGGCGATCGGTCTGCACGGTCACCATCCGGCAGCCCAGAGACATCGTCGAGGGTGCGATCGTTCGGCATCTTCTGGACCAGGTGCTCACCGCGGAGGTGATCGAACAGATCACCGCTCGTGTCGCCGAACTCGCGCAGCAGGAACAGGGGCAGGAAGCGGTGCCGGTGGCGAAGCTGCAGCAGGAACTAGATCGACTTCGTCAGGAGCAGAAGCGGCTGGTGAAACACATGGCCGCGCTCGACGATACCGGCGGTGAGTTGGCGGCACAGCACGCGGCACGCTCTGCCCGCATCCGCGATCTGGAGAATGCCCTCGCCGCCGCCAAGTCTGTACCTACCACCGTAGAGCTGATCAAAGGACAGGTGTCCGCGACGATCGACCGTCTACGACAGGGACTGGTCGGTGCACCTGATGATCTGAGAGCCGCGCTCCGCGCTTTGTTCAACCGGCTGATCTTCGAAGCCGACGGCAACCACTGGGCTGTATCGGGCACCCCGCGGATCGAGATGCCAGAGACGAGCGCAGCATGTGCGACCCCAGCGGGTCACTCGCGATCGGGTACAGGTGCAAGCCTGCGAAATCACGGGGGCGGGTCCTGCCCCTTCGACTCGTAGCCTGAAGGCACAGCGCTGGGGCGCGCGCTCAAGGGATCGTGCAGCTGCCCAGAAACACAGGGACCCAGGTGGGCGAGGACGGAGCGCATCGCCAGCTGGAGCCCACGAGGCCTTGGCGCAGGCAATCGAGCGCCTGGTCGGCCGTGGTTCCTTGCACGGTCCCCAGCTTGGGAAACTCGACCGCGACCGTGCACTGGTTGCGAACGCCAATCGCGCCCTCACCGCAGTAAGCGCCACAGTCTGCCGCGACCTTCCCCACCACCACCGCCAGGGTTGGATACGCACAGGAATCGTCCTCGAGCTCCGGGCACACGGCGGGCGTCCTCCCCGCACACGCCTCCGGCTCGAGTGGCAACGGAGCCGGATTGATGACCGCACAGATGCTGGATGCATCGTCCCCGGCGTCGGCGGGAATCGCATTCGTCCCCGCGCTGCACGCGCTCAGCGCGCCCGCGCCCAGGAGGACAGTGGCAACCCGCCAGACATCTCTCACGTCACGACTCGAGACGGGCAGTCTACTAGATCATCGCCTTGGATCGCCTGCGCCGGTGCGGTGGCCGGCTATCGTCTTTGCCCTGCACATCGTCCTCCGCGGGCTCCGTGCGGTCATTTCGGTCACGCCGGACCGGGAGCTGCCTACTGGACCTGTCGCCCCCGGTGCTGGCTGCGATGGTCGCCGTCATTCGTTCCTGAGCGTGGGCTTTCTTTTCAGCGCCCCCTTTAGCAGAGTTACCTCGCGTTTGAGGGCGGCGATCGATTGCGCTTGCCCGCTGAAGAGGGGCGACGGTGAGGCTGGCATACCCGTAAATGTCGATTCGGTCGCCAGGGTCATCCACGACGACCGAGGACTCTTGATCGTCAACGATGAAGCCGAGCCGCCGGCGAGCGGAGCTGTGCTTGTAGCGTCGTTGATCTTGCCCCCCCTGCGGTCGTGGCCGGGTTGCGCTGACGGATTCGGGGCCCTGGTAACCGGGATGCGTCTCGAGTCCGGGACCGGGACCGTATCCTCACAGATGGGTCCCGACGGCGTTTCGGCAGCGCCGTCCCGGTGTCAGCATTCCAAGCGACGCACGCGACGCGCGTCAGGCCCGTGAGTCGCGCATGCCTCAGTTTCCTGAGGTCGAACGTCGGGGGCGCCAGTCGCGGCAACTGGGACTCGGGCATGGCATTTGCTGACCGGAGCAGGGCCATCATGCGAGAAACCTTCGTATTTTGTGTGCTCGTTGCTTGGCTATCGGGGTCGTGCGGGGCAGGAGGGGCGGCGAAGGATGCGCTCCCGCCGGACGGGTCGTCGCACGATGCAGCGGCGGATCGCGCCGCACCCGGGACTGACGCCGGCTCGGGAACTCAGGTGGACCAGCGGTCCGACGGGACGCAGGACACCAGCGGCGCTGTCGACATGGCTCGCGAAACTGGCGACACGGGCACGACGGTGGCCGACGGGCCGAAGTCGACGTCGGATGCGGGCGCGGTCCCGAAAGTGTCCTTCGAAGCCACCTGCAGCGCCGAGGCGGGAGCGCCCGTGTCGCTCACGCGGCTGTCGGAGGTCTTCGGCTGTGGGGGGCCAGAAGATACCTCGACCCTCCTGGTGGTCGAGAGCAGCCAGCAACTTGCAGCCGCAACGGTACGATTCCCCTGCTTGGGCGCGCCGTCCGTCCAGCGGATTTCATTTGCCAGCAGCCGGTTGGTGGTCGCACCGGTGCGCGGCGAGATCCGCTGGGTCAACCAGGTGAACGACGAGGTGGTAATCGCCGTGACCTTGTACGGCGGCCCGGCGCCGGGCTCTCAGCCCTTCCCGCTCGCCGCGGTTCTACCGCGCTCCGAACAGGTGGTGCGCGGCCGCTATTGCTGGGGCTCCAGTGGGTGCGTTGGCTCGATGTGTCCGCCATGAGCGCGGCGGTGTTGGCTCGGATTGCGGCAGTCGCCCTCGTGGCAGCGGCCTGCCAGCGAGCGGATCCGATCGACGACACGGACGCGGCGTTGCGAGATGCCGGTGGCGGTGACGGCGCGGAGGAAGTGGATCGGCCAGTCCGAGACGGCAGCGGGGCCGGCGCCGAGGTGAGGCCGGACGGGCACGCGCAGGATGGCGCCGGTGGCGTCGACGCCACCGCCTTTGATGTCGCCACGATTTCGGACGGCCCCGCAGGAAGCTCCACTATGCCGATGGCCTGCGCCGGGACTCTCGTCCTGCCCTCGTTCGATCGATCGTGCACGGATGATCTCGATTGCGTGGCGGTGACCCATCAGATCAATTGTTGCCGATCCAAGGTCGCCTTGGGCCTGAACAAGAAGCAACTCGATGCCTTTACGCGGGCCGAGACCATGTGTGTGGCCAGCTACCCGGCCTGCATGTGTCCAGCCCTGCCGACTCGGACGGACGACGGTTCGTCGACCCCTGGACTCGACGGCGACATAGCTGTGGCCTGCCGGAACGGTGTCTGCTCGACCTTCGTGGAGGGCTGCGGAGGCCCGTGCGGCGCAGGCACCACTTGCGCCTGTTGTCCGATCGGGCCGACCCAGTACTGCGTCTGCACCACGACCGGATGCAAGGGGAGTGGCGACTGCACTGACCCAGCCCGACCCACCTGCCAGCAAGCCGGCTCTCCCAGCCTCTGCACGGCAGCCGGCGTGGCCTGTTTTGTACCGTGAGCGGGACGTGCCTGGATGCGTCCGCTCGCGCAGCTCGAACAGGTGATGGCCGCCATGAAGGCCAAGGGCACGCGCGCGAGCCGCCGCCAGCAGCGCGTGCATGAGGGCGATGAAGGCGATGTTCAGCTGGGCGTACCGCGCCTGCTCGAGGCCAGCCCTTGCGGTCTCGACGGGAGCAACTGCCGGCCTACGAGGACGCGGACCCGGAGTGGCGGTCGCATGCGAGCTTCGCGCGCCGAGGTGGTAGCCACCCTGACCGACCAGGGGATCCCGATCGACCGCCGAGTCCTCCGTGATGTTTCTTGCCGGCTGCCGGTTCGGCGAGAACCGCGGTTACGAGCGACCCCAGCGGGATTCGAACCCGCGTTCATGCCTTGAAAGGGCATTGTCCTGGGCCGGGCTAGACGATGGGGTCCCGGGGAAAGAAGAGCGTACAGAAATCGTGACGGTGAGCCCAGCAGGGATCGAACCTGCGACCTACGGATTAAAAGTCCGCAGCTCTACCAGCTGAGCTATGGGCCCGTGGTTTGGGGGTGGGGGGAGGGTGGTGCGATGGCAGGGGCGGATTTTTAACATTGCGGGGCGGGTGGGGCGAAGAAAAAG
>JBKPRZ010000370.1:0-6526 GCA_046734815.1 Myxococcota bacterium | reverse complement strand
CGGTGCTGGTGTTCCGGACCGGCGGGCGCGGAACGCTGGAGCAGCCGGTCGCGCGCACGATCGCGTTTCCGGGCGCGACCGCGGTCGGCCAGGTCGCGGTCCCGGGCGCGGCGACCGTGCAGGGGCGGGTGCTGGACCCGGCGGGCGGTCCGGTGGTGGGCGCGCCGGTCGTGCTGTCGGGCCTGGTGGGCGGCGAGCGGATCAGCGATCGGGTGGTGTCGGGCGGGAGCGGCGCGTTCCGGTTCGCCGTGGGGCAACCGGGCCGGTACGTGGTGGCGGCCAGCGCCGACGGATGGGCGGGCGTGGCTTCGTCCCCGTTCGAGCTGACGGCGGGGCAGGGTCAGGACATCACCTTGCGGCTGCGCGCGGGCGGGCAGCTGCTGCAGGGCCGTGTCCTCGACGAGGGCGGCGGCGTGGTGGCCGGGGCCCGCGTGACGCTGGAGCCGACGTTTCCCTGGAAGGCGCTGGCGGGAGAGCCGGGCGCGCGCTTCGAGACCCGCTCGACCGCGGACGGCCGCTACCGGCTGGTGCTGGCGGCGCGCGAATACGCGCTGGAGGTGCGGGCCAGCGGCTATGCGGTCGCCCGCACGTCGGTGCCGCTCACCCGGGCGCTGGTGCGCGACATCCGCCTGCGGCCGGCCGCGCGTCTGGGCGGAGCGGTTTTCAGCGATGGCGTACCGGTGGCCGGCGCGAGCGTGCGGCTGGATTGGGCGGCCGGCCCGCGTCCCGGCCCGGTGGACGAATCGTTCTGGCGCGGGGTGGGCGCGGGGCCCGAGGAGGTTCGGACCGGCGACGACGGCGCCTTCGTGTTCGACCAGGTGACGCCGGGACAGTACCGGCTGGTCGCCACCCACGGCACGCGGGTGGCGCTGGGCCCGCCGCTGGCGCTGGTCAGCCTGGACAGCCGCGAGGGCATCCGGCTGGAGCTGCGCGAGGGGTACACCCTTTCGGGCCGCGTGACTGGCGAGGACGGCCGCCCGCTGGCCGGCGTGCGCGTGCAGCTGCACGGCGACGGCGCCTTTCCCCTGGCGCAGCTGAGCACGCGCACCGGAGCGGGCGGCGATTACCACTTCCAGGCCCTGCTCGGGGGCAGCGAACGGGTGAGCTTCGATGGATCCGAGATCGGCCACGGCCAGCGCGAGCGCGCGGTGCCGCCTCCGACCGCGGCGGCGCCCGCCCGGGTGGACGTGCAGCTGGAGCGCGCGCCGACGGTGGTGGGGCGCGTGTTCGGTCAGGACGGGCGACCGGCTGCCGCGGTGCTGGTGCAGCTTCACCAGCGCGAGGCGACCTTGCACGCCCGGTCGGAGACCGCCACCGACGGCGAGGGACGCTTCCGGCTGACCGCCATCAACGATGGCCCGATGGTGCTGATGGCCTGGGATTCCGAGCAGGGCGTGGCCACCGCGCCGCTGGTGATCGAATCGGCGGGGCCCGATCGGCGGGTGGAGCTGCGGCTGCAGCCCGGCCTGCGCATCACCGGCGTCGTGCGGTTCGACGACGGCACGCCTGCCGCCGGCGTGAACGTGTCGGCCACCCGCCAGGGCCCGATCATCGGCTACGACAGCTGCGCCACCGACGGCGCGGGACGGTTCCAGATCGGCGGCCTGCTGCCGGGGCGGTACGTGGTCACGGCCGTGCGCAGCTTGGGCCCGTCCAGCCTGTGGACCGGCCGGGATCTGCCCGACGTGCGGCAGCTCGAGGTGGCGGCCGGTCAGGCGGCCGCGTCAGTCGAGCTGGTGCTGGCCCGGGGCGCGCTGCGGATCGCGGGCACCGTCGCGCTGCCCGACGGCTCGCCCGCCGCTGGCAGCCAGGTGCTGGCCAGCGCCGATGGCCCCGACGTCGGCTGGAGATCGCAGCTGCTCCCGATCCAGCACCGGGCCACGGTGGGCGACGACGGGAGCTTCGTCCTCGACGACGTGGAAGCCGGGTCGTTCACCGTCGTGGTGATCCGTCCCGGGTTCCCCGACCTCCGCCAGCCCGGCGTGGCCGCCGGCCGCACCGACCTCCGGCTGCGCCTGGCCGCGCCGGCCGGCATCGAAGGTTCCGTCCGGACCGCCCGCGGGGCGCCGGTCGGCGATTTCTTCCTCAAGCTGCTGCCGGTCGTGAACGGGCGGCCCACCCCCACCCAGTCGTCCGCGCTGGTGGACGGCCTGCCCGGCTCGCAACGGGTGCTCGCAGCCGACGGCCGCTTCGTGGTCGACGACCTCGAGCCGGGAGCGTACGACCTGCGCGTCTCCAGCCGCGACGGCGAGATCGGCCAGCAGGCGGTGGTCGTCGTCGCGGGCGAGCGCAAGACCGGTCTGCGCCTGGTGGTGCAGGAGGGCATCGCCGTCACTGGCCGCCTGGTCCTGTGGACCGACGGCACGCCGGTGGCCGGGGTGTCGGTCGAGGGCTATGCGCGCGGGTACCAGAGCCGCACCGTCACCGACGGCCAGGGCCGCTTCACCCTGACCGGGCTGCCCGCCGGGGAACGGGTCATCCTGTCCGCTGCGGGCTTCGACGACAGGCTGGTGCCGGAGTCCTGGTCGGCGAACGTCCCCGCCGGCGTCCGAGCGTTCGACGCCGGCACGATCCGCCTGATCGAGGGACCCGACCGGATCCAGCGGGACGAGTCCGCCGGCGAGCTGGGGGCGTACTGGATGCAGAAGGAGGGTCAGCTGCAACTGATGCAGGTGCTGCCCGACGGTCCGGCCGCGCGCGCGGGGCTGGTGCGCGGGACGGTGGTTCGCGCGATCGACGGACAGTCGGTCGAGGGGCTGGGGTCGGGCGCGGTCCGCTATCTGTTAAGCCGCCCGCCGCGCGCCCGCCTGTCGCTGGAGGTGCAGGCTGGAGGCGGCACGCGCACGGTGGAGGTGGTGCTGGATCCGCGGCGCTGATCAGCGGCCGCCGTAGCTGCAGCCGGCGCGGGAGGGTGGGGCGTGGCCGTTCACGCAGCCGCTGACCTCGGTGCCGGGGGTCAGCTTCAGCACGTCGTCGAGGGTGGCGAACTGGTAGCCGGCCTGCTGCAGCTTGGGGACCAGCAGCTTGGTCATCTCCAGCGGGCCCTTCGAGCCGACGTTGAACTCCGGGCGGTCGTGCAGGATGAAGACGCCGTTCTGGTTGGGGCGGGCCTGCAGCACCTTGAGGTAGTTGTCGGCACATTGCTCGGGCGAGCCGTTCGACTTCCAGCAGTTCCAGTCCTCGCCGTCGACGTCCCAGTTGATCGGCCCGGTCAGCCGCTTCCAGACCGGCGCGGCCGCGATGCGGTCCAGGGTGGGCTTGTCCCAGTGGCCGAAGGGGGCGCGGAACAGGAACAGCCCGTCGCAGATGTGGCGGTCGAGGATCTCCTGCGTGGTCTCGATCTCCCACTCCAGGTCGGCGGGGTTGCTCTGGCCGGTCAGGTGGCAGTGGTCCTGGGTGTGGTTGCCCACCCGATGGCCCAGCGACAGCAGCTCGTCGATCAGCGATTCGGGGTAATAGCGGGGCGAGGCCACCGCCGCCTGGGCCTGGCCGTCGTTGCAGCGGCGGGTGGGCGGCGGGCTGCTGCACTTGCCCGAGCTGTCGAGCTTCTTGCAGAAGCGGCTGCCGTTGACGAAGAAGGTGACCGGGATGTCCTTGTCCGCCAGGTAGCGGGCGATCTCCAGGGTCGATTCGTCGGGGCCGTCGTCGTAGGTCAGGGCCACGGTCTTTGACGGCAGCGACTCGCCGTAGATCTGGTCGCCGGCCACCGGCGGCTTGATCACCACGCGGGCGCGGGGCCGGCGGCCGCAGGCGGCGGCCAGCACAGGGATGGTGGCGATGAGCAGCAGGCGCTTCATCGGATCAGGCCGCCATGCTGACCGGTGCCGGGGCCGTCAGCGGCGCGCGGTGGCGGTCGAACCAGTGCACCCACAGCTGGAACAGCACCGCCCCCAGGCCGACCCAGGCGATCAGGTGGTAGTCGGCGGGCGGCGGGCTGGCGATCGAGGAGGCGTAGGCCAGCACCAGCAGAGCGATGAAGGCCCACATCGAGATGGACCCGATCCGGTCACGCGCGCGGGTGCTGCGCAGGTAGATGGCCACGCCCACGACGAACAGGGTCGATTCGATCACGATGGTGCCGACGGTCGACCGCCACAGCCCCAGCCCCACCTCGGGTCCGCCGGGGTAAAGCGGCATGTCGGGGATGTGCGTGACGAAGTCGAGCACCCAGTGAGAAAAGACGCCCACCCCGATGGCGACGGCCCCGGCGCGGTAGCGCGTGAAGGCCCAGTAGGCGCCGCCGGCCAGCACCGACCAGACCAGGCTCATCAGCAAGCTGTGCGACCAGGGATAGTCGTACAGGTCCAGGCGCAGAAAAGGCGTGCGCGCGGGCTCGACTCGCACGTGCTCGATCCCCAGCAACAGGAAGATCGGCCACAGGAAGTCCAGCAGCAGCGGGGCTGCCATCAGCAGTCCCAGCGAGGTGCGGGGAGCGAACCGCTTGGCCGCGAATCCGACCGCGTGATGACCGATGAACATGGCCCTTCCTAACGCGGTCGCGGATTTAAGCCAAGGCTGCCCCCGATCCGGGGCCGGCGGTCAACGCGCCTCGATACGATCTTCCGTCATGCACGCCAGCAGGTTGGCCTTGGCCCGATGAAGCAGCACCGCCACGTGCCCCGGGGTGATGCCCAGGATGCGGGCGACGTCGTCGCCGGCCACCTCGTCCAGCATGCGCAGGGTGACCACCGTGCGCGGGACCTCGGCCAGGGTGCGCAGGCAGCCGGCCAGCCGGATCTGTTCCTCGGCGGCGGCGATCGCCTCCTCGACCGAGGCGGTCTCGGCGGGCAGGCCCTCGAGCAGCTGCGGGTCGGTCGCGTGCGGGCGCGCCACCGCGTGCAGGCGGCGGCGGTTGCGGGCCACGTTGCGGGTCAGCACCGCCAGCAGCCGGCGGGCGTGGTCCGGCTCCTCCACCAGCGCGCGCGCCCGGGGCAGGATGATGAAGGTGTGGAAGGCCTCCTGGACGGCGTCGAACGCGTCTTCGGGCGCCAGGCCTTCGCGGCGGGCCAGGCGGGCCAGCCAGGTCCTGTGCTGGTGCACCAGGCGGCCGACCCAGTCCAGAAACGTGGCGCGCTCGGTCTGGCCCGGGGTGGGGCAGTCGCAGGGCGCCGGCGAAGAGACCGCTGGGTGCATACCGGAAGAGGTGTCGAGTCGGTCGCTCATTACAAGCGTCCTTCATCTGTAATGACCGTGCGCCTCGCCACCTTCAACGTCATGTCCAGCAACAAGCTCATTCAGATCGACGAACGCAACTTCGACTCGATGGTGGCAGCGTCCCCGGTACCGGTCCTGGTCGATTTCACCGCGGTCTGGTGCCCGCCGTGCCGGGCCATCGCGCCGCACGTCGAGGCGATGGCCGAGCGCCACGCCGGCCGGCTGCAGGTGGGCGTCTGCGACAGCGACGGCAACCCCGAGCTGACCGCCCGCTTCGATGTACGTTCTTTGCCCACCCTGCTGCTGTTCCATCGCGGGCAGGTGGTGGGGCAGATCGTCGGAGCGGTGCCGCGCGCGCGCATCGAGGCGCTGGTCGACCGGGTCCTGGCGGCCCCCGCGCCCCGGGAGGCCCCCCTGCAGACATGACCGACAGACTGGCCACGGGGCGCGTTGTAGACTGGCGCCCCATGAGGGACCAGGCCATCGTCGCCCTGACCGCCATCCTTTCGGGTTGCAGCCTTCCGACGGTGTTCATGTACCTGAGGCAGCGTCACCGTGAACGCATGAAGGTACTGGAAAACCAGGCTCAGGCCCGCTCGGAACGGGTGGCGCAGCTGGAGGCGGCGAACCTGGACCTGGAGGCGCGCATCCGCACGCTCGAGACCATCGCCACCAGCGGCGACCGCGACCTGGAGGCGCGCCTCCGACAGCTGAGCCCCGCCGCCGCCCCCGCCACCCCACGCCTGCGCAGCCCCCAGGGCTGAGCAACGCGCCGCGCGCCGGGGTCGAACGTGGCAGGGTCGAAAACGATCCGCCCGCCAGCGGTGTGTATGGGCGCATGAATCGAAGGCCAGATTCCGTTCCCGGGCTCGCCGACCACCTCCTGCGTCACGCGGGGTGGTCGCGGCGGCTGGCGCGCAGTCTGCTGGGCGATGACGACACCGCCGCCGACGCCGTCCAGGATGCCTGCGAGGCTGCGCTGCGGGCGCCGCCGCGGCTGGATCGGGCGCTGTCGCCCTGGCTGCGGGTGGTCCTGCGCAACCGGATCTGGAACCGCCGGCGCACCGAGACCCGCCGGCGCGCGGTCGAGCGCGAGAGCCCGCGACCGGCCGAGCCGCTGTCACCCGAAGATCGGCTGGCGCGGCTGCAGACGCAGCGGTTGCTGGCCGAGCTGGTGGAAGCCCTGGCCGAGCCTTACCGCGAGGCGGTCCGCCTGCGCTACTTCGAGGGGCGCTCGGCGGCCGACATCGCCGCCGACGCGGGCGTGCCGGCATCGACGGTGCGTGGGCGGCTGCGAACCGCGCTGGCCGAGCTGCGCGAGCAGCTGCAGCGGCGCTGCGGCGGCGGGCGCCTCTGGGTGGTCGCGCTGAAA
>JBKPRZ010000369.1:0-9002 GCA_046734815.1 Myxococcota bacterium | reverse complement strand
GAGCGGCCCAGCGGACGCCGACGGCCCAGAGCGAGGGGTGCCAGCGCGCGCAGCCAGGCCTGGCGCTCGCCCCGGTGGCGCGCGTCCAGCTTCGCGCGCAGCTCGGCCAGGGCCGTCCTGAGCCGCCAGCGCACGGTGGCTGCCGGTGCGCCGATGGCGGCCGCGATCTCCGCCGCCGAACGCCCCTCGAAGTAGCGCAGCAGGATCGCCAGTCGCAGCGGCTCGTCGAGCTCGAGCACCAGGCCCACCAGCAGCCGGTGCAGCTCGGCCCGTTGCACCAGCTCCTCGGCAGTCGGCTCGATCGCACGCGTCTCGCCGGCAGCCTCGGTCTCGCGCAGCTGCCGCAGGTGCGCGTCCCGGCCGCGGTTGCGTACCAGGTTGGCGGCCACCTTTCGCAACCACGGGCGGAGCGACAGCGCCGTCGAGGGACGCGCCTTCACCGCCGCCAGCCAGACCTCCTGCGCCACGTCCTGCGCATCCGCCCCATCGCCGACCAGGCTGCTGGCCAGACGGCGCGTCCAGCGCACCTGCGCCAGCAGCAGGGAGGCGTCGGCGAGACCGATCGTGGTTTCGTGACTCGTCATGCGTCCAGACACACCCGTCCGTACAGGAACGTTGGTGGTTTGTAGATGCCTGTCATCCCCCTGGCGCCCCAGTGTGCGCGCGATCGACTCCCACTGCGCGCGTATATATTTCTGCATCTGTCGAGCGTGCTCCCCCCGTGACACCGTGGCTCGAAGACGGAAAACACGGAGGAAGTGCTCATGATCTCGATTCGACGAAGCCTCCTGCTTGCGGGCCTTGTCTGCTCCGGCCTGGCCTGTTCGGGGCCGCCCACGGAGACGATGCGGCTCCGCCACGACGGGCAGGAATATCGGATGACCTATCAGCCGGGTCCGGCGGGCCCGACCTTTCTCGACGGACCGGACACCGCCGCGATCACCCTGCTGCTGTCGCATCCGCAGGCCGGCCTGGCGCCCGACACGCTGGAGGACGACCTCACCTGGGTCTACCGCGACGAGCAGGAACGCGAGCAGGTGCTGGCGATCTTGAAGACGCGGAAAAGGACAATGGCGGCGCCGCCGGCGTCCGACCCGACCCTGGAGGCCAGCTGCCGCGGTGCCGACGTGACCTTGTTCCGGGGCGTCGACTACGGCGGTGAGCCCTTCTCGCGGGGCGGGCAGTTCTTCGATCCGGACCTGCGGACCACCGGCTGGGACGACTCGATCGCTTCGCTGAAGTTCCAGGGCAGTCAGGTGATCCTCTACGAGCACCTCGACGGCAAGGGCCACAACCTGTCACTGCTGCCGCAGATCGAGGTCAACGACAGCACCGGCTGCTGGGGTCAGCTGGGCGAGTACCCCTCGCTGCGCAAGTTCATCATGCTCTTGAGGCCGATCCCCGGCCACGGCAACCTGCCGGTGTCCTGGGACCACCAGGCCACCTCGATGTTGCTGCTGGACGCGCGCTGAGCCGTGACCTTCAGGCGCCGGCGTCAATCCGACCGGGCATCGACGAGGGCGGTGGGAATCCATCCGTCCTTGTCGATGCGGCCGGCGATCTGTTCGCAGCTGATTCCCTTGTCGGCTGCGCTCTTCGCCAGATCCGAGGTCTCCCCGACGTGGGCCGGGGCGCCCGTCCGTCGAGCCCAGATCGCACACTGCTCGCGCCGCCCCGGCGGCCGCATCCACCAGTGCAGCCGGCTCTCGATCTCCTTGTCGGTCGCTTTTTCCCCCGCGGGCTGGGTCGCCTTCCAGCGCTCGACGAACGCGGCGAACTTCTCGTCGGAGGAACACCCGGCAAAGCGTTCGAGAATGCCGATGCAGCCGCGCAAGGTGGCCCATGGATCTTCCTTCTCCGCGGCCGGAGTCGGGCGCGTCAGCGAGACTCCCCCCGCGGCGACGAGGACAACGATCCACGGCAAGCGGATGGGCGCCCTGGGCATGTGCTCTGATTCATCGACGGACACCGCGGCGGAGTGCAGCCCACCCCCACGTTTCGCCGAAGTGGAGGTGCGCCCATGTGGGCGGTCGTGACGGACGACCATGCCGGTTCGGCGTGTGGGTGAGCGAGCGGCCGACGTGCCGCTGGAGCGAAAGAGAACGGAGGATCACATGACAAAGGGACGGTTCTGTCGACGGTTCGAGGGGTGTTTGCCGATCGCGCTGGCGTTGTTCCCGATCGCGGCGCTGATCGGTTGCGCGGGCGAGGAGGACAGCGGCCCCCGGGAGCTGACCTCGGTCCGGCTGGGCCCACACGGCGTGGTCAGCACCAGAACCTGGACGGTCAGCGCCGGGGAGCTCCGGGCGATGGTCGACGCGCGACGGGCGCTGAGCAAGGCCCCGGCGAGCGCCGCCGCGCCGTCGCGGCCCGCGCCTTCCTTCGGCCCGGACGTGCTCGCCCAGGCGGTCGAGGGCGACTGCAACAGCTGGGACACCACCTGGGTCTCGAACGCGGTGGACCTGACCGGACAGGTCATCTGCCTGGAGTACGCTCCCGACGAGGGCCCGCCCATGGGCACCAATGAACCGTTCCGACTGCCCTGGAACGTCAGGAGCTTCGCCACCGGCAACGCGGCGGCGATGTTCTGCGACCGCCGCTTCGGCAGTTCGTGCGAGTGGTTCAGCCACCTGGGGCTGCCCTTCGGGGAACGCGCGTGCCGGATGACCTACCACGGGGACTTCAGCGGCCCCGACCACCCGCAGAACCCCATCTGGGTCCAGGCCCAGCCCCTCGGCGAAGGCTGCGAGCTGAACTGACCGCACCGTCCCACCCGCCGGCCTGGCGGGTGGGGCTTCTCGTCCCCTTCACGGCGCCAGGGGTGCGTCCTAGCGTCGAGGAACGTGACCGAAAGGCGAGCTGCGCTCGTCCCGTTCGGGCGGCCAGCAGGGGGGAATCGCATGAACATCAACCGGATCGCGATCGGGGGCGGCGAGCAAGTCCACGGCACCGAATCCATGGAGCACATGGTCTCGTCGCCGGCGCGAGGCTCTCACAGCGGCGATGGCGTGGACGCTCCGCCGCCCGCTCTCGCTCACGCGATGGATGTGGGCCGGATGCAGCGGAGCACGGACGTACCGCCGGGGTCTCAGACCGAGGGGCCGGGCAACGGCTCGCCTCCTCTCGGCGCGATCGGGGGCGGCGTCGGCGCGGGCTCGAGCGGGCTGCCCACCCAGATACCTCCGGGCGCGTTGCCCCCGACCACCTCGCCCCCTCCCGGCGCGCTCGGGGGCTGGGCCGGCGCTGTCGGGAGCGGGCTGTCGCGCGACATCCCTCCGTGGGCGTGGCCGCGGTAGGCGTCGTCGTCCAGCGCGCGGGCGTCAGTCCGACAGCGAGACCGCGGCGACGTCGGTGGTCAGCGCGCCCAGCTGGTTGACCTTGATCTCGCTGCCGGAGACCGAGAAGACGTAGTCGTCCATCACGATGCTCCGCTGCACCTGGGAGGAGGCGTTGGTCCACCAGTTGCCGCAGGTGACGGTCGGGCCCATCGGGTGGCTGACCCGCCCATCCTCGCGAAAGCCGTCGGCGGTCGTGACCTGGAAGGCGATCAGGCCGCTGAAGGTCGGGCGGGCGTTGAAGAAGCTCTGGCTGCCGGGTGCCTGCTCGCACACCGTCATGGGCAGCAGCAGCAGGTTCCGGGGCGCGAAGTAGTTGAAGGCCAGGTGGTTGGTCAGCGCCTCCGAGCTGGAGCCGCGCGTGCCGATGATCCATTTGTGCGCCAGCGCCGGCTGCTTCGGGTCGCTGACGTCGAAGATCTGCAGCAGCACGCCGGTGAAGTAGGCGAAGTTGCCCTGGTCGGCGGCGTCGTAGCCGATGGTCAGCAGGTGGTTGCGGTCCATCCGGTGCATGTAGGTCGAGAAGCCGGGGATCTTCAGCTCGCCCTGCAGCGACGGCTGGCGCGGGTCGGCCAGATCGAACACGAACAGCGGGTCGGTCTTCTTGAAGGTGACCACGTAGCCCCGGTCGTCGTCGAAGCGGACCGAGCGGATGTCCTCGCCGGGGGCCAGCTGGTCCAGCTGCCCCACCGTCTCCAGCCCGCCTTCGCCCTCGCCCAGCACGCTGAGGGTCGAGTGCACCTTGGGGTCGGGGGTGTGGCCGGTGGTGGCGGCCAGCCGCAGGTAGCCCTGCCGCTCGTCCATCGCGAACTGGTTGAGCACGCGCCCCTTGACCAGCCCCGAGCCGACGTAGGCGACAGCCGGCGCCGGGCCGGCCGCCAGCGCGAACTTGTGCACCGCCGAGACCTGCTGCAGCTGCTGGAAGTCCGGGTACCAGCCCAGGCCCGGTCGCTGCTGGTGCGGGACGGCGAGGTACAGCGCCTGGTCGGAGGCGTAGACCGCGCCCGGCCGGCTGTAGACGCTGGCGGTCTGCACCGCATCGCTCTCGCCCATGTCCAGCGCCAGCACCGTGGTGAAGGCGTCCCCGTCGGCCAGGCTCTCGCCGTAAAAGCCCCGGCAGTCAGCCAGCAGATCGACGCTCACCTCCGGCGCCTTGCCCGGGCGATGCAGCGTCTGCTTAAGGGTGGGGAAGATCGCGTCCAGCGGCGTCTGCTCGATGATCCGGCGGTTCTTCTCGCGGAGCTGCTCGAAAACGAGGCGGATGCGTTCCGGCGACTGAGCCGGACCGCACACGGGCAGGTCGGCTGGCAAGGTGACGAGGTTCGGGAAGGGATTGGACAGCGTGCTCAGGATGGTGAAGACCGAGCTGCCGATGCGCCGGGCGTTGACGTACGAGCCGTCGGTGACCAGCTCGCGCACCAGCACCGGCGCGCTCCGGTCGCGGATGTCGAAGATCGAGATCTTGGTCGGCCGCCCGTCGCCGGTGAATTCGCAGTCGTAGCCGTACGTGCACTCCCGGCGGCCACCGGCGACCACGCCGGCGGGTCGGCCCACCGGTATGGGCGTCTGACCTCCGCCCGCCGCCGGGGTCGTCGGCAGCGATGAGTACACCAGGGCGTGGGTGTCGGTCACGAACAGCTTGCGGGCCTGGCCCTCGATCGCCACCTTGGCCACGGTGGCGGCGGTCTGCGGCGGCCAGGCCTGCACGATCCGGAAGCTGTTCCCCTGCGCCACGTAGATGTGGCGCCCGTCGTTCTTGATGAAGTCGGCCTCGTCCACCCCCGCGACCTGGTTGTTGGTGGTCGAGTAGCTGCCCGCGCTCGAGCCCTCGCGCTGTGCGGTCGGCTGGGCGCCAGGGGGGACGGGAGTCGGCGCGGAGGTGGCGGGTGCCTGGCCGGGCGGGGTGTTGGCGGTGGGCGTGGCCAGCCCGCCCGTCGGGCGGCAAGCGCCATACCCGTTCTTCAGCGTCAGGTTCAGGGCCTCGTCGAGGCGCTGGTTCATCTCCCGTAGCGCCTTTTCCCGGATGGCGCTGGCCACGGCCGAGCACGTGGCCAGCGGCACCAGGGCGGCTCGATGAAGCTCCCGATCGGGCGGCGGGACGTCCCCGCAGCCGCAGAGCACAACCGCGAGGAGTGAGCAGGACGCCAGAGCGCGCATGAGGACCTCCTGGAGTGCCGCGCAGGACTGCAAAGGACCGGCCAGGCTCCCTGGCCCCGGACGCCGCGAGAACCGGCCCGTGACCGGGACGATGATCTCAGATTCCTGAAACGCGCGGCGCCGATGTCACGGTCCGGGTGGAGCCGCCGCGGGGACCGGGTCGGGCAGGTAGCGCAGGTCCCAGCCCGATTCACGCCAGCCGGAATAGGCGGTGCGCGGACCGGGGGGCAACTTGCTGAGGCAGCGATTCTTCGGGGCCGCGGGCCAGGTCTTGCCGGTCGGGCGGCCCGAGCCATCGCGCTGCTGCCAGTGCGATTCGCCCTCGCCCAGGGTCCACAGGGTCTGTTCCCAGCCCCACACCACCGGGCAGGCCGTGCGCAGGCGAACCAGCTCCCGGGCGCGTCCCTCGCGCAGCGACAGAAGCTTGAGCACCAGCACGTCGCCCGCGCCCGCCGGGTCGAGCGCGAAATACGGGTAGCTGTCGTCGTCGGGGCCGATGGGACCCGGCCCCGGCGGATCGTGCATCTGCGGGTCGGCGTGCACCAGCCGGCAGGGCGGGTTCGCGCTCGCGGAGCGCAGGTCGCAGGCGAAGGTCTCGCCCTGCTCGCGGTGGTGGTAGACGGCCACCGTTGCATCGAGAGAGAGGTTGGCCATCCCCACGCGATCTTCGGTCAGAAAACGCTCGCCGGCACCCGGCCGCCAGAGGAACAGGCGGCGCATCGGGGCGTCTGCGCCCGCGACCGGACGGGACAGCAACATCTCGCCCCCGGCGCCGAGGTTGGATCCGCCCACCGAGCCCTGGGCGACCTGCTGCGCGGACCCGTCCGGCGACACCACGAAGACGCGCCGCCCGCCGCGCGCGAGCGCCGACATCACCACGCCGCCGGCGGCCGGCCCGAGGGCGTGAATCGATGCGTCCCCGAGATGGCCGCGGGGCACCAGCTGTCCCGCGCGCGACAGCTCGACCACGATCGCCTCGGCGCCCGCAACGGTCGGCACCTGGAAGGCGCCCCGGCGCGCATCGAAGCGCACCTCGGCGCCGACGTTCCCCTCCAGCCGCCAGCGGCCGACTTCCTTGCGGCTGCGCAGGTCGTAAAGCTCCAGCCAGGGCCCCGCGCCCTCGCCGCCGACCCGCACGCGGACGGCAGCCCGATCGCCGGCCGCGTCCACGGCGATGTCTCCCACGCGCTCGGGCGCCGGTCCGACGCGTTCGAGCGGCGTGGTCTGTCCGTCCAGATCGCTCATCGCGATCCGGTCGTCACTGGTGACGAACAGGAACGACCGTCCCGAGGGCGCCCAGCTGGGATGGCTGCCCGCCACCAGCGGCTGGGCATCCGCGCCGTCGGGGCGGGGCGCGTACATGACGTGGGTGACCCCGCCGATCCGCCGCGGAAACAGCAGCGCGCGTCCATCGGGCGACAGCTGCGGACAGCCGCTGAGGTACCGCTCGCCGGGCGTGGAGGCCTTCTGCTGGCGCGAGGTCTGAACGTCGATGTCGAACACCCTCGGCGGCAACGTGTCGTAGACCAGAGTCTCGGTGATGTCAGCGACCCGCACGATGCGCCCGTCCGGCGGCACCACCTGCCAGCAGGTCACGTCGCTGCGTGGGCTGGCGGTGTACAGGACCCGGGCCCGGCTCCAGTCCTCGCCCAGCGAGGGGGGCGGAGCAGGCCGCGGCCGGTCCGCCCGGCGAAGCCACAGGGCCGCCGGCGCAGCGGCCAGGAGCGCCACCGCCGCGATCATGCGGGCCCGCCTCCCCGTCCAGCGAGATCGCGCGCCGGATTCGAGCAGCGCCTCGACCGCGCTGGCGGTGCGCGGCCGCCGGCGCAGGTCGACCTGCAGGCACGCGCTCACGACCCGGGCCAGCGCGCGCGGCAACCGCCGGGACCGATCCGCGCCCGGCCGCTGGCCGGTGACGAGCTCGTGCAGCAGCACGCCCAGGGACCACACATCCGAGGCCTGCTCCGCGCGGCCTCCGGCCAGGATCTCGGGCGCCAGGTACCCCGGCGTGCCCAGACCACCGGTGGTGGCGGTCGCCTGCTCGAGCGCGCGCATCAGCCCGAAGTCGGAGATCACCAGGCGTCCGTCGGCCAGTCGCAGGACGTTCTCGGGTTTGATGTCCCGGTGGACCAGCCCGGCCTGGTGGATGGCGGCCAGCCCGGCGACGATCGCGCGCGCGTCGGCCAGGCGCTCGGCCAGCGGGCGGGCATCCGCAGCCGGTCCCAGCGAGCCGCGCAGGTTGCCTCCGCTGGCGTATTCCATCACCAGCAGGCAGCGGCCCGCCGCCTCGAACACGTCGTGGACGCGGCAGATGTTCGGGTGGTGGATCGAGCGGCCGAAACGCAGCTCGCGATACAGCTGGTCGGGCGGGCGGGCCCGGGTCCACGGCTGCGGGTGCAAGACCTTCAGCGCGACTGGCACGCCGGACACCAGGTCCTGCGCGCGATAGACGAACGCACCGACGCCCACGCCCACCTGGGCCTCCACCCGGTACCGCTCGGCCAGCAGCTGCCCCGGTTGCAGCGGCCCCGGACCCCGGGCACCGCTCGCCCTCTCCGGCTGTGCTTCCCCCAAGCTGGCCGGTCTTAGCATGGCCACCCCTGGCGCTCAATCGAGGGCGGGATTAATTTTGCGTCCTGGCAAACCGAGGTCACACGTCCGGGATGGCCACCGACGAAACGCAGACAGTTACCGCCGAGGCGGCGCCGCTGCGGCGACCGCCGCCGTCGCTGGTCGTCGGGCAGGAGCTGGGAGCGCGGTACACCGTCACCGCCGAGCTCGGTCGTGGGGGCGCCGGCAGGGTCTATCTGGCCCGCGACCGTGCAGCGGGCCTCGAGATTGCGCTCAAGGCGCTCGATCGGCCGGACTGGCTACCGGAGGAATCGGCCGAGAACCTGATGCGCGAGCTGCGGCTCGGGCGCTCGATCAGCCACCCCAACGTCTGCCGCGTCCACGACGTGTTCGTGGTGCAAGGGCACTGCTACTTGACCATGGAGCACGCCAGCGGCGGCACCTTGCGCGGCACCTTGCTCGAGCGGGCCGACAACCGCCCGCTCGCCGAGAAGCTGGACGACGCGCGCGCGGTGATCGCCGGACTGGCCGCCATCCACCAGGGCGGCCTGGTGCACCGGGACCTCAAGCCGGAGAACATCCTGCGCGCCGGAAACGGCCGCCTGATGGTGTCCGACTTCGGTATCGCCCGGGCGCTCGCGCAGAGCACGGCGACCACGCGCGTGGCGGGCACCCCCGGCTACCTGGCGCCCGAGACCTTGCGCGGCGACGAGCCCACCCAGGCCGCCGATGTCTGGGCGCTGGGGGTGGTGCTGCACGAGATCCTGACCGGCGTGCGCCCGCAATGGACCGGCGCCCGCTGGCGGCCCTTGCTCGCACGCCACGCGGACGACCGGCGGCAGGCGGCGCTGGCGCGGGTCTGTCGCGCCTGTCTGCGCGCCGATCGACGGCGGCGGCCGGCCAGCGGCGCAGCGGTGCAGGCGCTGCTCGAGCGGGAGC
>JBKPRZ010000368.1:0-12434 GCA_046734815.1 Myxococcota bacterium | reverse complement strand
TCCACTGAGTAACGCACGTTTCGTCGGTGGTCCCGTTCGACTCGCACCGACAGCCCATGAACCCCAGGTCCTTCTCGTCGAAGCAACCAGTATCTGCTGATGCGCTCTTCAGCCACATCGAGCCCAGACCGAGACTTGCGGTCGTCACCGCCGTGAGAGCCAGCACAGATTGACGTTTCATTGCGTCCTCCTATAACAGAATTTGCTAACCCGTTGAGTCTTTTAAATAGGACTCGATAATCCGATAGCAAGTCGTGCACATAGCGCCGCTCGCGAATTACGGCCTGGTACGCACCTCTAGGCGGGCGCCTGGTGCGCAGACCGCAGATCGTCCTGGCGTCCCGTTGCCGCCCGTGTCACCATCTGGGTGGATGGTGCAGGGATGGTAGGAGGATGTTGGTGGGATGGCTGAAATAGAGAAGACCGAGAAGATCACGATCAATCTGGGCCTCGTTGATCTGGGCCAGGTGGATCTGCTGGTGCGGGAGGGCTTTTACGCCAACCGCACCGACTTCATCCGCGCCGCGATCCGCAGCCAGCTCGCCACCCGGGCGGCCGCGGTCGAGCAGACCGTCGCCCGCCGGACGCTGGTGCTGGGGACCCAGCATTTCACCCGCGCGGACCTCGAGGCGGTGCGCAGGGCCGGGCAGACGGTCGAGATCCGCGTGCTCGGTCTGGCCACCATCGCCGACGACGTCACCCCCGCGCTCGCGCTGCAGACGATCGCCTCGGTCGAGGTCCTGGGGGCGTTCCGGGCGAGCGCGGCGGTCAAGGCGGCCCTCGCATCGCGCATCGTGTGAGCGCGCCGGCGAAAGGAGTGCGGATGGATCGGCATCGACTGGCCCGGATGATGGAAGCGGCCCGGCTGGCGACCCGGCGACTGGGAGGCGGCCGCCTCCCGGACATGGAGACCTTGCTCTCCCGGCTGCCACGGGTGAGTGCCCGCATGCCCGCGCCACTGAAGCGACCGCGGCGCGGGCCAGCGGCCGCCGGCCGGGTCCTCGACGTCTCGTATGCCAACGCGGCCGGGGAGCGCACCTGCAAGCTGTACCTGCCCACCGGGCACACCGGTCGGGCCGTCCCGCTCATCGTCATGCTGCACGGGGGAACGCAGGACGCCGAGGACTTCGCCGCCGGCACCCGGATGAACGAGCTGGCCGAGCGCCACGGATTTCTGGTCGCCTACCCCGAGCAGTCGCGCGCCGCCAACGCCATGGGGTACTGGAGCTGGTTCCAGCCAGCCGACCAGCGCCGCGGCAGCGGGGAGGCATCAATCATCGCCGGGCTCACCGAACAGATCATCGCCGGGTACGCGATCGACGCCCGCCGCGTTCACATCGCCGGCTTCTCCGCAGGCGGCGCCATGGCGGCGGTCATGGCCGCCGCCTATCCCGATCTGTACGCGGCGGCGGGCGTCCACTCCGGCCTGGCCGCGGGGGCCGCCCAAGACATCCCCTCGGCGTTCGCCGCGATGGCGCAGGGTGCGTCGCCCCGCCGGACGGCGCCGGTGCCCCTCATCGTATTCCACGGCGACGGCGACCAGACCGTCCACCCGGTCAACGCCGACTGCCTGGTCCAGGCCGCCCTGCCGAACTCCGGGGCACAGCCGTCGCCGCTGACCACCCGGGGGCGGGTGCCCGGCGGCCACGCGTACACCCGGCAGGTCTACGCCGACCGTGATCGGACACCGCTGGTGGAGCATTGGATCGTCCACCAGGCCGGGCACGCCTGGTCTGGCGGGAGCGCGTACGGCACCTACACGGACCCGCGGGGTCCAGACGCCTCGACCGAGCTCGTCCGCTTCTTCACGCGCCACGCCAATCGCTACGTCCGCCAGCGGGCGGCCTGATCCGCGGTCGACTGCGGTCCGTCATCCGCAGCAACTTCGCCGTGGAGTCCCCGGTCCGCCGCGACGGTTGGCCAGGCCACTGGCCCCTCGATAGCCAGGCGACCGGCTAATATGGGTCGCCTACTGGGGGCTTCATGCGATTGAAACTTTCTCATGTTGCGCGCGTCGCGATCCTGGTTGCCGTCGGCTGCACGGAGGCCGGCGTCCCGGGCGGCGGAGGTCCGGGTGCCAGCGAGACCGGGGGCGTCGGCGGCACGAGCACCGGTGGCCGGAGGGGCACCGCCATGGGTGGCGCGAGCGGCACGACGACCGGAGGCGCGGGCGGCATGACCAGCGGAGGCGCAGGTGGCACCGGCGGGCCGGTCGGCGGGAGCTCCGGTGCGGGCGGCGATCCGGCAACAGGCGCCGATGCCCGTGCGACCGAGGATGTGGGCACGGTAGCCGACGGCCCGCGGCCGACCACCGGCGACGCCGGCATGGTCAACCTCGCAGGCTCGATCCCGCCTTACGAGGGTCCGCCGGTCGGGCCGGAGGTGAAGATGGATTGCCCCGGCGACCCGACCGCCGGCTTCGCCGAATACAAGGACACCTTCAAGGTCGAGCACCCGTTCGACCGGCCGGTCACGGACCGCTTCAGCCTCGACGGAGGCGTCTACACGTTCTGGGTGATGAAAGGCGACAAGCGGGCCAACCCCAACAGCGCCGCCAGCAACCCGCGCACCGAGGCCCGCTACTCGCAGAACTTCAGGACCGGCATCCGATTGTTCAGCGCCGACGTGTTCTGGGAAAAATCCGTGTCCCACGGAACCGTGGTGATGCAGGTCCACACCACCACCACCGGCATCGGCCCCGTCTACCTGGTCGCAAACGGAGACAACGTCCCGCCCATCAGCGGCTCGAAGGTCCCCGGCGGTCTGTTCGACCGCTGGATCAACCTGAAGGTTCTCATCAACGCGCAGACCACCGCCTCCCAGTTCTGGGTGAACAACTGTCCGGTGGGGAGCAACGGCAGCGGCACGCGCGGCGACGGCAATGATTATTTCAAGATCGGCGTTTACCACTGCGACTCAGGCACCTGCCGGGCCCGGGTGAAGAACATCCACCTCTACATCAAGCAATAGGCCGGCGCCTCCCGGCGGGCCGGCCGGCAGTGTTCACCGCGACCTGAAACCGGCCAATATCTTCGTGGTCGCGTCCTGCGCGTCTGGGGCCGATCCCTGGCGAGAGATCGTCCGCCCGCCGGCACTCGTGCGTGGCGTACAGCCTGCGGAAAAGCTTGTTCAAGCCCTGCGGCGATCCGCCGATGGTGAGCCCGCCGTCCGTTACGGCAGTGAGGCAATCATGATGCTCTTCGCTTCGCAGTCGCGGGTTGGGGTGGTTATGGTGTGTGCTCTGGTCGCGCCGCTGGCCGCCTGTCGGGGCGAGCGGGCCGGTGGCGCGCCGCCCGTCGAGAGTCGGGTCGGGGCCCAGACGGCCGCGGCCGGCAGCGCCGACCTGCTGGTCAAGATCATCGACGGCAACGGCGATCGCACGGCCACGGCCACGGCCGCCCCGCCCGCGCCGGGCGTGATCGTGCGGCTGCGTGGTGGGGCGGCATTCGAGGCCCACGCGGCCGAGCGCCAGCGCGGCGGCTCGGCCCGGCGAGCCCGGGAGGTGGGGATCAGCCAGCGCGGCAACCTCCGGGGGCAGCACGATCGCCTGCTGGCGCGCCTGGCCGGCAAGCTGAACGGGCTGCCACCACGGCGCGGACGCGGCCGGGTGGTGGGGGCCAGCTACGACGACTTCACCGACGCGATCAACGCTGTCGTCCTGCACGGTGTGGACGTCGCCTCGGCCCAGCGGCTGCTGGCCGACGAGGCGGAGGTCCTCTCGATCGCCCCGCTCACCGAGGTGCAGGCGACGCTGCCCGAATCGGTGCCGCTGATCGACGCCGACGACGTCTGGGCCCTGCCCGACGCCAACGGCCTGGCCATCGACGGGGCGGGCATGCGCATCGGCATCGTCGACACCGGCGTCGACTACAGCCACCCCGACCTGGGAGGCTGCTTCGGGCCCGGGTGCCGGGTAGCCGCTGGCTACGACTTCGTCAACGATGATCCCGATCCGGTAGACGACCATGGACACGGGACTCACGTCGCCGCCACCGCCGCCGGCAACGGGACCTACTCCGGCAGCGGCGGCCCGACCCCCATCCGCGGGGTGGCCCCGGGCGCGCAGATCTACGCCTACAAGGTCCTGAACAGCGCTGGCTCGGGCAGCAGCGCCGACATCATCGCGGCGATCCAGCGCTGCGCCGATCCCGATGGCGACGGCGACCCCGCCGATCACCTGGACGTTTGCAGCCTGAGCCTGGGCGGCGGCGGGGACCCCGACGACGCCATGTCGGTGGCGGTGGACAACGCCACCGCGGCGGGTGTGGTCTTCACCGTCGCCGCGGGTAACGCGGGCCCTGGCGCCTCGACCATCGGCTCTCCCGGTACCTCCCGCCGGGCGATCACCGTGGGCGCCACCTGCAAGCCGTCCGCGATCGGCGTCGACTCGCGCTGCGCGCAGGCCATCGCCTCGTTCTCGTCGCGCGGGCCGGTGGTGTGGAACACCTCGTCGGGGCAGCAGACGCTGGCCAAGCCGGACCTGGCCGCGCCCGGCGTGTCGATCTGCGCGGCGGAGTGGGCCACCTACCAGGCCGGATCGCGCTGTCTGGACGGGCGGCACATCTCCATCTCGGGGACCTCGATGGCCACGCCGCTCGTGGCCGGGGTGGCGGCGCTGCTGCGCCAGGCCCACCCGGAGTGGACCCCCGAGCAGGTGAAGATCTGCCTGGTCACCAGCGCGCACGATCTCGGCCTGCCCGCGACGGCGCAGGGGTCGGGCCAGGTCGACGCGCTCGACGCCCTCACCCTGGGTGGTCTGCCCAGCAACATCGCCCGTGTCGGCGGGACCCCGCTGCGCGACGTGGACGTCCCCACCGGTCGCTTTGCCACCTTTACCAGCGATCTCACCATCACCAACACCACCGGACAGCCACTCGCCTTCAGCGGTTCGTTCGCGGGCGTCGCGGGCCTGACCGCGACCCTGACCCCGGCCTCCGTGTCCATCGATCCGGGGGCCACCGCCACCGTCACCGTCGCCCGCCAGGTGGACCACGACGTCATCGCCAGCGGCACCGAGGCGCGCGGCACCATCACGCTGTCCAGCGCCCAGGGCGACGTGCGGGTGGGCCTGCAGGTGGGCGTACGTGATCGGTTGACCAGCGCGCCGGCCACCGTCGATCTCGGGGTCGACCTGGCCTCGCAGACCAGCTGGACGGGGCAGACCACCCTCACCCTCTCCAACCTCCGCGCCGACGCGGCGGCGACTTACAGCGCCTCGATCGCCTGCTGCAACTCGGGCTCCCAGAGCGGAGGGACCTCGGTGACGGCCACCCTGGACCAGACCTCGGTGACCATCGGCGCCGGCGGGACGGCGAGCCTGGGCGTCACCGTGCAGGTCAACAACCCGCCCCTCTTCAACGGACGCTTCTCGGGGACGCTGACCCTGGCATCGCCCCTCCAGACGCTGGTCTTGCCGGTGACCTTCTTCAAGGGCTACGGCCTGCGTGTCGACACGACACCGACGATGCCCGAGCTCCTGTCGGTCTCGAGCGCGCAGTCGGGCTCGCAGTTCATCAACCCGGTCCCTTCGGCGTCCATGCTGTTCCTGTCGACGACGCCTGGCCCCTTCTTCGTCGAGGCACGGTGGCCGGGCGGCATGGCCCCCTACGCCAACTACCACGTGCTGGCCGGCAACCTCGCCACGGACGTACCCGTACGTTCGGTGACTCTCGACAAGGCCAGCGCCGTCAACACCTGGGAGCTGCGCCCCATCGACCAGAGCGGCGCCGCGCCGTCCTCGGCGGTCATCGCCTACCGCTTCACCCACTCGGACACCGGCGGGGGCACCCAGGGCCTCTTCGGGTTCGGCGGATCGATCATGCTGCGGGTCTCCGACGTACCCGCGGGCGATCGGTTCACCGCCAGCGTGATCGCGCGGTCGCCCGATCCGATCGCCTGGTTCTACGACGTGGCCGGTCCGGTGAGCGGCGACCGGACCCTCACCAACACACCGGCCGAGCTCGTCACGCGCGATCTGCGCCTCTCGCGGCCCGTCACCGGCACCAACACGCCCTACCTCTTGCCCTGGGCCTGCCTGACGCTCCCCTTCAGTGCCCCGCCTGGGGGCGCCATGTTCGGCGGTGGCTCCAGCTGCACGACCAACGGCAACATCGTCGGGGGGCCGCTGTCGGGCGGCGCCGCGACGATGCGCTTTTACAACCAGGCCAACCGCGACCTGCTCGCGGCGACCGCGCCCGACGCACCCTCGATCGCCCTCGAGATCAACGACGGATCGGCGACGGCGCCGATGATCTACCGGGTCGCGCACGTCAACGTGTCCGCGACGCACGCCTACTCCTGGCACGTCATGCTGCCGTTCAGCGGGACCATCCGACCTTCCGAGGCCTACGCGCGCTTCCTGTGCGAGGAGAGCCCCTCGACCGACATGCTGCCGCTGGGCCTGGGGCCCCTGGTCGATCAATGGGGCTGGTACAACCACCGCACCGACATGTTCGCGGTACGGCCGTGGCGGGGCAGCAACCTGCTGCCCTTTGGCTGGGGCGGGTGCCTGCAGGACATGATCGTCACCAGCGGCACTCCCAGCTACCGCCTCTTCCGCAACGGCGTGCAGGTCGCCGGCGGCGCGCTCAGCTCGAACTTCTTCCCGTTCCTGTCGGGGAGCGATGGCGCCCACCGCTTCGAGCTGACCCGAGGCGCGACCATCGGTGGCGCCAGCACCACGATCGAGAGCGTCACCACCTTCTCGGTGTCCAGCAGCAGCAGCATCGACGAGAACCCGCCCCAGCTCCATGAGCTGCACATGCTCGGGCGCGGTCTGTGGCAGGAGGTGATCGACCCGGGGGTGGCCAACCGTCTGCGCTTCACCCTGGACCCGGCGCCGGGCTTCAACGCCTGGGCGTCAGCGACTCCGCCGCAGTTCACGCTTCTGCCCGATAGCCTGGCCGCGGTCGGTGTGCAGCAGGGGAGCGACGGCGCCACCTGGACCGACGTACCCGTGACCGCACTGGGCGGAGGTGTCTACAGCACCGAGGGGCTGGACCCCGGCCCCACGCTGCTCTGGCTGCGCATCAATGCCAGCGACGCCGCCGGCAACACGCTCCGCTACACCTTCCAGCTCCCGCGCGGGACCGCCTACGCCCCCCCGGGCACCGACGTGACCCCGCCGACGGCCGGCCTCACCGCACCCACCGACGGCGCGACGGTCTTCGGTCACGTCGCCGTCAGCGCGACCGCCTCCGACAACGTCGGCGTCGCCCGGGTCGACCTGTTCGTCGACGGGGCGCGCGCCGGCTCGGCGACGGCTGCCCCCTACGTCTTCGACTGGGACAGCGCGGCCGTGCCGGCCGGGCCGCACCAGCTGCAGGTGCGGGCCTACGATGCCGCGGACAACTTGGCCAGCTCGGCGCCCGTGTCCGTCACGGTCGTGAGCCCCGCGCCGCCCACGGTCACGCTGACCGCGCCGGCCATGGGCGCCCTGGTCGGCGGCACCGTCACGGTCTCGGCCGCCACCAGCGACGACGCCGCGGTGGCGCGCGTCGACTTCCTCGACGGGGGAACCGTGGTGGGCATGGTGACGGCGCCGCCCTTCTCGATCACCTGGCACCCGGCCACCACGGGAACGCACAGCCTGACCGCCCAGGCCACCGACCGCGTCGGCCGGGTCACCACCTCGGCTGCGGTGACCGTCACCGCCGATCTGACGGCGCCCACCGTGGCGATGAGCGCGCCCGCCAACGGCTCCACCGTGCAGAACACGGTCAACGTGTCAGCCTCCGCCTCGGACGGCAACGGCATCGCGGCGGTCGACTTCTACCGCGACGGCACCGTGCTGCTCGGGACCGACACCACCAGCCCGTACACGATCGCCTGGAACACGATCACCACCCCGGCGGGAGTGCACACCTTGACGGCGGTGGCGCGCGACGGAGCCGGGAACAGCGCCACCTCGGCGGCCCGCACGGTCACCGTCAAGGACGTGACCACGCCGGTGGTGGCCATCACCGCGCCGGCCAGCGGCACGCGCGTGCCGGTCAACTCGGTGGTGACCATCGAGGCCACCGCTTCCGACCTCAACGGCGTGGTGCGGGTCGAGTTCTATGTCGCCAACAAGCTGAAGTGCAGCGTGACCACGGCGCCATACACCTGCGCCTGGACCGTCCCCGGCGGGGCGAACAAGAACTACACGCTGCAGGCCAGGGCCGTCGACGCCGCCAACAACACCGGCACCTCGGCGAACGTCACCGTCACCTCCCAGTAGTCAGCAGCCGGGGTACTTCCGGCCTGCCTGCCAGGTGGTCACTCCTCGCGCAGGGCGGTCATCGGTTCGACCGAGGCCGCTCGCCGGGCCGGGCCGTAGCTGGCCGCAAAGGCGATCATCGCCAGCAACCCCACCGCGGCCGCCAGCGACACCGGATCGGCGGCGGGCAGGCCGTAGAGCAGGCTGGCCGCCGCCCGGCCGGCCAGCAGCGCCAGCGAGATGCCCAGCAGCAGCCCCACCGCCAGCAGCCCCAGGGTCTCGCGGAGCACCAGACGGATCACCCGGCCGCCATCCGCGCCCAGGGCCATCCGCACGCCGATTTCGTTACGCCGGCGCGCCACCATGTAGGCAATGACCCCGTAAAGACCCAGCATCGACAGCAGCACCGCCAGTACCGCGAACGCGCTCGACAGCGTGGCCATCAGCCGCTCGCGCAGCAGGGACTCCTCCAGCTGGGCGGACATCATGCGAAAGCGGATTCCGATCGACGAGCTCACCTGGGCAACGGCCTCCGACACCGCCTTCATCAGGGGCGCGGGGGCGCCGGCCACACGCAGGACGAACCGGGCGCTCGGTTCCGGCTCCTCCTCCTGGCTGAAGGGGAAAAAGGCGACCGGCATGAACTCCTCCCTCAGCCGCCGGTACTTCGCGTTCTGCATCACGCCGACGATCTGGAACAGAGGCTCTGGCTTGCCTGCTTGGGCCTCCTGGTGGAAGGTGCGGCCGACTGCCTCGGCGGTCCCGAAGAACTTGCGGGCGAACAGCTCGTTGACCACCGCCACCTTGGGTGACGAGGCGGTGTCGTACTGGTTGAAGTCCCGGCCGGCCAGCAGCCGGGTGCGCATGGTGCGAAGGTAGCCGGGCCCCACCCGGTTGAAATTCGCCTCCTTCCCGCTGGCCGCCGCGGTCGTTCCATCCGGTCCGATGTCGTTGTTCCAGCCGCTGCCGCTGACGGGAAAAAACTGGATCTGGGCGACGGACACGACCCCGGGCAGGCCGGACAGGCGCCGGAGCAGGTCGTCGTGGATGGCGGGCCGTCGCTCTTTCTGGTGGGGCAGCCGGGAAAAATCCAGCGCCACGGTCAACACGCCCTGCGGATCGAAACCCGCGTCGGTGGTCATCAGGTTGCGCAGACTGCGCACGAACAGCAACGCCCCCACCAGCAAGACCAGCGAAAACGCCACCTGGGTCACGACAAGCGCGCGCCGCAAGGTGACCCGCGAACGCCCGGCGGTGGCGCCCCGTCCCGCGGAACGAAGCGCGGCCGCCGGGGTCAGCTGGGTGGCCCGCAGTGCCGGCACCAGCCCGAACAGCACGCAGGTGGCCAGGGCCAGCGCGGCGGTGAACGCCAGCACCCGCCAGTCCAGCGGCAGGCCGACGAACAGCGGATCCTCACCGCTGCTGATGAATCCGACCAGCGTTTCACTCAGAACCCGTGCCAGCAGGCCACCGAGGACGGCGCCGGCCACCGCCAGCAGCAAGCTCTCGATCAGCAGCTGCTGCACCAGCCGCCGGCGGGAGGCCCCGATGGCCAGCCGTATCGACATCTCCCTCTCCCGGTTGCTGGCCCGGGCCAGCAGCAGGTTGGCCAGATTGGCGCAAGCGATGAGCAGCACCAGGGCGGTGGTTGCCAGCAGCAGCCACAGCGGCTGCTCGTATTCGCTGCGCAGCCCCGAAACGCCGGTGGCCCCGGACCGCGCCACCAGCTTGTTGCCCAGGTAACGCTTGGCCAGGTCGGGCTTGTATGTCGGCGGCAATGTTGCCCGCATGATGGCCGGCGACACTGCCTGCAGATGTGAATCGGCGCCCTCCAGAGTCCAGCCGGGCTTGAGCCGGCCCATCATCGACAACCACCAGGCGTCCGCCACCGGCAGGCGACTGCGGGCGTCTTCGGCCAGCAGCGCGTCCGCACACAGCGGGATGGCCACATCGAAGCGTTGCCCCACCTCCACACCGAAAAACGCCGCCGGCGTGACGCCAATGATCGGCAGAGCGTGACCGTCGAGGCTGACCGTGCGGCCCAGGACATCCGGATCGCGGCCGAAATTGCGGCTCCAGAAGGCGTGGCTGATGACCGCTCCGGGGCGGCCGCAGCCGGCGCTGTCGTCGGCGGCGCCGAACACCCGGCCCAGGACCGGATTCACCCCCAGCACCCGGAAGAAATCGCCGCTGACGAACAGCCCCTCGGCAAAACGTTTCTCGCCGCCGGTGGTGAGGTCGAACTGGGTGGCGCTCCAGGCGATCACCCCGGAAAATGCCTGCTGCTGAGCACTCAGCTCCCGCCAGTGGTTGTAGGTGACCTCCGCGCTGCGGCTGGACCACCACCCCGCCCGCGACGACTCGCGCGTGAACTCGATGGACACCAGCTCTTCCGGCTTCTGGACCGGCAAGGTGCGCATCCGGATCGCGTCCACCAGCTGGAAGATGGCGGTGTTGGCGCCGATTCCCAGCGCCAGGGACAGCACCGCCACGGCCGCGAAGCCGGGGTCGTTGCGGAGCTGCCGCAGGCCGAACCAGAAGTCTTTGCGGAGGTTATCCAGCACGCCGGTGTGGTTAGCGAGCCACGTGCCAGCGCGGGGGCCCACGACCCCATGCCCGCGACCGGGCGTCTGTTCGATTCCGGGAAAACCCGTCCCGGGAACGGACAAGGGCCAGGGGCCGAACGGGCCACGTGGGGCACTGGGCCACGGCTCCGCCGGAGTGAGGGCGCGAGATCACGAACAGCCGCATCCGGGGGCGCGGCCACCGGCGTGTTGATGGTGACGAAACGGGAAGGCCCCGGCCAGACGTGGATCAGGGCTGTGCTGCAGCCAGATGTATTCGAAGTCGGTGCCGAAGACCCGCCCACCTCCGTTCAGGTAGCGGGTGACGGCGTCGAAGGCGGGTCCATCGCGGCACTCCGGTCCGGTGCACGAGCGCGGCTCTCCCCGGCGGTGCTCATCGCACAGGCGGGAAAATGCGGCCATGTCGTATCTGGACAGCTCGTCGTAGTCGTTCCACAGCTTCCAGGCCGGGCTCATGCCGGGGGTACCGAGCCGGATCGAGCTCTCGTCACCGATGAAGAACGTGAAGGCGGTGTCCTGTCCGGACACGCCGAATTCGGCTGGATCGACACCCAGCTTGGCGATGGTGCAGGACAGCGGGTCGCACTGGCCCGTGGTCACTGCCACGCGCGGCAGCTCGCCTTCGCTCCGCCGGAATCGATCAGGACGAGCAACAACCTCCGATCACTTCGGGCAGCCATAGTGGACCCCCACGGACACCGACGTGCCGTTCTTGAGGTCGGTGCAGGCAGGCCCGAAGATCTCGACGGCCTTGCCGTTCATGACGTAGTCCCAGCCCTGCGCGTGAGTCGGGTCGCGCGGAATGAGCTCGCCGTCAACGCTCACGCCGACGAATCCCGGGTCGAGCGGCGGGACCGCGAGCGGGAACACGCAGGTGGTGACGGCGAGGGTGATGGCGGCGAGGGCTGCGTCGAGCTGGGCGCGGTTGACGGCCGGGTAATACCTGGGCGTCCCCGCACGGGGCTTGCCCCCGGCGACGGCCATCCGGTCCAGCGTCGCGATGGCCTCATCGTCGCCGACATCGACGATCCCGAGGACGAAGGTCGGGATGCCCGCCGCCGCTACGGCCGCGATGGCCTTGATGGCGTTGTCGCGAGCAACCGCCTCGTCGTCACCGTCACAGTTCGGTACGCCGTCGGTCACCAGGAGGACGTATTTGGGCAGCGGGATCATGCTGGCCTTCAGGTTGCCGGCTGCCACCTCCATGGCTCGCTTCGTCGGCGTGCCGCTGAGGGACGGCGGCGGCGACCGGTCCATGACGCCGGCGATCTCCGCCAGGGAGCCGAACCGGACCGGCGCCTCCACCTGCGGGGTGACATCACACCCGTGATCCACTTCGTCATCCTCCGGAGCGACCGAGGGGAAGAGCTTGAAGCCCCAGGCGATCTGGGGATTCGCGGCCAGCGCCTCCTTGACCGCGGCGGTCGCCTCGTCCCACTTGGTGCGGGTCGGGAAGAGCTGGATCTCATCCTCCATCGATGAAGAACGATCGAGGACCAGCATCACCTGCGCCGGAGTTTTCGCCAGGGTGTGGCTGCTGTTGCCACACAGCGGGCCGGCCGGGTCCGGGTAACGATAGGGCCCGTCAGGCAACGAGGCAGCGTCGCGGGGCGGACGCTGGTCGGCCGCGGCGGCGTCGACCCCGCCCGCAC
>JBKPRZ010000367.1:0-2611 GCA_046734815.1 Myxococcota bacterium | reverse complement strand
CCGCAGCGGACGGCGGCGCGCAGCCGGATCTCCCGCCGGCGGCGCCCGGCAAGGCGGGGCCCGACGATGTCATCCCGCGGCCGGTAATGGTCACGCCGGGGACGGGGGCGTTCCTCCTGAAGGCGGGTGTCCCGCTGGTGGTGGCGGATGCGGCCGGGGCGGAGACGCGGGCAGCGGCGACCTGGTTCGCGGCGCTGGTGGCGGCGGGGACGGGGCTGACCTTGCCGGTGGTGCCGTCGGCGCCCGCTGGATCGCCGGCCATCGAGCTGGTGCTGGATCCGGGCGTCGCCGCGCCGGAGGGTTACCGGCTGGCGGTGGCGCCCGATCGCGTCCGCATTGCCGGCGGGAGCGCGGCCGGGGTGTTCTACGGCCTGCAGTCGCTGCGGCAGCTGCTGCCCGCCGAGGTGGAGCCGGGCGCGCCGGCGCCAGGGCCGGCGGTGGGGCTGTCGGTGCCGGCGGTGACCATCGAAGATGCGCCCCGGTTTCCTTACCGGGGGCTGATGCTGGACGTGAGCCGGCACCACTTCCCGGTCGAGTTCATCCAGAAGCTGATCGACCTGGCGGCGCTGTACAAGCTCAACCGCTTCCACTGGCACCTCACCGACGACCAGGGCTGGCGGCTGGAGATCAAGAAGTACCCGCGCCTGACCGAGGTGGGCGCGTTCCGCGACGAGCGCGGGATGCGGGTGGGTGGCTTTTACACGCAGGACCAGGTGCGCGCGCTGGTGCGCTACGCGGCCGAGCGCTTCGTGACAATCGTTCCCGAGATCGAGCTGCCCGGTCACTGCACGGCCGCGCTGGCCGCTTACCCCGAATACGCCTGCGCGCCGGGGCCCTTTTCCATCCCCAGCGCGAAGGGCATCTACGACGGCGTGTTCTGCCCGTCGGAGGCGACCTTTGCCTTCCTGACCGACGTGATCGACGAGGTGGCGGGGCTGTTCCCCGGGGCGTTGCTCCACCTGGGCGGCGACGAGGTGAATCCCAAGGTCTGGCGGGCCAGCCCGCTGGCGCAGATGGTGATGGCGCGCGAGGGACTGGCCGACGTGGCCGCGCTGGAGGGCTATTTCATGCGGCGGCTGGCCGAGCAGGCGCGCGCCCGCGGCCGCGCCATCATCGGCTGGGACGAGATCCTCGACACCGGCGAGCTGCCGCCGGGCGCGACGGTGATGAGCTGGCGCGACGCCGAGGCCGGCATCCGCGCGGTCCGCGGCGGGCACGACACCATCCTCACGCCGCAGACCATCTGCTACCTCGAGCACTACCAGGCCGACCCGGCGACCGAGCCCAAGGCCAGCGGCGACGTGATGACCCTGGCGCAGGTGTACGCCTGGAAGCCGCTGCCGCCCGAGCTGACGCCGCCGCAGGCCGCGCGCGTGCTGGGCAGCGAGGCGGTCCTGTGGACCGAGAACATCGCCACCACCGACTACGCCGAATACATGCTGTTTCCGCGTATGCTGGCGCTGGCCGAGGTGATGTGGTCGCCCGAGGCGGCGCGCGAGTACCCCGGTTTCCTGCGCCGGGTACAGGCGGCGACCGCGCGGCTGGACCGCCTGGGGGTGCATTACGCGCCCCATTTCCGAAACCGGGGTCCCTGAGCACGTCTGCGTGCTCGGGGCGGGGAAAGACCTATCTTCGGGCGCGGGCCGCTGAGCGATGCGTCCGGACGCGCACGCAATCAGACAATAGAGTCGGGGTGGGGACATCTAGGGGAGCAACAACCCCCTGGAGCTTCCCCATGACCCCTGCCCCTGTGCGCCGCGCGCTGGCTCCTCTGGCCGCCTTTGCAGCCCTGGCCGGTGCGCCCGCGGCCCAGGCCCGCACCCTGTTGACCTCCGATGGACCGGGTGGGACCTACGAGCTGATCCGTCCGCTGTACGGCACCGAGGTGCCCGACTGCGGACACCCGGTCCCCCACATCACCGAGGAGTTCGACGACGAGCTGAAGAAGAACGTCTTCGTCTTCCACGCTCACGTGAACCAGGACGATGACCGCTGCGGGTCGAAGGACCGCCAGCGCACCGAGATCCGCGGGCACGTCGAGGAGCTGGTCGGGATCGAGGGGAAGACGACGTATTACCGGTGGAAGTTCCGGCTGCCGGAGGGCTTCCAGAGCTCGGGCGCCTTCACCCACATCATGCAGGTCAAGTCCGGCGAGGGTGCGCCGATCCTCACCTTGACCCCGCGCTCGGGGAACCTGAGCATCGACGGCCGGGTGGGCGTGCGCGGCACGACGCCGCTGTCGAAGTTCCTCGGCGTCTGGGTGTCCGCCGACATGCGGATCCTCTACGCCGCCAACGGACACCTCGAGCTGACCATCCGACGGCTGTCCGACGGGATGGTCCTGTTCCAGCACGCGGGCGACGCCCACACCTGGGACGGCACCGGCGCCGGCGGGCACGACCCCAAGTGGGGCATCTACCGCAGCCTCAACCAGAAGAACCAGCTGCGCGACGAGCAGATCCGGTTCGCCGACTTCTGCGTCTCGCACGTCAGCGCGGCCGAATGTGACGACGGGGCGGTGGCCAGCAACGACGCCGGCCTGCCGCCGCCGCCCGCCGACGCGGGCGCGCCGCCTACCGACCCGACCCCGCCGCCGCCCGCGGGCAACCCG
>JBKPRZ010000366.1:0-15362 GCA_046734815.1 Myxococcota bacterium | reverse complement strand
CCGCCGCCCCGGCCGTCCGCCCCGCCGCGCTGACCGAGGAGATGCTGGCGCTCGATCGCGTGGGCGACTCGGAGGTGAAGCGGGCGGTCGAGCGCGCGCGCATCCTGGCCGCCGGGATCGAGGATGTCGGGCAGCTGCTCCGCCGCACCGACGAGGCCCCGCCCACCCTGGCGCAGGCGCTGGCCGAGATGCCCCGCTACCTCGGCCTCCGCCCGGAGCCCAACCCGGTTCACTGACCGTCCCGATCAGTCGACGCGCTTGCTTCCGCGGAACCGCTGCAGCGCCCGGCGCGGGATGGCCAGCAGCTCCTCGGCACCCGGGTAGCGGAAAGCCCGCAGCAGCAGGGCGTAGGCGAGGAACCCGAGCAGGATGGCGGCGGCCAGCCAGGGCGCAGCCATCAGGCCGTGCAACCGGTGGTCGGGGCCGCCGAACAACCGCAGCCCCAGGTGCCAGGTGCCCCAGGCGATGGCCGCCATCACCGCGTTCGAGACCAGCAGCGCGAGCAGTTGCCCGGGCAAGCCCTTCGCCGGCCCGCCCGGCGTGTCCGCCATCAGGCGGGCGAAGCCCAGCCTCACGATGGCGTAGTTGACGATGGCCGCCAGGCTGGTGCCCAGCGCCAGGCCCGGGACCCCCAGCCAGCGGTGAGTGGCCATGTTCCAGGTCAAGTTGACGATCACCGCGGTGATCGAGGCCAGCATGGGCAGCCGCGGGTAGCCCAGCGAATAGAAGCTGGCCGCGTAGATCTTGACCAGGCTGACCGGCAGCACCCCCAGGACGTAGGCACGGACGATCGGCACCGCCGCCAGGGTGTCGCCGCGGCTGAACATGCCGTATTCGAGCAACACCGTGAGCACCGGCTCGGCCAGCACGAAGAGCCCGACCGAGCTGGCAGTCGCCAGCATCCAGCCCGCGCGCGCTCCCTCACGGGTGTGCTCGCGCAGGGCCTCCCGGTTGTTGCGGGCCGCCTCGTCGGCCACCCGGGTGGTGGTCACCACCGCCAGCGCCACCCCGAACACGCCCACCGGCAGATAGAACAGGCGGAAGGAGAAGGTGAGCAGACTGACCGCCCCCTCGCCCAGGCGCATGGCGAAATACTGGTTCAGCAGGATGTTGATCTGGACGGCCGCCAGACCGATTGCGGCCGGCGCCATCAGGCGCACGATCCTCCGCACGCCCGGATCGCGGGTGAGACCGCGCAGGGTCGGGCGCCACCGGAACCCGAGCCCCCACAGGCTGGGCAGCTGACACAGCCCCTGGACCGCGGCCGCGACGGTGGTGGCCGCGCTCCAGACGATGATCCCGCGCTGTCCCCGCGCCCCGATGGCCCACAGGCCCAGCCCGGCGGTGATGCTGGTGAGGTTGAACAGCGCCGGCGCGTAGGCGGGGGCGGTGAAGCGCCGCTGGGCGTTCAGCATGCCCATGAACACCGCGCTCATGCTGACCAGCACCAGGACCGGCATCATGATCCGGGTCAGCAAGGTGGCCATGTGCAGCCCGGCCGGTTCGCCGCGGAAGTCGGACGAGGCCAGCGCCAGGATCGGTTCGGCGAACACCATGCCCAGCAGGGCGATCAGCCCGGTGACCAGCATCGTGCCGGTGAGCACCAGGTTGCCGAGCTGGTAGGCGCGGTCCCTGCCATTCTTCTGCATGGCCTCGGCAAAGCTGGGGACGAACGCGCTCGACAGCGCGCCCTCGGCGAACAGGTCGCGCAACAGGTTGGGCACCCGGAAGGCGACGAAGTAGGCATCGGTCACCCAGTTGACGCCGAACACCGCCCCGAACAGCGCGTCTCGCCCCACCCCCAGGATGCGCGAGGCGAGGACGGCCATGCCGACCCTCGCCGAGGACCTCAACGTTTGCGCCACAGGGGCCCGGACGCTAGCCGCTCGATCCGCCGCCGTCCAACCAAACCGACGCCCACCGGCCGTTTGCCGTTCCGGCGTTACCCCTTGTTCAGGCCCGCGGCGACGCCGTCGGCGATGCCCAGCAGCTCGCGCAGGCCCAGGTGCCCCTCGGACACACTCCAGCGCATGAGGTCCAGCACCTCGGGGCCGGCGGCCTCGCCCCGGCTGGCGTGCAGCACGCGCACCGCCGCGCCGAGGTCCCCGCAGAACAGCAGCCCGGCCCGGTTGGCGGTGTGCTGGGCCGAGGACCGCCACAACTCCAGGTCCAGGGTCTGCCAGTTCTCGTTCAGCCAGGGGCCCAGCGAGCTCAGCGGCTCGAGCGCCTGCGGCGGGAGCAGCCGCTGGAACAGGTTCAGGTAGGGCCGGTACACCTCCGGGTTGGGCACCGGCGCGTCGGGCTGGACCAGCTTGAAGGCCGCGTGGACGATGGCCGGCACCTCGGCCGCCGTCGGCACCACGCTGGCCGATAGCACCAGATGGTCGGGACGCATGAGCGCCAGGGTGCGTCCCACCACGAAGGCGATGTCCCGCTCGACCCGACCCTCGAGCAGGCTGGGGCCCACCGCCACCGTCGGGGAGGTGCCGGCGGGGTCGCGCAGGTTCAGGACCTCGACGTCCCGGGGCAGCTCCTGGTTGTAGTAGACCGCGGGGCGCGGAACGCTCAGCACGCTGGCCCCCAGGTCGAACAGGCGCGCCACCCCCGACGGGTCGGTCTTGGCCTCCAGGCGGTAGCGGTCCTTGAGCCGGAAGGTGCGTCCGTCCTGCGCCCGGGTCAGCGCGATCACCGGCGCCACGCAGGAGAACAGCAGCGACAGCCGCCGCTCCTCGCCCGAATGGTACAGCACCTTCTGCCAGATCTCCTCGCTGAGGGCGGCGCGGGGCACCGGCAGCTCCTGGGCGGCGATTCCCTCGTAGAAGGCGACGCTCTCCGGATCTCCCGCCTGCATGACGGTCAGGGCGGCGCAGGCGCAGTAGGCCCGGTCGATCAGCGCGGCCTCGCCGTAGATCCGCTGCAGCGCCTTGAGCTGCCGGATCATCACCTCGGGGTCGTCATGCTTCTCGAACAGCCAGCTACGCTTGTCGACCGCCGCCCGCAGGCTCTCGGGTCCGCCGGCCTCGTACAGCTCGGCCAGCGACTCCTGCTCGCCCATCGAGCTGGGGTCCAGCTTCACGCACACCTCCAGCGCCGCGGCGGCGGCGGGGATGTCGTTGAGCTCGGTGCGCAGCAGCTCGGCCAGCCCGCGCCACAGGCTCAGCAGGGTGGCCTTCTTCTCGTCGTCGTCGGCGGCGCCCAGCCGCTTGATCATGCGCCGGTAGGCGCGGGCCTTGTCGCGCCAGGCGTGCTTGGAGCTGAGGATCTTGTCCAGCCGCTCGAAGGTCTTTATGTCGTTCGGGTTCTCGTCCAGCGCCTGATCGTAAAGGGCGATGGCCTCCTCGGTGGAGAAGACCTCGTAGTGCAAGATGTTGGCGGCCGCCACCAGATAGGGGCCGCGGGTGCCCGCCTCTTCGGTGTCGGCCAGCTTGAGCAGCAAGTCGGCCGCCGACCGCCACTGGCCCAGCTGGCTGTGCAGCTCGACCATGTCGCTGAGGATGGAGCGATCGTTGGGGCGGATGGCCAGCGCCCTCTTGAAGGCCTGCAGCGCCCCCTGGGGATCCTGGAGGGTGTCCCGCTCGGCCCGGGCCACCTCCACCAGCAGCTTCCACTTCTCGTCTGGTGCGGTGACCTTCTCGATGATCGCCTTCTTGTGCTCCAGCGCCGCTTCCGGCTGGCCCAGGCGGGAGTAGATGTCGATCAGCAGCTCGCGTCCGCGGCGGCCGGAGGGGTCCAGCTTGACCGCCTTGATCAGCTCGTCGCGCGCCTGCTCGTATTGCCCGGCCTCCATGTAGGCCCGGCCGATGCGGACGTGCAGCTCGGCCCGCTCGCTGATGGTCAGCTTGAGCCCGATCCGGGCCAGCACCCACTCGCCCAGGTCGCGCACGTCCGGCCACCACTGCCGCGAATAGGCGATGTCGATCCAGTCACGCAGGAAGGCCTCGCCCTCCTTGGCGTCCAGCTCCAGCACCTTGCGGGCGTGCCCGCGCGCGCGGTCGTAGTCGCCGGTGCGGATGGCGGCCATGGCGGCGCGCTGACAGATGCGCGAACGATCGCCCGGCGAGCGGTTCTCGGCCATGGCCATCTGCTCGAGCAGCGGCAGGGCGCGCACCCAGTTTTCTTCCTGCCAGGTGATCTCGACCAGGCCTTCCAGTGCCGCCATCGAGCCGGGGTCCATCTCCAGCACCCGGGTGTAAAGCGCGGTGGCCTCGGGCAAGTTCTTGAGGCGGCGCTGATACACCTCGGCGGCCGCGCTCAGCAGGTCGGCATTGTCCGACGGACGGAGCACCAGGTTTCCCGACCGGGCCAGGTGCTCGGCCAGCCGGGCCCAGTCCTGGCGTCTGGTCAGAAGGTCGGCCAGCGCGCGCACCGCCGGCATCACGGTGGGGTCGATGGCCAGCAGGCGGTTGTATTTCTCCTCCGCCGCCGAGGCCTCGTCGCGTTGCACGTGCCAGCCGGCCAGCAGGGACAGCAGCGCCACCCGCTGGTTGGCATCGGTCAGGGTGTTGACCTGGGGCTCGTAATCCTCGATCAGCCTGCGGCCGGCGCCCATGGCGCTGGCCACCCGTTCGATCTCCCGCACCACCTCCTCGTTCCGGAAATCGTCGGCCAGGGCGGCCTGCAGCGTGATGTACGCCTTCTCCGGGTCCTTCAGCTTGGTTTCGTAGATGCTCGAGGCGCGCTTGAGGCAGCTGATGCGCTCGGCGGCGTCGGACGCGGAAGAGGCTCGTTCGATGAGCGCCGAGACGAGCTCGTCCCAGCGACCGTCGCGCCCGAGATCACGACTAAGCTGATCGAGGTTAATGTCAGCCGCGGCCACAGCGGGGCTCGACGCGGGTATTTCCGCGTCCTGGTGCATGTGTCACCTCAGAACTTCAGAAGAGGAGTAAGACTCTACACAAGCCGGCGGAAGCCGCACCCTACGATCGCGCGGCGGCTTCGTCAATTGGCCCGGCGGGCGAGTCGCACCGTGACGGCGAGGCAGCACAGCCAGCGGCGGGCGCTTGTGCTAGAACCGAATGCGTCATGTTCGAGGTGATTCTGGGGGTGATGGCAGGTCTGACCGTCTCGCTGTTCACCGGCATTCGCGTGCTGCGCGAATACGAGCGCGCGGTCGTGTTCCGTCTGGGTCGGGCGCGCCAGGACCTGGCCGGGCCGGGACTGGTGCTGCTGCTGCCCTTCGGGATCGATCGGGCCAAGGTTGTCGACACGCGCATCCAGGCCATCCAGATCCCGCCCCAGGAGGTGATCACCCGCGACAACATCTCGATTGTCGTCAGCGCGGTGGTCTACGCCAACGTGAGCTCGCCGCGGCACGCGGTGCTGGAGGTCGACCAGTTCTTGCCCGCCACCTTGCAGCTGGCCTCCACCACCTTGCGGGCGGTGGTCGGCAAGATGGAGCTGGACGACATCCTCGCGAACCGCGAAGGCATCAACGGCGAGGTGCGCAACATCCTGGACACCCGCACCGAGCAGTGGGGCGTCGAGATCACCGCGGTCGAGCTGAAGGACATCGAGCTGCCCAAGGAGATGCAGCGGGCGATGGCCCGCCAGGCCGAGGCCGAGCGTGAGCGGCGGGCCAAGGTGATCGCCGCCGAGGGCGAGGTGCAGGCGGCGGCGAAGCTGGCCGAGGCGGCCCGCGTGATCGCCACGGCACCGGCGGCCTTGCAGCTGCGCCTGTACCAGACGCTGGTGGAGGTCTCCTCCGAGGCCCGGTCGACCATCGTCTTCCCGGTGCCCATCGACCTGACCGGGGGCGCCACCATCGGATCGAACGCGGCCCAGCTCCAGTCGATGATGCAAAGTGCAGTCGCGCTGGCCGCCTCGCAGGAGGCCAAGCAGCTGACCGAGGCCGGCGAGAAGATGGAAGTCCCGGTCCGCAGCCGGCGCTCGCAGGTGGTCGCGGACGAGGAGTAGCCGGGGCTCAGAGCCCCAGGTTGCGCCGGATGCGCCCCAGCGGCTCGTCGGTGTCGGGCTGGAACGGCTTGCCGGTGACCAGCTCGAACAGAGCGATGTAGCGGCGGGCCGCCTCCCGGCGAATCTCCGGAGTCAGCGGCGGCGGTGGCCCCTCGCCCCGGTAGCCTTGCTCGGCCATGGCCCGGCGCACGTATTCCTTGTCCAGCCCCCGGGGCTCGTCGCCCCGGGCGAACCGGGCCTCGTAGTCGTCGGCGTACCAGTAACGGGAGCTGTCCGGAGTGTGGATCTCGTCGATGAAGCAGAGGGTGCCGTCGGGCCGTCGGCCGATCTCGTATTTCGTGTCGACCAGGATCAGCCCGCGCTTGCTGGCCTCTTGCTGGCCGAAGGCGAACAGCTGGGCGCACAGGGCGGCGGCGCGATCGAACTCGTCGGCGCCCAGCAGCCCGCGGGCCAGGATCTCCTCGCGGGACACCGACTCGTCGTGGGCGCCCTTCTCCGCCTTGGTGGAGGGGGTCAACAGCGGCGCGGCCAGGCGCTGGTTCTTGCGCATGCCCTCGGGCAGCCGGTGCCCGCAGAAGGTGCGGGCGCCCTGCTCGTAGTGCCGCCAGATCGAGGTGCTGGTGACGCCTGTCAGATAGGACCGCATCACGAACTCGACCGGCAGCGTCTTGCACTCCACCGCCACCGTCACCACCGGGTCGGGCACCCGCAAGACGTGGTTGGGCACCAGCGCGCGCGAGAGATCGAACCAGTGGTTGGCGATCTGGTTGAGTACCTGGCCCTTGAAGGGGATGGTCCCCAGCACCACGTCGAACGCACTCAGGCGGTCGGTCGCCACGATGGTGCGCTCGCCGCCTCGGGTATAGCAGTCGCGCACCTTGCCCTCGTATTTGGCCCCCAGGCCGGGAAAGTCGGTGCGCGCCAGGGTGCGCGAGAGCTGTGTCTCCAGGATGTCGTCAGAAACCATGGGCCTCCCCTATTCCGATCGATCGGCCAGCGCGCGGTCGATGATCCGGTCCGAAAAACGCAGATGGTGTTCCAGGTCGAAGCAGCGGGCGAGCTCGTCGGCTGACAGCCGCGCGCCGATGTCGGAGTCGCCGGCCAGCCGCTCGCGGAATCCCGGCACCGGCGTGGCGGCGGCGGCCAGCGCGTGTTTCTGCACCAGCTCGTAGGCCGCCTGGCGGGCCATGCCCTTGCCCACCAGGGCCAGCATCACCGCCTCGCTGAAGGTCAGGCCGCCGGTCAGGTCCAGGTTCTGGCGCATCCGCGCGGCGTTGACCACCAGCCCGTCGATCAGCCCCGCCGCCCGGCGCACCATGAAGTCGGCGGTGCCGGTGGCGTCCGGTCCGATCACCCGTTCCACCGACGAGTGCGAGATGTCGCGCTCGTGCCACAGCGCCACGTTCTCGAAGCCCGCGCCGGCGTAGTGGCGCAGCAGGCGGGCCAGCCCACACAGGTTCTCGGACAGCACCGGGTTGCGCTTGTGGGGCATGGCCGACGAGCCCTTTTGCCCCTGGCCAAAGGCCTCGCTGGCCTCGCCCACCTCGGTCCGCTGCCAGTGGCGCACCGTCAGGGCCATCCGCTCGATGGCGGCGCCCAGGCGGGCCAGGGCGGCGAAGTAGCCGGCGTGCCGGTCACGGGCGACGATCTGGGTGGGCACCACCTCGGGGTGCAGCCCCACGGTGGCCAGGGCGCGGACCTCGATCTCGGGCGCCAGGTTGGCGTAGGTCCCCACCGCACCGGCGATCTTGCCTACCGAGATCTCCTCGCGGGCCAGGTCGAGCGCCCGGCGGGCCCGTCCCAGCTCGCTGTAGAAGCCGGCGAACACCAGGCCGGCGGTGATCGGCTCGGCGTGGATGCCGTGCGAACGACCGATCATCAGCGTCGATCGGTGCTCCTCGGCCTTGCGAGCCAGGGCGCCGCGCAGCTGGTCGATGCCCTCGAGGATCTCGCTGGCGGCCTCGCGCAGCTGGATGGCCAGCGCGGCGTCGAGCACGTCCGAGGAGGTCATGCCCAGGTGCAGCCAGCGGGCCGGCTCGCCAGCCAGTTCCTCGACGTGGGTCAGAAAGGCGATGACGTCGTGCCGGGTGCGGGTCTCGATCTCGTTGATCCGGTCGGCGTTAAGCTTGCCGGCCGCGCGCTCGCGGACCGCCGCGGCGCTGCCCGCCGGCACCCGCCCAGCCGTCTCCATCGCCTCGCAGGCGGCCAGCTCGATCCGCAGCCAGATCTCGTAGCGGCGGCTGTCGGACCAGAGCTCGGCCAGGACCGGTCGTGTGTACCTTTGAATCACGGAGGCGGCGGTTCTAGCGAAATCGCGCCCCAGGGTCAAAGCGGGGCAGTCAGTAATGCAGGCGCGCGAAGGGGATGACCCCGAGCCCCACCAGCACCGCCAGGATGCCGACCACCGTGAACAGCACCATGCGGACCAGCGAGGCGTCGAAGCCGACACGTCCGCGCGCCCGCTCGGCGGCGGGCGGGCGCACGAACAGCTGCAGCAGCCCGGCCACGATCAGGATGGAACCACCCAGGACGAATACGGCCAGGCTCATCGCGACTCCCCCGTCAGCGCGCGGTACAGCGCCATCAGCCGCCGGGTGACAGGGCCGGGCTGGCCCTGGCCCACGGCCCGGCGATCGACGGTCGTCACCGGCAAGATCCCGCGGGTCGAGCTGGTGATGAACACCTCCTGGGCCGAGCGGACCTCGTCGGCGGACAGGTAATCAACCTCCGCCACGGGAATCGCTTCCCGGCGGCAGATCTCCAGCACCTTGGCCCGCGTGACCCCTTCGAGGATGCCCACCGCCAGCCCGGGCGTGCGCACCTGTCCGTCGATCACGACAAAGACGTTGCTGGTCGAGCCCTCGGCGACGCTGCCGCTGGGCGCGCACAGGATGGCCTCGTAGGCCCCCGACCGCCGCCGCGCCTCTCCCAGCGCCAGCACGTTGTTCAGGTAGTTGCCCGATTTGACCGCCGGATCGATGGCGCGCGCGTCGTTGCGGGCGATGGACACGATCTCGACCCCCACGCCCCGCTGGTACATCTCCGGGCTGGGCGTCGCCAGCGGCAGCACGATCACCACCAGCTGCGGGGCCTGGGCCGCGGCCGGATCCAGGTCCAGCCCCACGTCTGGCCCCGTCTGGCCGCGGGTGACCACCACCCGGATCCGCGACTCGGCGTTGGCCGCCGCGGCCAGGGTCGCCGCCACCGCCTCCTCGATCTGGGAGCGCGGCGGCAGGCGCAGCCCGATCCGTTCGGCGGAGCGGGCCAGGCGGTCCAGGTGCTCGGCCAGCGCGAACGGCCGGCCGTTCACGGTGGCGACGGTCTCGTAGACGCTGTCGCCGTAGAGGAAGCCTCGGTCGAACACCGAAACGCGGGCCTCCTCGGCCGGCACGACGCGTCCTCCAACATGAACCCGGATTGACATTTACGAACCGGCAAAGCTAGTAGAGGGGCGGGGTCCAAGCCACTCCGAGCCATTGGGAGGGGGGGAAAGAGATACTTTGAACATCCTGAGGGTGCGCTGCCAGAACGCCGAGGAGTTCCGCGAACACTACAAGACGGACCAGCCGAACGGGGGACTGTTCTGCCCCACGACCACCGAGCTGAGCCCTGGCACACCCGTGGTCGTCGAGCTGGTCTGCAAGGCCCTTCCGAACCGGGTTCTGATTCGAGGATCGGTCGTGTCCTGGCGCCCCGCTCTGCCCCGGCTGCGCGTCCGCGCCGGCGCTGTCGTCCAGTTCGATCCCGAAGAGGCGCCCAAGCGCGACTTCATCCTCGAGACCCTGGGTGGCGCCCGCAAGTCCACCCCGCGGCGCCGCCATGCGCGCATCCCGCTGGGCTGGCCCGCCAAGCTGCGGGCCGAGGCCGACCTGCAGTCCAGCGAGGGCGTGCTGCGCGAAATCAGCGTGATCGGCGCCCTTGTCCACTGTCCGATGCAGCCGCCGCTCGACACCGCGGTGGTGCTGCAGGTGGTCCCACCGGGGGGAATGGCGCCCATGGAGCTGTCCGGTCGCGTGCTCTACCACGCCGGCCCCAGCCTGACCGGCATCAAGTTCCTGTTTCGCGAAGGGGGCGGCTCTCGGCGCCTGCGGGAGCTGGTGAGACGGTTCAAGACATCCTGAGGCAGAGCCGCCGCAATCCTGTGAGGATTCCGGGTACAGCGTCCCGCAAGCTGGGTTCCCGCCAGGGGTTTCGCCGGACAGCCCCGCCGAATTTCGTTCGCCACGCCACCCGGAAAGCCGCTACTATTGGGCGGGTCCGATGAGCGATCCCGCGCCGCTCGGGGCCGACGCCAAAGCAATCGGGGCCGGCCGCCACAGCCCCGGTACCCTGCTCGGCAACCGCTTCCGCATCAAAGAGTTCCGCAAGCGCGACGGGGACATCGAGCTCTACCGCGCCAGCGATGCCCAGTCCGGAGCGGACGTGGCCCTGCGCGTGGTGCCGTTTTCGCCCCCCGCCCTGGCGGTCCTCGAGCGCGACCTGGCCCGGGCCCAGCGGCTGCCCCCGCACCGGAACCTGGCCGCCGTGGTCGGGGTGGTCCGGGAGGGTGCCACCTTGCTGGTGGCCTACGAGTGGCAGGATGGCCACACCCTGCGGGACCTGATGGACGCGTACGCGCGCAAGGGCCAGGTGCTCGAGCCGCCGCACGCCCACACGCTGCTCGGGCACACCGTCGGCGGGCTGAGCCACGCCCACGCCCAGCTGATCCACGGGGGCATCAACCCCGAGTCGGTCTGGCTGACCTCCAGCGGCCGCGTGCGGATAAGCGACCTGGGCCTGTCGGGCGCCCTGCCCGGCTTCGCCCGCCGGGGCGGCCCCCGGGGCACGCCGGCCGGGCTCTACTTCCCGCCCGAGCTGGCCCAGGGGGCGCAGCCGACGCCCGCGGCGGATGTCTATTCGCTGGGCGCCATCCTGTTCGAGCTGATCACCGGGCGTCCCCCGGTGCCGCCGCTGCAGCCGCCCAGCCGCCTGCGGCCATCGGTGCCGGTGGCCCTCGACGGGGTGGTGGGGCGGGCGCTGATGCCCACCCCGCTGACCCGCTTTCCCACGCCCGAGGCGTTCCTGCAGGCCCTGGCGGTGGCGGTGGGCGCCCCGGCCATGGACGCCCCGGCCGTCGGGGCTCCGGCGGCCGCGGCCGACACCAACCCCCACGTCGCCACCCGCTCCTTCGACGTGGCGACGGCCGCCGGCCTCAGCCAGGGCGAGGCGCGCTGGCTGGTGCAGAAGGAACGGCTGGACTACGGGCCCTTCTCGCTCGAGCAGGTCAAGCAGCAGATCAGCGACGGGCAGTTCCGCGCCGACGATCTGATCGTCGAGATGGACACCGGCGCCCGCCAGAAGATCCTCGACCACCCCCAGCTGGGCGACTTTGCCCGCCAGGCCCAGCGCCGCCTGGAACAGGTGCGCCGGGCGCGCGCCGAGCAGGCCACCCAGTCGGTCGAGCGCAAGAAACACCGGGCCACGCTGCTGATCATCTCGGCGGCGGTGGTGGTGCTGGGTGGAGGGCTGACCATCTTCCTGATGAACCGCGAGGCCGCCTCCGAGAGCGAGCTGGCCTCACGGGCCGGGGAGGCCGACATCGACGCCTTCCTCAAGGGCGTGAAGGTGCAGTTCCCGACCAGCGAGCGCCCGGTGGTGCGCCGGGCCTCCCGGACCGCCGACAGCAAGGGCGATCCCTTCTCCGCCGCCACCAACCTGGGCGACGTCAGCACGGGCGGAGCCGACGAGATCCTCAGCGACCGCACCATCCAGACGGTGATGATGGGCAACTACCGCAAGCTGGTGCCCTGCCTGATGGAGGAGAAGCGCCGCAGCCCCGGCCTCAAGGAGATGGACCTGGAGTTCATCGTGGGCGGCACCGGCAAGGTCTCTGCGGTGAAGGTGAACGGGCAGCGGCAGGGGCCCTTCCCGGGCTGCGTCCTCACCCGCATGCAGTCGTTCAACTTCCCGAAATACAACGGCTCTCGGACCATCGCCTCCTGGTCGATGTCGCTGCGCTAGGCGGTCGATGCCGCTGCGCCGCGGGGCGGGCGTTCAATCGTCGGTGACGCAGCCCTTCGAGGCCGAGGACACCAGACGGGCGTATTTGCGGAGGATGCCGCGGGTGTGTTTCTCGGGCGGAGCCTTCCAGCCCGACCGACGGGTGGCCAGCTCGTCGTCGCTGACCGCCACGTCGAGGCGGTTGGCGACGGCGTCGATGGTGATGGCGTCGCCATCCCGGAGCAGGGCGATGTTGCCTCCCAGCTGCGCCTCCGGGGTGACGTGACCGATCACGAAGCCGTGCGTGCCTCCCGAGAAGCGGCCGTCGGTGATGAGGGCGACGCTCTTGCCCAGACCCGCGCCCATCACCGCCGCCGTCACCCGCAACATCTCGGGCATGCCGGGGCCGCCCCGGGGTCCGCAGTAGCGCACGACGATCACGTCACCGGACTTGACCGCGCCGCTGGCCAGCCCGGCCATGGCGTCCTCCTCCCGGTCGAACACGCGCGCCGGACCGGAGAAACGCAGCCCCTCCTTGCCGGTGATCTTGGCGACCGCGCCCTCGGGGGCCACGTTGCCGCGCAGGATGCGCAGGTGACCGTCCGGCTTGAGCGGGCTGCTCACCGGCGCGATGATCTTCTGCCCCGGCTGCAGCGCGGCCGCGTCCTGCACGTTCTCGGCCAGGGTGCGCCCGGTGACGGTCAGGCAGCTGCCGTCGAGCAGCCCCGCCTCCAGCATCAGCTTCTGCACCGCCGGTACGCCGCCCACCTCGAACAGGTCCTCCATGACGTAGGCGCTCGATGGGCGCAGGGCCGCCAGCACCGGCGTGCTGTCACTGAGGCGCTGGAAGTCGTCCAGCTCCAGCGGCACGTTGGCCGCGTGGGCCATGGCCAGCAGGTGCAGGACCGCGTTGGTCGAGCCCCCCAGCACGATCACGATCCGGATGGCGTTCTCGAACGCCCGCTTGGTCATGATCTTGCGCGGGGTGAGATTCCGCTCGAGCAGGCTCAGCATGGCCCGCCCGGCCGCCTCGCACTCCGCCAGCTTCTGCGCGTGCACCGCCGGCGTGGAGGAGCTCATCGGCAGCGCCATGCCCATGGTCTCGATGGCCGCCGCCATGGTGTTGGCGGTGTACATGCCGCCGCAGGCCCCCGCCCCCGGGCAGGCGTGCTCGACCACCTCTTCGAGCTGCTGCTCGGTGATCTGCTTGGCCAGGAACTGGCCGTAGGCCTCGAAGGTGGTGACGATGTCGATCTTGCGGTCGCCCAGACGGCCGGGCTGGATGGTGCCGCCGTACACCATCAGGCTGGGCCGGTCGATGCGGGCCATCGCCATCAGCGCGCCCGGCATGTTCTTGTCACAGCCGACCACCGACACGTTGCCGTCGTAAAAATGGCCCTGGGTGATGGCCTCGATCGAGTCGGCAATCAGGTCGCGCGAGGGCAGCGAGTAGTTCATCCCGCTGGTCCCCATGGTCTGACCGTCGCTGATGCCGATGGTGTTGAAGATCCAGCCCACCCCGCCCGCCTCGACCACGCCTTTCTTCACCGCGGCGGCAAGCTGGTTGAGGTGCATGTTGCAGGGGTTCGATTCGTACCCCGTGCTGGCGATGCCCACCTGGGGCTTGCCCAGGTCCTCCCGTTTCAGCCCGGCGGCGTACAGCATGGCCCGGGATCCGGGATGCGACACCTCCTGGGTGAACTCGCGGCTGAAGCGGTTGAGGCTCTTCTTCTCGCTCTTCTTCTCGTCCATCGTCTATCGCCGATCAGGAGGCTGCCACGGGGTTGCTCAGAACGCCCAGCCCATCGATCTCCACCTCCATGCGGTCACCCGCCTTCAGGAAGATGGGCGGCTTGCGCGCGAAGCCCACCCCCGGCGGGGTGCCGGTGGCGATCACGTCCCCCGGTTCCAGCGTGATCGAGCGCGACAGGAACTCGATCAGCTGGGGGACGCCGAAGATCAGCTGCTCGGTCCGGGAGTTCTGCAGGGTCTCGCCGTTGAGCCGCAGCTTGATGCCCAGGTTGTGCGGGTTGGTCACCTCGTCGACGGTGGCCACGTACGGTCCCATGGGCGCGAACGTGTCGCAGGACTTGCCCCGCTGCCACTGACCGTCCGAAAACTGGAATCCGCGCTCGCTGACGTCGTTGAAGCAGCAATACCCGAAGACGTGGGTCAGCGCCTTGTCGCGCGTGACGTCCTTGGCAGCCCGGCCGATCACCACCGCCAGCTCGGCCTCGTAATCGGTCTTCTCGCTGCCGCGCGGGATCACCACCGCGTCGTCGGGGCCGACGATGGCGGTGGAGAACTTGGAGAAGGTGATGGGTGTCTCCGGGATGGGCATGTTCGACTCGGCGGCGTGGTCCCGGTAGTTCAGGCCGATGCAGACCAGCTTGCCCGGGCGGGGCACTGGCGCGCACAGCTTGACCTCTTCGAGGGTGTAGACCTTGCCGTTCTTCTTCCACTGCTCGACGGTCTTGTCGTCCGCGCGCTGGGCGGCCTCGACCGAGGAACGGGCCAGCGACCAGACCATGCCGTCGAGGTTCCACCACTCGCAGGACAGGCTGTTGGGCAGCCAGCCCCCGCGTCCGGCGCTGTCCAGGGTCGCGGGCAGATCGAGAACCGCCCGCCCCGCCGCGATCAGGGCCCCCATGCGAGGCGCGGCGCTGGGATCTTTTTTCGGCTTGAACTGCAGCAGGCGCATGGCATCTCCCCTTAAACCCAAACGGCCGGAATGTCCACCGTCATGGGTAACGCGGGGAGGCTGCGCCCGCGCTGGCGCGGTTAGCGACCGAAGCCGGCCAGGCGATCCTTCGCGTTGGGAGCGGCCAGCATCTTCATGCCGAGGAGATCCTCGTAAGCGAAGAAGAAACGTTCACGCCGCGCGTTTTCCAGCAGCACGAACTTCTCCTTCAGGTCCATCCGCACGATGCGATCCACCGAAAACACGTCACCGGGGGCGGCGACCAGACAGGTGACCTCACGGGACTCCGGGATCGCGTAGCCCTGCGCGCCCGACCCGAACCCTTCGCCCTCCAGCGCGGCGGTGATGCTCTCTCTCGTCATGCGCCAAAGTGTACACCCAGTTCGCGTTCCCAGCTGGCGCGGTTTGGCGCCGGCGGGCGGGCGGCCTAGACTTGGAGACCCGTGAACGTCTCGGCGGTGGTGCTGGCTTGCTTGCAGCTGCACCCCGGCTGGTCCTGGCCGGGCGCGATCGAAGGGGCGGCCCGCGATCTCGAGTCGCGCGACCGCTCGATCCGGACGCAGGCGGTCGAGCGGCTGGCCGAGATGGACGCCGAGCCGGCGCGCGCGTTGCTCCGCGGGGTGCTCGAGGATCCCGATCCGTCCCTGCGCCAGGCGGGTGCCCGGATCCTGGTGGCGCGGGCAGACTCCCAGGGGCTGGCCGTGGTGATCAACTGGGTCGCGGCCGGCTTCGCCGCCGATCGCGCCGCCGGCCTGGAGGCGCTCCGGCT
>JBKPRZ010000365.1:0-15042 GCA_046734815.1 Myxococcota bacterium | reverse complement strand
CACCGCCGCCGCCCGCACCGCCACCGCCCGCACCACCACCACCGCCGCCGCCCCCTCCTCCTCCGCCACCGACGGGTCCGGGCCCTTCGCGCTGCCCGGGGTCGTACGTGGTGTGCGACGGGTTCGAGCGATCGGAGCTGGGCTTCGACGTCTGGAACTCGTTCGGCGAAAACGGCGCCCGGTTCTCCCTCGACTCCTCGCGGGCCGCCCGCGGCAGCCGGTCGGTGCGGCTACACCTCGACCCGCGCACCACCGAGCCGGTGGGTCTGCACACCGGCCCCATCGACAGCAATCCGCTGCCCGATCCGGTGTGGGTGCGCTTCTATCTGTTCGTGCCCGAAGCGACCCCGCACTTCTCGGGCGCGTTCGTCACCTTCGACAACGACAACCGCGAGTTCCTCTCCGTCGACTGGGACGACCGCAGCCTGACCCTCGACGGGGCCCGCAACGCCCCGACCGCGGCGGGCCCGCCGCGGGGACGCTGGGTGTGCATGCTGGTCAAGGCTCAGACCGCGGGCGGGGGCGAGCTGTCGCTGTACATCGACGGCGCCCCCACGCCCACCTTGACCAGCACCCTGGCCGCGCACCCCATCTTGCATCGGCTGATGTTCGCCATCAGCCCCGACGGCACGCAGCCCGCGCCGGTGGACCTCTTCATCGACGAGGTCCTGATGTCCCGCACGCCGATAGGCTGCGAGGACTGACCGGTCGCGATCAGAAGAGGTAGCCGAAGCTCAGACCACCCCAGGGCTGCCAGCCCTCTTTCGAGAACAGGGGGGTGAAGCCGGCCCGGAAGGTGAACCCGCCGTCGTGGGGGGCGTAGCGGTAGCCGATCACGCCGGTCCCCACGGGCGCCACGCCGGACCCGCTGGCCACGGCGTCGAGCGAGCTGGCCGAGCCGGTCACCCGGAAGATGGTCAGACCGGCCCCCACCTCCAGCTTGTGATTCTCGTTGCCCCACAGGAAATTCCCGATCACCGGGATGCCCAGGAAGGTGGCCTTGGCCGACGCCGTGCTACCGCCGGCCGAGACGGAGGCGCTCACGGACATGTATTCCAGGCCTGCGCGGACGCTGAAGTACTCGTTGATGACACGATCGTAGTTGATGGAGTAGAGCACCCCGCTGCCGCCCAGCTCGATGAACACGGAGTTGCGGGCGGTGCGCGCGGGCGGCGCCTGCGCGGCAGCCAGCGGAACGGCCCCCGGCGTTTCGGATTGAGGAATCGACCCGTACACCGGCGGGGCGTTCGGATCGGCGGGCGGAGCCGCTTGCTCCTGCCCCTGCCCCTGCTCCTGCGCCTGCGCTCGGCCAGCCACCAGACCACACACCACCACAGCCACGGTCCCAAGCAGTCGTGTTGTTGCCATGGAAGCATGGGATCGGCAGAAGTTGCGCGCCCTGAAGGCACACCGGGCCGCCGGTGGGGGGGCTTGTGGGCGGCGGGCGGGCGGTCGTAGGCTGCCGGCATGCCGCGCATCGATTCGCATCAGCACTTCTGGCGCTACAGCCCCCAGACCCACGGGTGGATCGAGGACCACATGGCGGTGCTCAAGCGCGACTTCCTGCCACCGGACCTGCAGCCGCTGCTGGCGTCGAGGCGCATGGACGGCTGCGTGGCCGTGCAGGCGGCGCAGACCCTGGACGAGACCGACTGGCTGCTGGAACTGGCCGACCGCCACCCGTTCATTCGCGCGGTGGTGGGCTGGGTGGACCTGCGCGCCCCCGACGTGGACGCGGTCCTGGCGCGCTACCGCGGGCGCCCCCGGCTGCGCGGCATCCGCCACATCGTGCAGAGCGAGCCCGACGACCGCTTCATGCTGGGGCCCGAATTCCTGCGGGGGATCGGCGCCCTGAGAGCCGCCGGGTTGACCTACGACATCCTGGTCTACCCGCGCCAGCTGCCCGCCGCGGTCGAGCTGGTGGCGCGTTTCCCCGAGCAACCCTTCGTGCTGGACCACATCGCCAAGCCCGACATGAAGGCCGGCACCCGCGAGCCCTGGGCCACGCAGATCCGCCAGCTGGGGGCCAGCAAGAACGTGTTCTGCAAGCTCTCCGGGCTGGTCACGGAGGCGGACTGGGCCCGCTGGAAGCCGGAGGACATCACCCCGTTCCTGGACGTCGTGCTGGAGGCCTTCGGCCCCGACCGGCTGATGGTCGGCTCGGACTGGCCGGTCTGCCTGCTGGCCGCGGAATACGGCCGGACGATCGACCTGGTGGACAACCACCTGGCGCGCCTGCCGCCGTCCGCCCGCGAGGCGGTCATGGGCGGAACGGCGGCGCGCTTTTATGGTCTGTGATTCAGGCCGCGATCAGGCGGTCCGGCTACGGCGCTCCAGGCGCTCCCAGGAGGAGGCGTACCAGAGGACGACGCCGAAGCAGACCAGCGGCACGATGAAGCCGATCGGCAGGGTGGCCTTGTCGGCGATGAAGCCGGTCGGGAACGGCATCAAGGCGCCACCCACGATGGCCATGACGATGTACGCCGAGGCGCGCTTGGTATCCTCGCCCAGGCCGCTTATGCCCAGCGAGAAGATGGTCGGGAACATGATGGACATGAAGAAGAAGCTGAGCAGCAGCGCCACCACCGACAGCCAGCCGGCGCCGGCCATCACCACGCCCATCAGCGCCATGTTGATCACCGCGTACAGCCCCAGCATGCGCGATGGCTTGGACGCCCGCAGGGCCAGGCTGCCCGTGAATCGCCCGAGCAGAAACATCCCGAATCCACCCAGCGAGAAGAAGCGCGAGGCGCCCAGGTCGGTCACGTAGTGCAGGCCCGCCTTCTGGTAGGTCCATCCGTCGGGAAAGATCCCCGCCAGGCCGGAGCTCATCGCCGGCGTCACCGCCACGATGTAGTTGATGAAGAAGGCCCAGATCGCGACCTGGGCACCGACGTAAAAGAACTGCGCCACCACCGCCATCGAGAAGTGCGGCCGCTGCCAGAAGGAGGTCGCCGTGCTGGGCACGCTCGGCTCGGCGATGTCGGGGACCTTGGCGAACACGAACAGCAGCGCGATCACAGTCACCACGCCGCCGATGAGGAAGTAGGGGTGGTACAGGTTGGTCAGGCTGGTGTCGGCCTTCTCCGTCGCCGAGAGCAGCAGCTTGCCGCCGACGAATGGCCCGAGCATGACGCCCAGACCATTGCAGGTCTGGGCCAGGTTGATCCGCGCGGCGGCGGCTTGCTCCGGCCCCAGCACCGTGGTGTAGGGGTTGGCCACCGTCTCGAGGATCGCCAGACCGGACGCGATCACGAACAGACCGATCAGGAAAGCGGCGTAGCTGGCGATGTGGGTCGCCGGGTAGAACCAGAACGCCCCCAGCGCCACCAGCGCCAGGCCGATGATGATGCCGCCCTTGTAGCCGAACTTCCGGGCCAGGGCGCCCGAAGGGATGGCCATCACGAAGTAGCCCATGAAGTTGACGAACTGGACCAGGGTCGACTGCGCCTTGCTCAACCCGAGCGCATCCTGGAACTTCTTGTTCAGCACCTCGAGCTGGCCGTTGCAGAAGCCCCACAGCGCAAACAGCGTGCTGACGAGGATGAAGGTGAACACCAGGTTGCGCCCGTCAGCGGCGCGGAACATCTCGCCGAAGCGGACTTTGGCGCGCGAGGCGCCCGGCAGCGCCGAAGCATCGGCGGGGATCGAAATCGAGGGCATCGTTGGTCCTCCAGGGCTGAGTGTTCGTTACCGGAACCGCTTCGTATCGCTCTCGTTTCTCGCTCTGTCCAGTCTACGACCTGCGCGTCTTGCGTCCGTACGCCAGCTCCGCCCCGCCGCTCAGGATGTGATCGACGCCGGTGGTGAAGGTCGCTTCTGCCGCCAGGAAGAGGCACAGCCGGCCGGCCTCTTCCAGGGTGCCCATGCGGCCCAGCAGCTGCGCGGCTTCGCCGTCGGCCCGGCAGCGGGCCGGGTCGGGGGCGGCGTCGATCGCCTCCTGCCACAGCGGGGTGTAGATGTTGCCCGGCGAGACCGCGTTGACCCGCACCTCGTGGGCCGCCTCGTCGACCGCGAGCGCCTTGGTGAACGCGGTGATGCCGCCCTTGCTGGCGACGTAGGTGGTGGCCTGAAGCTGCCCCATGATGCCCACCAGGCTGGACATGTTGATGATGTTGCCCTTGACCTTGCGCAGGTGAGGCAGCGCGAACTTGCAGGCCGCGAACATGCTGACCAGGTTCAGGTTCAGCAGGGACTGGAACTCCTCGATCGAGAAGTCATCGATCGGTTTGTGGGGCGGGTGCCAGCCGGCGTTGTTGATCAGGCAGTCGATGCGCCCGAATTTGCCGACCGTGAAATCGACGACCCGCCGGACGTCGTCCATCTTGGCCACGTCGGCGCGCACGAACACAGCCGAGCCGGGTCCCTTGCGGTTGGCCTCGGCCTCGAACGCCTTGCCCTCGGCCTCGTTGCGCGAGCAGAAGACGACCTTGCTGCCCCCTTCCTCGACGAAGACGCGAACACAGCCGGCCCCGATTCCCTTGCTACCGCCCGTGACGATGGTGACCTTGTCCCTGTAGCGCATCGAGTCTCCTTCCGCGCGCAACTGGCCGCGCATAATAAGACGGCCCCGCGGATAGCGGTAGGTGTATCCCGTACCGCGGAGGCGCTAGCGCGCCGCCGGCGAAGCTGCGCGCGTGGCGCGGGGGGGTGGCGCGGGGGGCGGTGGAGGGGGCGGCGGGCGCACGGACTCGGGGAACGGGTGCTTGCGCCGCCGTTCGTAGGCGTCGAGGTACAGGCGCTCGTAGTCCTCTGCCGCACGTTCCCAGGAGAAGTCCTGTTCCATCGCGCGGCGGCGCATCTGCAGCATGTGCTCGGGTCGGTCGTGATAGGTCGACAGCGCCCAGCCCACCGTGTTGGCCAGCGCATCGGCCGTGAGATCCTGGAACACGAAGCCGGTGCCGCCTCCGGTGGCCTCGTCGTAGCCGACGACGGTGTCGGCCAGCCCGCCGGTGGCGCGCACGATCGGCAAGGTGGCGTAACGCAGGCTGTACATCTGGTTCAACCCGCAGGGCTCGAACCGCGACGGCATGATGAAGAAGTCCGACCCGGCCTCGATCCGATGCGACAGCCCATCGTCGAAGCCGATGTAACAGCGGAACTTGTCGCCGCGCCGGGCGGCCACGGTCGAGAAGAAGCGCTCGGCCTCGGAGTCGCCCGAACCAAGCACCACCACCTGCAGGTCCCAGGAGAGCAGCCGTTCCAGGGCGAAGGCCAGCACGTCGAGCCCCTTCTGCGGGGTCAGGCGGCTGATGACGCCGAAGACGGGAACGTTTTCCCGTTCCGGCAGCCCCATCTCCCGCTGGAGGGCGGCCTTGCACGCCGCCTTGCCGTGCAGGTCGTTGCGATCGAACCGCGCGGCGATGTGGGGATCGCGCGCCGGGTTCCAGTGGTCGACGTCGATGCCGTTGAGGATGCCGCGCAGGTCCCGGCTGCGCGCCGCCAGCACCCCGTCCAGGCCGAAGCCGAAGGCCCCGGTCTGGATCTCGTGCGCGTAGGTGGGGCTGACCGTGGACAGCATCGTGCTGTGCACCAGCGCCGCCTTCATCGGGTTGAAGTCGCCGAAGTGCTCGAACTCGCCGGCGTTGAAATGTTCCCAGCCGAGGCCGCTGATGAAATGCGCGCCGCCGCCGGTGTTGCCCTGGTAGGCGAGGTTGTGGATGGTGAACACCGAGGCGGTGCCGTGAAGCGGGCGGGCCCACTCGACGGTGTTGAGGTACACCGGCACCAGCGCGGTCTGCCAGTCGTTGGCGTGGGCGACGTCCGGCACCCAGCCCAGCGCCTTGGTCAGCTCCAGCGAGGCCCGCGACAGGAACACGAACCGTTCCAGGTTGTCGCTGTAGCCTTCACCGGGCGGGCCGTAGACGTAGGGGCGGTCGTAATACTGGTGGTGCTCCAGGAAATAGATCGGCACCTCGCTGCCCGGCAGCTTGCCCATCCGCACGCCGGCGCGGGAGGTGCCGAAATACATCGGCACCTCCACGGTGCCGTCCAGCCGTTCCAGACGGTTCCAGTCGATGCCCTGGTAAAGCGGCATCACCACCCGCACGTCGATCCCACGGTGGGCCAGCGCCTTGGGCAGCGCCCCGGCCACGTCGGCCAGCCCGCCGGTCTTGCGGAAGGGCGCAACCTCCGACGATACGAAGAGTACTTTCAGTGGCAGCGGAATCCCCGATTCAGGTCGCGTACAGTCGATAGTCGACGTCGGGGAAGATGTTGTCCGTCGCCTCCAGCGCGGTCAAGGCCGGTTCGTCGATGGCGCCTCCCGACAGCTCCTGAGCCAGGCGGTTGAACCGAACGACGTGTTCGTTGAACCGGCGGGTGGCGTAGGGGACGGTGGTCCCGGTCGACATGATGAAGGTCCAGTCGGACGACTGGGCCAGCATCAGCTCGCGGGCGGCCTGTTTCAGCGCGCGCACCACCACCGGCCGCGAATCACCCTGGTGCTGGCGGGCCAGCTCGACCATCCGTTCGCCGGCGGCGTGAACGTGGCGGTAGGTCCACGAGTTGGTCTCGTTGAGCCACTGCTCGTTGTAACCCTTCAGGCCCCAGGACGACGCCGCCGGGGTGGCCCGCTGGTTGGTGGGGTGGCGGGCCAGGTAGTCGCCCGGCGTGATCGGCTCGATCACCGATTGATCGAAGTGCAGCTGGCGGAACAGGTCCGACAGGAAGATCGGGCCCTCGTACCACCAGTGGCCGTACAGCTCGGCGTCGTATGGGCTGATCACGATGGGCGGGCGATCCATGCCCCCGCGCAGCCGCTCGACCTGCTTTTCCATGTTCCCGCGGAAGTTCGAGGCGTGCAGGCCCGCGCGCCCGCGGGCGGCGTCCGGGTCGTAGACCCACTTGTCGTGCAGCTTGGCGTGGGTGATGGCGTGGTACTTGAACCCGGTGTACATCCGGTGCCCCTCGGGATGGATGTGCGGGCCGATGTAGTCGAGGGGCAGGTCGTAGCCGATGTCCCGGTAGAAGTCGCGGTACTGCGGGTCGCCCGGGTAGCCGTGCTTGGCGCTCCACACCTGCTCGGACGATTCGGTGTCGCGGCCGAAGGCGGCCACGCCGGTCGAGCAATACAGCGGCGCGTACACCCCGAAGGCCGGGCGCCGGTCGGCGTACAGGATGGCGTGGCTGTCGACGAAGAAGTAGCGGATCGCCGCCTCCCGCAGCAGCTCGTCGGCCCCGGGGATGTAGCCACATTCGCCCAGCCACATGCCCAGCGACTGCCGCCCGAAGTGTCGCTCGTAAAGCTGCGCCGCCGTCTGCACCTGGGCCCGCATCGCCGCCCAGTTGCGGTCCATCAGCGGGAAGAACGGGTGGGTGGCGGTCGAGGTGATGACCTCCAGGTAGCCGGCGTCCTGCAGGGCGCGGAAGGCGCGCACCAGGTTGCCGTCGTGGCAGCGCCAGGTGTGGCGCAGGCTCGCGAAGCGGTCCCGGTACATGTAGGCCAGCCGCTGGTAGTGCGGCTCGTGTCGGTTCCGCTCGATCTCCTTTTCGCCCAGCTCGATCAGCGAATCCATGTGCTCGGCGGCCCGCTGCTTCAGCAGGTCGTCGGTCAACATGGTGATGAGAGGCGCCGACAGCGAGACCGTGCAGCGGAAGGGGATCCCGTCGGAGGCCAGCCCCTCGAAGGTCTGCAGCAGGGGCAGGTAGGTGCCGACGATGGCCTCCTGCAGCCAGCGCTCCTCCATCACGGTGGGGTCCTCGGGGTGGCGCACGAAGGGCAGGTGCGCGTGCAGGACCAGCGAGAAATATCCGGTTGCCATGTCCGCCTCAGTCCCGTTTGGCCGAGCTCAGCACCGGCCAGGTGGTGCCGTTGACGTAGTCGGGCTGGGCCTGGGGAGCGGCCAGCGGGGGCTCACCGCTGCCGAGGGCGGGGTCCCCGAGCAGGTCTGCCTGCGTGGGGTGCAGGCGGCCCTCGCTGCCGCCCAGCCGCTCGCTCGCCCCGCGCATCAGCTGCTCGCTGGCGCCGCCCAGCCGCCGTTCGCTGGCGCCCACGAACCGCCGTTCGCTGGCGCCGCCCCACATCCGCTCGCTGGCGCCCAGGAAGCGCCACTCGCTGGCACCGGCCCAGCGGCGTTCGCTGGCCCCGCGCATGAGCCACTCGCTGGCCCCCCGGAAGGAACGTTCGCTGGCGCCCAGCATGCGCAGCTCGCTGGCGCCGATGGCGAACCGTTCGGAGGCGCCCATCAGCCGCAGCTCGCTGCCGCTGCGGCCCCAGCGCTCGCTGGCGCCCACCATCTGCTCGGAGCTGCCCGCGGGCAGCCCCTGGTGCTTGACCTCGCGCCAGCCGCTGGTGGTCCAGCTGCGGTACAGCTCCCAGCGCGCCACCACGCTCTGCTCGGCGTGCGCGCCCAGCCCGCGGATCATCACCTGCCAGGGCCCCCAGACGATGTGGGTGCGGCCGTTGGTGCGGAAGGTGCGCGCGGTGCCGGCGTAGCTCTCGCGCACCATCGTCGGCACCTCCACCGGGTAGCTGAACGGGCCCGCGCTCCAGGAGGCGACCTCGTGGTCTCCCTCCCACGACCAGCCGTAGCTCACCTCGGGCTCGAGGTCGGTGATGCCCGATTCCTCCCAGCTCTCGCGCTCCTCCTGCACCTCGCCCTCGATGAGGTGGCGGCCCTCGCGCAGCCGCCGCCGGACGCCGGCGATCAGGTCGTGCCCCAGCGACTCCCAGCCGGGCGGCAGCCAGTGCTGGGTCTCGCCCGGCGGCACCCCGCCGGCGCGCGCACCGGCACCGGCCGGGAACGGGTTCCCGTAGGCGGTGCCGCCGATCTCGCCGGTCCGCACCTGCACCGTCATCCACTCGGGCTCGCTCCAGGGAACCGGCTCGCGCCGCGGGAACTCGACCCGGCCCGACCGCGCGATCTTCACGAAGTAGCCCTCGAACGACTTCAGCCCCACGTCGACGATCAGATGCGAGGTGGGCTTGCCGACCGTGAAGAACCATTGCCGGTCGCCGCGCTCGACCCGGCTGTCGAAGTAGCTGTGGGCGTTGGCGCCGTCGAACAGGCGGCCGGTCACGTCGTAGATCCGCAGTGACAGCCAGGCGCTCGGTCCGCCCGGGCCCAGCCCGGCCCGCGCGCGTTCGATCCCCTCGTCGGTCACCTCCCAGTACACGCACATGCGGTCGGGATCGACCGGCAAGGCGGTGACGCGCTCGCGGCCGTAGCTCCAGGGGATGGTCGCCTCGGCCCGCTCGCGCACCAGCTTGGGGTCGGCTTGCGGCTCCTGACCCACGTCGAACTTGTGGGCGGCGGCAGGCGGAGTCTCAGGGGTTTCGCTGGGAACCTCGCCTGGCGGAGGAGCGGCCGGCTCGACCACCAGCGGCCGGGCCGGTGGGGATGGACTGGTCACGGCGGTCGCGCGCGCCCGGGCCGCCGCCGCTTGACGCTGGGGCTGGCTCAGCTCGGACGAGCCGTTGGGCGGAATCGCGCCCAGGCGCTCGAGCTCTTCCCAGACCTTGCCCAGCAGCGCCTGCTTGTTCAGCCGCGACACCTTGCTGAGCCCGAGCAGGCGAGCGACCTCCAGCAGATCGCGCTGGGTCATCTTCCACAGCCCGCTCGGTCGCAGCGCCGCCAGCGAGGCCCCGTCGGGCAGCCCCAGCGCTTTCGCCACCCCCTGCAACACGGCCTCGGTCTCCGGATTCGGCCCTGACATGCCCGCTACAATAGCCCCTTCCCACAAAACGTGTGTCGGTCGAACCCCCCGAATTCACGGCCAATCGAGGGGTTTTGCACTGGGTACCGGGCCGTACGGTCGATTCCGACAGCCGCCCGGGCCGCTGTCGGAGGAACCCGTCAAACGCGGCGTTCGCCCATCTCGCGCAGGAACTCGGCGGCGTCGTGCAGGCGCGGATCTTCCTGCAGCGCCCGCTTGGCGAAGATCACCGCCTTGGGCCGATCGCCGCTGCGCTGGGCGATGCGCGCCTGCCGCAGAAAGGCCATGGCCGGGGTCAGGCGCCCCGCGGTGGGCGGCGCCAGGGTCACCGCCCGCAGCGCCTTGACCGCCAGGTCCATGTCGTTGGTCGCCTCGGCCACGTCCGCCAGCTCGGCCGCGATGACGCCATCTTTCCGATTTGTTTCGAACGCGCGTCGCAGCCACTCGAACCGCCCGGCCTGGTCGCCGCGCGCCTCGGCCAGCTGGGCCATCCGGTGCTGCAGTGACGACAGCTCGGTCGAGGAGAGGTCCTTGGCCGCCTTCTTCATGTGCGTCTGCAGGATCTCCTCCGCCTCGGCCAGCCGGCCGCTGGCGATGCAGACGTCGGCCACCAGCCAGGACAGCTCGCGGTCGGCCGGCTTGTAGGCCAGGGCCTGCTGGAACAGGGCGCTGGCCCGCTCGAGGTCCTTCTCCCTGAGCAGGATCTCGCCCGCCTGCCGCAGGCTGCGGAAGCGGATCTCCGGGTCGGTGCTGCGCTCGGCCGCCCAGGACAGCAGCTCGGCTTGCTTGCGCCGGTCGCCCACCTTCTCGTAAAGGCCCATCAGCTTCTCGAACACCCACGGGTGCCCGGGCTGTCCGCGCAGGGCCGATTCCAGCCCGGCGATGGCCGGCGCCGGCTGGCCCAGCCGCTCGCAGGCCTCGACCAGCAGCTCGGCGGCGGAGATCTGCGGCTCGCCGCTCTCGGCCTCGATCAGCCGGAAGGCGCTCTCGATCACCGCGTCCCAGCGTCCCGCGGCCAGGTCGCGCGCCACCAGGGCCCGCAGGCTCTCGGAGTCCTCGGGGTGGCGGTAACACCAGTCGGCCAGCACCGCGCGCGCATCGGCCTCCTCGCCGCCGCGGATCAGGAAGTCGGTCAGGTGGCGCATGGCCCGCCGCTCGGCCGCGCTGTCACCCCGCTGCGAGGTGTGGGCGCGCCAGCGCTCCATCGCCGCCCGCAGGGCCGGGCGCAGCCCCTCGCCCCCGGCGGCCAGCGCCGCCTCCCGGTCCGAGACGGCGTTTTCGTAGTGGCCGCCCTTCTCGTACAGATCCGCGCGCGCCTGCAGCAGCGCCACGCGGTGGGGGCTGTCGGCGGGCAGATCCTCGATGGCCTGGGACAGCTCCTCGGCGGCCAGACCGCCCTCCCCCAGCGCATCCAGCGCCTGGACCAGCTCGGTCAGCAGGGCGGTGTCCGCCGGCGCGTACCGACGGGCCTTGCGCAGAAGCTCGGCCGCCTCGCGCGCCCGGCCCAGGCTGTTGCGCGAAAGCTCGGCCGCCTGGCGCAGCAGCGCCGCCTTGTCGGCGGGAGCGCGCCGGCGCTCGGCCTCGTCCACCAGCACCGTGGCCAGCCGATCCCAGGCGTGCCGGCTGCGGTAAAAGTCGCACAGCCGGTCGAACACGACCGGGCTGCCGCCGCCGCGGAGAACGCCGGTCTCCAGCGCGCGCTGAACCCGCTCCTCGTCGCCCATCGCCTCCCACAGCAGCGACAGCTCGACCGCCAGCCGCCCGGCCTCGTCGCCCGATTCGATGCCCAGCAGGCGTTCCAGCACCACCGCCCGCTCGCGGGCGTCCTCCAGGGGCGACAGCAGCTCGGCCAGCGCGCGCAGCACGCCCGCGTCGTCGGGGGCCACCAGCAACGCCTTCCGGTACACGTCGCGCGCCTCGCCGCGGTTGCCGGCGGTCAGCTGGCGGCTGCCCAGCCGCAGGGACAGCGCCACCACCGCGGGCACGTCGCGCCTGGTCCGGGCCGCCTCGATCTCGCTGGCCAGGAGCTCGGTCAGCCCCTGCTCGTTGCCACTGGCCTGGTAGACGTCGGCCAGCAGGCCGATGGCCTCCTCCAGGGTGGGCTCGTCCAGCAGGACGTCGCGCAGCAGGTCGACCAGCGCCGGGTCAAGGCGGTCACGCTGGGCCAGGAAACGGGCCCGCACCATGCGGACGGCGTTGCGCTCGCCGGGATCGAACAGGCGCTCGACGGTGCCGCGGGTGACCCGCTCGATGCCGGCGGCGTCGCCCAGCTCCAGGTACACGCGCAACAGCGGCTCCCACGAGCGACGCTCGCCGGGATCGCGCTCCCACAGCCGCTCGTACACCTTGGCCACCACCGCGGGCTCGACCTTGCCCTCCAGCGGGGCCCGGGCGATGTCCTGGTAGATGCGGAGCGTGCGCACCGGATCGGCCAGCTCGCGCTCCTCTTCCAGGCAGGCCACCGCGCCGGCCACGTCGCCCAGCGCGCGGCGGGCCTCGGCCAGCTCCACGATGGCCCACTGCAGGCCCTCGCGCTGACCGGCGCGGCGGGCCAGGTCGACCGCGCGCTCGAGCATCACCGCCGCGCGATCGGTCTTGCCGCGCGCGAGCGCGAATTCGATCCCCTCGCGCACCTGCGGAAGCGTCGTCGCCGGCACCGCCGAACGGCGCTCGAAGAAATCCAGCAGCATTCCGTCGTCCTTCGAGGCGCGGGCGACATGCTCGTAAAGCGGCAGCACCCGGGCCAGGTCGGCGTCCGCCACCTTGGCGTCGCGGACGATGCCGAAGGCCCGCTCGATGTCGTTGGACAGCTCCAGCGCCGAGGACAGAGCGGCCAGCGCCTGGTCCACGGCCTCGTTGGCGCCCAGCTGGGCCTGGGCATAGCGGAACAGCGCCTCGGTGCGCGCCTCCGGCGAGGTCGCGCTCTTGCCCAGCCGGGACAGCGCCTTGACGGCGCGGGCCCGCTCGGCGCTGTCGCCGCGGGCCTGCGCCAGCCCGACCAGGGCGTAGGCCGCCTGGACCGCGGGCAGCCCCCCTTCAGCGCCCAGCGCGGTCGCGCGCCCGTAGGCCTCGGCCGCCGCGGCCGCGTCCTTGACGTCGTCGCGCAGGACCTCGCCCGCCTCGCACAGCCAGGCCGCGTTCAGCTGGGCGTCGGCCGAGCGGCGCTTCTCGCCCGCCTGCGCCTGCAGGGCCGCGGCGTAGCGCTCGGAGGCGCCCACCTCGCGGCAGATCTTCCGCGCCGACGCGCGCACCGCCGCCTGCTCGGGCGCCTCCGACAGCGCCGCCAGCGCCGTCTCCAGCGCCTGCGGCGCGCGCCCCTGACCGGCGGCGATCTCCGCCTGCTCGATCAGGATGGACGCCCGCTCGGCCGGATCCGTCACCGAGGCGAGGCGCTTGTCCAGCACCTGGGCCAGCACCTCCAGCTCGCCCCGCTCGCGCAGGGCCCGCCCCAGCCGGCGCGCCTCCTCGGCGTTGCCGATGGATTCGGCCACCGCCGAGTCGAGCAGATCCTGGGCCTTGTCGTTCTGTCCGCGGGCAACCGCGATTTGCCGCAGCCGCAGCAGCGCGCCGGTGCTGGACAGCGCCGCGCCCTTCCCCCCCCGGCGGATCAGCAACATCAGCGACCGGTAGCCGCGCTCGGCCCGCTCCAGCTCGCCCACCTCCTCGGCCACCTCGGCCAGGGTCTGCAGGGTGGCGGCGTTGTCCATGTCCATCTCCGCCGCCTGATCCAGGTGCTCGAGCGCCTCGCGGGCGCGGTTCTCGGCCCGCGCCACCTGCGCCACCCGCAGGTGCAAGAGCGCCCGCTCGCGCGAGCGCCGGCGCCCGCTCTCCTGGATCAGCGCCTCCAGGATGGTGCGGGCCTGGCCCAGCTCGCCGGCGGCGAACAGCGCCTCGGCGTACAGCGAGCGCAGGCTGCCGTCCTGCGGGGACAGCTCGACCGCGCGCTCCAGCGAGGCCATCGCCGCCTGCGGCGCCTGCAGCCGGGTCTGGGCGATGTCGGCCGCCTCGCGCGCGAAGGCCAGGATGGTGTCGGGCTCCTGGGCCTGCAGTGCCCCCTCGTTCAGCAAGCGCACCAGCGGCGCCCAGTCCTCGCCGCCGCGGTGCAGATCGATCAGCCGGCGCCGCACCTCCGCGGCCGCCGGATCTTCGGCCAGCGCCCGCTCGAGGCAGGTCACCGCCTGGGCGCGCTGGTCTGCGCGCAGGTAGGCTCCGGCCAGCTCCAGCGCGGCGCTGGTGCGGGTCGGGCCCTCGGCCGCCTGCTGCCAGCGCAGCAGCCAGGGGGCCGCGCGCAGCGGCTCGTTCTTCTCCAGCAGCAGCCGGCCCAGGCCCTCGAAGGTGGTGGGACGCGGGTCCAGCTCGGCCACCCGCTCGTGGGCCCGGATGGCGCGTTCCTTCTCGCCCAGCGGCTGCACCAGCAGCCGGGCGCTCCAGTCCCACAGCCGGGCGGCCCCGCTGCGGTCGCCGCGCTCCTCCACCCGGGTCGCCTGGTCGGTCAAGATGTCGACCAGCTCGGCGTGGCGGTGGCGCGACTCGAGCAGCCGGGCCAGCGTCTCGATGGTGGGCCAGTGCCCGGGCTGCTCGTCGAGGTTGGCGCGCAGGACCTCCAGGCGGCCGCTGCGCTCTTCCAGGGTCCCGGCGATCTTCTCCAGCTCCAGGCGCAGCGCCAGCCGGCGCTCGACGTCCAGGGTGCGCGCCAGCTCCTCCTGGCGCAGGGCCAGCAGCTCCGGCAGCCGCCGCTCGTCCTCGTACAGCGCCCCCAGGCGGCTGAACGCCTCGGCGTCCTGCGGATCCTCGTCCACCATCTGCCGCAGCACCTGGATGGCCATCCGCCGGTCGCGCAGCTTCTCCAGGGCCAGGGTGGCCACCCGGCTGCGCAGGCCCCGGATGGCCGGGCGGGGCAGCGGCAGGCGCGCCGAATCCAGCAACAGCTCGACCGCCCGCGCCCAGGCGCTGCGGTCGGGCCGCCCCAGCTCGATGCGCGCCAGCTCCTCGGCCGCCCAGGCCGCCGCCTTGGCCGCGCCCAGCGCTCCGGTCGCGACCTGCTCGGTGCGCAGCAGGCGGGTGGACTGATCTAGCAGCCGCCCCAGGATGGTGCTGGCCAGCGGCTCGGAAGCCAGCGGCCCCAGGGCCAGCGCCGCCGCCTCCTCCAGCGGATCCAGATCGTTCGGGCTCAGGTCGGCCAGCGCTAACAAAGTATCGGCCAGCGCACGGGTGGGCCGCGCCCGCTGGGCCGCGGCCAGCCGCCGCAGGATGGACAGCTCGGAGGCGAACAGACCTTCGGGCGTGCCGCTGCCGGCCTCGCGCACCCGGCGGGCATACAGCGCCGCCCGGGCCAGCGCCGCCTCGGCCCGCTGCGCGCCGGTCTCGCCCCCGGCGGTCTCCGAC
>JBKPRZ010000364.1:0-6932 GCA_046734815.1 Myxococcota bacterium | reverse complement strand
CGTCGGTGGTGCCCGCCTCGGCGGCGGGTGGGGGTCCGTCGGTGCCCGGAGGGGCCCCGTCCGCGGCGGGAGCGGCGCCGTCGGGCGGGCCCGCGTCGTGGCCACACGCCGCCAGCGCCACGACGCCGAGCAGGAGGCGACCGGCGGCGGTGGGTGAAAACGATTTCATCGATTCGCCGGACATTCTAATCTGCGATAGCTGAGCCGGAACCATTGGGAACCAGGGGCCCCACCGGTCGTTTAACCACGAGGAGCTGACCATGAAGACACCGCCCATCTCCGCCGCCGCCCTCGTGTCCGCCGCGTTCCTGGCGGCCGCCCCGCTCGCGCGCGCCGACGCCAAGGACGAGCAGCCGCAGACCGTTGACGCAGCAGCGCGCACCGAACGCGCCGCCGCGCTGGGCAGCTTTCTGTCGCTGGCCCAGCCAGCCGCGTTGAACGGCTCGCGCGCCGTGGCCAGCGCCGCCGGGGGTTACGACGGCGCCCGCGGCACGGCCCTGTTCGAGGCCGCCACCGAGGTGCAGCTGTGGGGGCCCCTGTCGGTGCGCGCCGGCGCCGTCTACACCAACTCGACCCGGACCCTGCGCCCGTCGGCAGGCCTGCGCGTGCAGGCGCTCAGCGAATCGCGCCACGGCGTCGACGCCTCCGCCGGTCTCTTCTACCGTCCCGAGGGGCTGAGCGAGCCGGAAGGCGAGATCGAGCTGGTCACCTCCTTCGGCGCGCACGCCGGCCGCACGTACCTGCTGGGCAACCTGGTCTACGGCCAGGACCCCGAAGCGCGCGAGCGCGACGGCGAGGTGCGCCTGGCTGCCCTGTACCCGCTGAAGTCCCGCCTGCTGGTGGGCCTGGACAGCCGGCTGCGCTTCGACCTCGGCTCCGACCGCGCCAAGCTGACCGCCAAGGGCGAACCCACCGTGGACGTGCTCGCCGGCCCGCTGGCCACCGTGTTCGTCGACCGGGTCGCCCTGTTCACCCAGGCCGGCTTCGCCGCCCTCCGCCAGGCCAGCGCCCTCTCCACCGGCGCCTTCGTCCAGGCCGGCCTCGCCACCAGTTTCTGATACCTCTCGTTTCTGCTCCCTCTCTGGATCGCCTCGATCACACCTCCACCTCGTCGCCGCGGGCGGGGACGTGGGTGTCGATGCCGCGCTCGATCAGCGAGCGGGCCAGCGGTTGCTGCTGGTCGGGCTCGCCGTGGACCAGGAAGAAGCGGGTGCCGGGGGCGTTGGCGGCGCCGGCGTAGGCGATCAGGTCGTCGCGGTCGGCGTGCGCGGAGAAGGCGTTGAGCACCTCGACCCGCGCCCGCAGCGGCAGGTCGATCCCGAAGATGCGCACGGTGGGGTGGCGCTCGACGATCCGCCGCCCCAGCGTGTGCTTGGCCATGAAGCCGACCACCATCACGGTGTTGCGGTCGTCCTCGACGTTGTTCTTCAGGTGGTGCAGCACGCGCCCCGCCTCGCACATGCCCGAGGCCGAGATGATCACCGCCGGCCCCTTCAGGCTGTTGAGCTTGATCGACTCGTCCCGGTCGCTGACGAAGCGGGCCTCGGGAAACGAGAACGCCTCGCCGTGCTGATCGACGAAGGCGCGCGTCTCGGCGTCGAAGCAGTCGGGGTGCAGCCGGAACACGCCGGTCACCGCGCTGGCCAGCGGTGAATCGATGAACACCGGGATGGCGGGCAGCCGTCCCTGCCTCCACAGCTGGGCCAGCGCGAACAGCAGCTCCTGCGTGCGCCCCACCGCGAAGGCCGGCACGATCACCTTGCCCCCGCGCTGGGCCGTCTCCTTGACCACCCGTTCCAGGTCGGCGTGCATCTGCGCGACGTTGCCGTGCACCCGGTTGCCGTAGGTGCTCTCCATGACCACCAGGTCCAGCGGCGGCTGCGGGCTTTCGGGGTCGCGCAGGATGGGCAGGTCCTTGCGGCCGATGTCGCCCGAGAAGGCCAGCCGCCGCTGCTTGCCACCGTCGTCCACCTCCAGCACCACCGAGGCCGAGCCCAGGATGTGGCCCGCCTCGATGAACCGCGCGGTCACGCCCGGCAGCGGTGAAAACGGGCGGTGGTAGGACACGGCATTGAAGCGCCCGATCGCCGCCACCGCGTCGGCCTCGTCGTACAGCGGTTCGATGGGCACGAAGTCGGGGTCGTCGGCGTTCTGGCGGTTCAGGTACTCGGCGTCGGCCTGCTGGATGAAGGCCGAGTCGCGCAACATGTACGCGCACAGGTCGCGCGTCGCCGGCGTCGACCAGATCGATCCCGCGAATCCCTGCTTGACCAGGGTGGGCAGGCTGCCCGAGTGATCGATGTGCGCGTGGGTCAGCAGCACCGCGTGCGCGCGCGCCGCCTCGGGCGGCAGCGCGCGGTTGCGCTGTCGCGCCTCCTGGCGGCGGCCCTGGAACAGCCCACAGTCGATCACCAGGTCGCCCTGGCGGGTCTGCACCAGGATCAGCGAGCCGGTGACTTCTTCTGCCGCGCCCAGGAATCGAATTCGCATGGTCGCAGGATATCAGCGAGGTTATGGTCCAGCCCGTGTTGAAACGGATACCGGTGGACGTGGGCGCGCTGGCCGCCCTGTTCGACGAAGCGGTCTCCGGCCCGGTGCGCGCCTTCTTCGACCGCGCCAGCGGCCAGCTGGAATCGATGCCCCGCGACGCCGAGGTGGAGGGCGTGTTCGACGACATCCTGGCCCAGCCCGCCCGCTGGGTCGAGATCCAGCCGCTGCCCACCCGCGAACGCCGCCAGCTGCGCCGCCGCTTCGTCGAGGAGCAGATGAACGACCCGCAGCTGCGCCTCCGCCTGTTCGAAGCGCTGGAGGGCCCGCGCCCTTTCACCCGCTTCGAAGCCCTGCTGCGCGAGCACCACGACCTCGACCGCTGGCTCACCTTCCGCACCGACGCCCTCACCCCGCTGGCCCGCGCCTGGCTCTCCGCGCTGGGCATCGATCCCGTCGAGGGCGCCTCGCCCATGCCCAGCTGACCGCGCCCCATGACGGTGCCGCATTTCGTGATCTTCGCCCACGCCCGCAGCGGCAGCTCGAACCTGTTACGCGCCATGCAGCTGCACCCGCGCCTGCGCATCGCCGAGGAACCTTTCCACGAGCGCTACGCCTCCTGGAACCCCGGCGAGCCCAACCACATCGACCTCATCCACGACGCCGAGTCGCTGGACCGCCAGGTGGCCCACCTGTTCGCCCGCCACGAAGGCATCAAGGTGCTGGACTACCAGCTGCCCGAGGAGCTGTACCGCCGCCTGCTCCTGCGCGAAGACGTGCGGGTGATCGGCCTGCGCCGTCGCAACCAGCTGCAGGCCATCGTCTCGGGCTACGTGGCCAGACAGACCGGAGTCTGGAAGATGTGGGATCTGACCAGCGATCTGGCGACCACCTACGCCCATCTGCCGCCCATGCCTCTGGATGGCATCGACGAGATGCTGCAATACAGCCGGGAGCTGCGGGCATTTTACCAGCGGGTCATGGCCGACAAACCCGCCACCGCCCGGGTCATGCTGGAGTACGAGACCCTGTACACCGACGACCTGGCCCACAACCGCGCCGAGCTGGCCCGCGCCTTCGCGCTGCTCGACCTGCAGCTGCCCGACTCACCCGAGCTGGACTATTTCCTCGATCCCCGCCGCTCCCGCCTCAGCGGCCAGGGCGACTACGCCTACCTGCCCAACGCCGCCGAGATCAACGCCCGCTTCGGCAACGACGACACCGGCTGGCTGTGGCCGCCGACGTCAGTCAGCTGACCGCCGTCAGGCCTTTTCAAACGGAGATCACGATCAGATTCCTCCGGATGAACGTCAGCGGGCGCTCGATGTCGCCCGGATCGCTGGTAACGATGGCGTCTCCGCGCCGGCCGGCGCTCAATTACACGAGTCCTCAGCGCGGGCCCGGCGGCGAAGTCACGGAGGGTGGGTGAGCTCGCGGTCACGACGGCGGCTCCAGCGCGACCGACGGGGCATTCGAATGCGTCAGCTCCAGCGCTGGAGCCAGGTGCAGAGGAGGGTGTGGGCTTCGGTGGTGGGGTCGAGGAAGTCGAAGTGGCCGCGGGCGGGTAGCTCGGTGAAGGTGATGTGGTCGCCGGCCGCGCGGGCGGCCTGGGCGTAGTCGCGGGCGATCGAGATCGGAACCGTGTCGTCGTCGGTGCCGTGGAGGATCAGCTGCGGGATGCGCCGGGGCAGCAGCGCGCGGGGCGAAGCGTCGCGGTAGCGGTCGGGATGCTCCTCGGGCGAGCCGCCCAGGAAGTCGTGGACCACGCCGCGGCCCAGATGGAGGCGATGCGCCTCCACGAGGTCAGCCACCGGTGCCAGTCCAGCCGCGGCGGTGACCCGCACGCGCGCGGGCCTTCCGGGCGCCCACAGCGCCAGGTGCCCGCCCGCCGAGTGGCCGGCCGTGATTACCCGCGTGAGGTCCAGGTGCTCGGGCAGGTCGGCAAGCCGATCGATCCCGGCGGCAACGTCCTGCAACGTCCCCGGCCACCCGCCGCCGGGCGCCCCCAGGCGGCGGTATTCCAGGTTCCAGACCGCGAAGCCACGCGCGGCCAGGTCCTCGGCGACGGGGATGAACTGATCGCGCCGGTACACCTGCCGCCAGAACCCGCCGTGCAGCAGGCAGACCACCGGCGGGTGCGGGCGCGCGGGCAGGTACAGGTCCCCTTCCTGCTCGGGCGCCGGTCCGTACCGGTGCGTACGCATGGCGGGGACGGTAACACGACGCGGACCCGTCGCTGGCACTGGCGGTGTGTCGATCAGCTCGGTCGCTCCCTACCCGAGGAGGCCGGGGAGCCGCTGCTGACCGCAGCGCTGCCTCTCCTCGTCGCCGCGCGGGATTGCTGGCGCGCGGGTCGATGCGGGGCGCTGCGCGGACCGGTGGTCGCAACCGCCGGAGCCCACGACGCGGGGGTGCTAGGCTGCGGTCGTGTTCGAGGCGATCTTCTGGGACAACGATGGCGTGCTGGTCGACACCGAGCGCCTGTATTACCAGGCCACCCGCGAGGTGCTGGCCGAGGTGGGGGTGGCGCTGTCCGAGGAGACGTACGTCGAGCTGTTCCTGCGGCAGGCGCTCGGCGTGCGAGCGCTGGCCGACCAGGGGTTGTTACCAGTTGCCGAGGTCGAGCCGCTGCGCGCGCGCCGCAACCGGCGCTACGCCGAGCTTCTGGCCGCGGGACCCACCGCCATTCCCGGGGTGGCGGACATGGTGCGCCGCCTGGCCGCCCACTACCGGATGGCGATCGTGACCAGCAGCGAGCACTTCGATCACATCCACCGCGACCGGGCCTTCCTGGACCTGTTCGAGTTCGTGCTCACCCCCGCCGACTACACGCACTGCAAGCCGCACCCCGAGCCGTATCTGCGCGCGCGCGAGCGGATGGGGCTGCCGCCCGAGCGCTGCCTGGTGATCGAGGATTCGGAACGTGGCCTGCGCGCCGCCCGCGCCGCCGGGCTGACCTGCTGGGTGGTGCCCTCGGATCTGACCGCCGGCTGCGCCTTCGAGGGCGCCGACCGCCGGCTGGGCAGCCTCCGCGAGATCGAGACGCTGCTGCTGCCGGCGCACTGACCACGTGCCTGCCGTCGCGACGCTGCTTCTGCCGGCGCGCCTGACCACGTGCCTGCTGTCGCGACGCCGCTGACCCGTCGCTGGCTGCCCAGGCAGGGTCAGGGACACTCTTCCAGCAGCACGTCATCGAACAGCACGGTGCCCGAGCCGGCGCCGCCGGTGTTGCCCACCCGCAGCTCGTCGACCCGCACGCCGCCGTTGCTCAGGGTCGGGGAGGTCCAGAAGGGCGCGCCATCGATGAACACGCGCGCCACCCCACCGGCCTGCCACTCGATCCGCACCGTCACCCGGCTGGCGGGCAGCGGGGCGAAGCTGATCCGCTCGAAGGTCGAGGAGCTGAGGTTCGCGCGCACCGAGATCACCGGGCCGTCGGCGTCCCGCCCGAAGTACACGGCGATCGGGTTGTAGTCCAGGCCGTTGCCGCGCACCGCCGCCACGTTGGGGATCGATCCGCTGGTGGTCATGCCGGTCAGATCCACGGCGAACTGCAGCGCCAGCCGCGAGGTGGCGGCGAAGGTGCGGCCGGCGGCGTTTTCGGTGCCCAGCCGCGTGCTCAAGGATCGCGCGCCGGCGATGGCCCCGGTGCCCGTCACGGCGGGCAGCACCGTGTAGGACTTGTCCCAGGCGTCCAGGGTGCCGGACTCGAAGTCGTCGCCGAACACGGGCGTGCAGGCCGCCGGCGCCACGTCGGGCGAAGCGGCATCGGCGGGGCGGGCATCGACGGCGGTGTCACCCGCCGCATCGACCGCGCGCGCGCTGTCGGCAGCAACCCCGTCCGCGCCGGCCGCGTCCGCCCGGGGGTCGTCTTCGGGGTTGGGGGCCGCGTCCGGTCCGCCGTCGGGCTGCGGCCGCGTGTCGGCGGGCGCATCGATCATCGACGGGCGATCGGCGGCGGCGTCGTTCAGCCCCACGCGGCCGTCGGGTCGCTTCAGATCGACGCACCCGGCGCCCAGCGCCGCGAGCGCCGCGAGGCATGGCCACAGCCACCGCCGCCCCCACGAGGCCATGTCTCACTCATCGACGGAAACCACCCGCGGCATAGCCGCGCGGGCACGCCGCCCCACCCACACCGGCGGCGCGGTCAGCGCGGCGCCAGCGAGGGCGGGATCATTCCCACATAGCGCCGCACGAATGCGTCGACCTCCTGCGGTCTGTCCGCCTCGACGTCGATGCTGTCGCGGATGTGCCAGAGCACGCGCCCGTCCTGGGCCGACACCAGTGTCATCGACACGTGGATCTGGTCGCCGTCGAACATGTCGTCGTCGTCGGCCACCTGCCCGTCGTGCGTGTATTGCGGGCTGTCCACCGGCACGATCGGGATCATCAGCCCCACGCCGACGTGCACGTCGCTGTGCACGCGGGGCGGGCTGGTATACGTC
>JBKPRZ010000363.1:0-12122 GCA_046734815.1 Myxococcota bacterium | reverse complement strand
GCGGATCTGCGATCGGGACCTGGTGTTGCGTTTGATGGCCGCCGCCGACGACAAGCTGGGCACGGTGGCCTGGCTGTACCACGTCGACGGGTTCGAGCAGGAGGAGGTGGCACGCATACTGGGCCTGTCCCGCCGGACGGTGGCCACCCGGCTGGCGCGTTTTCAGGAGGCCGCCTGCCGATTCGTGCGCAGGACGGCCGCATGAGCGCCCCCGCGACGTCTGCCCGCCACCTGACCCCGCTGGACCTGGACGCTCTGGCCCTGGCCCTGGGCGCGCCCGCCGAGCGCGCGGAGAGGCTGGAGCACGCACGCACCTGTTCGGCTTGCGGCGGGCTTCTGGAACAGGACCGGCGCGCGCGGCAGCGCTTCGAGCTCGAGGTGTACGTGCGCACCCTGCCTGCCGTGCGCGGTCGCCTGGCGCCCCGGCCGGTCCGGAAGGCGCCCTGGCTGGCCCCGATCTTCGCCGTCGCGGGACTGGCCGCGGCGGCGCTGGTGCTGGTTCCCCGGGACCGCGAGCACCCCGCGCCACCACCGGGAGCGATGGCCCTGCCCGGGGTGAAGGGGCCGGGGGCCCTGCAGGTGTTCGCGCGCCGTCAGTCCCGGGTGTTCGCCGTCGAGGAGGGCACCCGGCTGGCCGCCGGCGACGCGATCCGGTTCTTCGTCGACCCGGGAGCCGCCGACTACGTCCTGGTCGGCTCGATCGACGGGGCGGGCCAGGCGAACCTCTATTATCCGTACGATGGCCACGAGAGCGTCCGGGTGGCCGCCGGACGGCGCGTGGAGGTCCCCGGCAGCATCATCCTCGACAGCGCACCCGGACCGGAGAGGCTGTTTGCCATCTTCTCGCGCGCGCCCCTGTCCGCCGAGCGGGTGCGAACGGCCTTGCAGCAACTCGCGGCCGGCGGGCCAGAGGCCATCCGCCGGACGCGGGAGTTGTCCCTGCCGGGCACCACCCAGGCCACGCTGCGGTTCGAGAAGGAGCCGCCGCCTTGACCCACCGGCGGCTGCTCGCCGTGGCCATGCTGGCGGCGCTGGTCGCGGGCGTGAGGATCGCCCGGGCGGAGACGCGCCGGCTGGCGGTGCTGGTAGGCAACAACGCCGGCAATCCGGGCCGCCTCGCGCTCCGGTTCGCGGAGGACGACGTCGAGAAGCTGGCCGCCGTGTTCACCGAGCTGGGCGGGCTGAGCCGATCGGACCTGTGGCTGCTCAGGGGCAGCGCGGTGGGCGACGTGCGTGCGGCGCTGAACGAGATGGGGCAGCGGGTGCGGGACTGGCGGCGCCAACCGGACCAGCGCGCGGTGGTGCTGTTCTACTTCTCCGGCCACTCGGACGGGCAGGCCCTCGAGCTGGGCGGCGAGCGACTCTCCTTCGCGGACGTGCGCGGGTTGCTGGCGGCCAGCGGGGCCGACGTGCGCCTGGCCTTCATCGACAGCTGCCGTGCGGGTGGGCTGCTGGCCACCAAGGGCGGCACGCCCGGCCCGGCGTTCGACGTCCACCTGGCCGACAGCCTGTCGAGCTCCGGCGAGGCAGTCATCACTTCCAGCTCGGCGGAAGAGTCGTCGCTGGAGTCGGAGGAGATCCGCGGTTCCTTCTTCTCGCACCACCTGGTCTCGGGGCTCCGCGGGGCCGCCGACGTGTCGGGGGATGGTCAGGTCACGCTCGCGGAGGCGTACCAGTACGCCTTCGCCCGCACCGTCACCGGCACGGCCAACACCGTGGTGGGTACCCAGCACCCGGTCTACGACTACCGGCTGTCGGGCCGGGGCGACGTGGTGCTCACGCGCCTGCAGCAGCCCTCTGCGATCGTCGAGACACCGTCGGGCTTCGACCGGGTCTTGCTGGTGGACCAGCGGCGCGGCGAGGTGGTGGCCGAGCTCGGACCCGCGGCGGCTCGGCGGCTGGCGGTCGCCGCAGGCCGCTACCGGCTGCAGGCCTGGCGGCGCGGCCGTCCGTTCGCGGCGGACCTGGCCCTGGCCGAGGGCGACGTGCGGCAGGTGCCGGCCGCTGCCCTGCTGGCAGTGCCGGCCGCACCGGCGGTATCCAAGGGCGATGCCCCCTTCGGTCTCCAGTCGACGGCGCGCGCGCTGTGGCTGATCGGCGGCGGCGCCGAGGGGGCGGTGGCCCGACGGATGGCCGCGCTGCCCAGCCTCCGGCTGCAGCTGTCGCGTCAGGGCCGGCGCGCAGCGACCCTCGGGCTGGACCTGGCCAGCAGAAAAAGCGAACAGGTGCGCGAGAGTCGCTTCGAGCTGCGCGTGGGCTTGCTCCAGCGCTGGAACCGCGGTGCGTTCGGGCTGTGTGCTGGCGCGGAGGCCGGAGCCGGCTGGTCGGCCCAGGTGGTCGACGGTGGACAGCGCTGGTCGAGCCCGGTGGCCAGCGTGGCCGGTACCGTGGGTGGGTCGTTGGCGCTCGGAGAGCGCGTGTCGCTTGCGCTCATCGGGCAGCTGCCCGCGCGGGTGATCCGTCGCGACGCGCGCACGACGTTGCTGCTACATCCGGCCGCCTGGCTGGCAACCGCGTTGGCGTTCTGAATGGCTGCACACCGGACGCGTCGGCCGGGTTTTCCAGGTATGAACAGAAGCACACGACTGGTGGGGCTCACGGCCATTTTCACCCTGGGTGCGTGTGGCCAGGGGCTGCAATCCGATCCCGGTGTCATCCGTCCCGACGGCGCGGTGGACGATACGCCCGACGGACGGGTCGACCCGCCCGACGGAAGCATCGACGGCGCGCCTGATGGATCCACCGGCCCGGATGCTCCCCCCCCGGCCCACTTCGGAGCCTGTGGCGCCTTCGGCTCGGGCGGCGCGCGCGCCATCGCCGCGGCGACGGACCTGCCGCGGGCGGTGGTGGGTTACGGCAGCGGCCGCGCGGTGCTGATCGACACCGACAGCCTTTCCATCCTCCGCGAGCTGCCCGCGCATGAGCGCATGGTCACCCGCGCCGCGATGTCGAAAGACGGCAAACGGGTGGCCACCAGCAGCGAGACAGGCGAGATCATCGTCTCCCGGGCCGACGACGGACAGGAGGTGGCCCGCATCCAGACGGGCGAGAACCCCTGGGGGCTGGACCTGCTGGCGCTGTCGCCCGACGGAAGCCTGGTCGCCGCCCAGCAGCCCCTGCGCCTGTGGCGGGTCGAAGATGGTTCGCTACTCTGGACCAGACCCGGGGGCGATCCCTTCCTGCTCCGCTTTTTGGACGATGGTCAGACTGTGCTCAGCGGCGGTTATGGTCTGGTCAGCTTCCGCCGTGTCACCGACGGCACCATCGAGCGGGAAGCCAGCTTCGAAGGGATGAATACAACGCCTCGCCTGAGCGACGCCAGCGGCGACGGCACCCTCTTCGTGGGCGACAACGGGTACGATCGATTCGGGCTGTGGCGGATGGGTCAGAAACCGGCAGCGTGGATTGAGACCGATCCGGACCTCTTTTCCGGGTCCATGCGGCTCTCACCCGATGGCGCGACCCTGGCCCTCAGGGCCATGCCGTCCGGCATCTTCCTGGCGCGGGTGAGTGACGGCTCGATGCTGGGCAACTTCCCGGGAATATCCGCCTCCTTGGCCTTCGACCATGCCGGATCGCTCCTGATCGGCGACGCGGAAGGCACCTTGCACCGGGTCTCGACCAGCGCCCACGAGGAGATGGTCGTGCCCGCGCCGCCCGGACATGGCGGGCCGCTGCTCCAGGTGGCGTTCTCTCCGGATGGCCGCCTGCTCGCCACCAGCGCCCACGAGGGCGAGGTCGCCAGCGGCGGCGACGGCGAGCTGTTCACGGTCAAGGTCTGGAGCGCCAAGGACGGCATCCCGCTGTTCACCGTTTCCACCACCTATTTGCGCACCGGGCACTACTTCGCCTTCTCGCCCGACTCCGCCAGCCTGGCGGTGGTCGGCCCGGACAAGCGGATCCACCTGCTGCAGGCCTCCGACGGCCATGAGCTGGCGGTCGTGGGTGAATTGGTCGAGGGAGTCGCCTTCACCGCCGACGGGCACTCGCTCCTCGGCAGCAGCACCTCGGGGTCGCCGCGCGCCTTCCGCCGCTGGGCGGCCGCGGACGGAGCCGAAGAGGTCGGCTTCGGCGGGTACGGCGGGGCATATAGCTTCGCCCTTTCGCCCGACGGCTCCCGCATGGCGATCTTCACCGAGCACTCCCCCTGGTCGATCGCCGGCCTGTCCCTCTGGCGGCTCACGGACGAGAGCCCGCTGTGGTCGGCGAATGTCAGCGTGGGTGGGTTCTATACCCCCGCGGCGGCCTTCTCGCCCGACGGCTCCCAGATCGCCATCTCCGACTTGCAGGTCCTGGCCGCCGCCGACGGCGCTATCATCAAGGATCTGCGGCCGGCCGGCTGGAGCGAGCGCCAGCACAGAGCCGGCGGCGTCAGTTACTCGCGCGACGGCGCCCACCTGGCGTTCGCCGCCGACGATACCGCCGGCGGCGCGCTGCGGGTGTTCCGCACATCCGACTGGATGCTGGAACAGACGCGGCCGGGGAACTTCCGCGCCGTCGCCTTTTCCCCGACGGAGGACCGGCTGCTCGTCGGCGGAAACGACTACATCGCGCGCCTGCTCTGCCAGGAATGAAGACCCCAGACCCCCACTTCCAAAGCGTTTCCGCGTCCACCCCGATCCACGCAGGGTGAGCCCGTTCTTCGTCGGTACGTTCTCTCGCGCGCGGGAGGGCTCACCTTGGACGTGCCGTGGGTCGACAGCTGGCGACCGTGCTCGGTGCAACGAGTGCCGGGTGAAGATCGGTGACGTGGGCATGGCGCCGGGCCCGCTGGCCGCCGGCGTGACCTGGAGACGCTGCTCTTTCAGCAGGTGCTGGAACGGCGATCGGCGGCTCGCTGACGAAACACTGGGTCCAGGGCCTACGTCGTTCTGCATATCGGTTCCCTCGACGGGTCGTGTGTTCATGGAGCCTCGCGAAGGGAGGCAGTCATGAAGATCCTCATCACCCGTACCGGCTCGATGATAGCGCTGGCGTGTGTCTCGTTGCTGCCGCAGGCGGCTCACGCGCAAAAGACCACCTTCAACTGCAGTGGCAACATCGGACCCTGCCTGGGCATCACCCACAGCGGCATGGGGCCGGCCAACTTTGCCATCCGCGCCCAGGCCCACGCCGGGGCCATTGCCGCCGCGTCGGATGGAGGCGACGTGGGCTCCTACGGAGTCTTCGGAGACTCCACGGGGGGCAATGGTGTCCAGGGCCGAAGCGCATCGGTCAATGCCAGCGGCGTTTACGGCGAGAACACTCAGAACGGATTCGGCGTGGCCGGCCGGTCTACCAGCGGCGGCATCGCCGTTTACGCTGACAACGCCAGCAACTCTGGTTGGGCCGGATTCTTCAACGGCCGGGTGAACGTGAACCAGGACCTCTTCGTCAACGGGCTGGCGCACGCGACCGAATCGACGTGGCGGACGGACTCGGACGCTCGGCTCAAGAAGAACATCAAGACGCTGGAAGGCGCACTGGATCAACTGCTGGCTCTTCGCGGGGTGACCTTCGAGTGGAAGGATCCGGCCAGCCACGGCAACCAGCAGGGTACCCAGCGTGGCTTCATCGCTCAGGAGGTGGAAAAGGTCTTCCCGGCCTGGATCCACACGAAGCCAGACGGGTTCAAGACCATCGGCATGCAGGGGATCGAGGCGGTCATGGTCGAGAGCATCCGCGCCTTGAAGACCGAGAACGATCGACTGCAGGCACGCCTCGACCGGCTCGAGCACCAGCGTTCGCTGGCCAAAGCCACCCTCAGCGACCCGCTGGCGCTGGGCGTTTTGCTCCTCGCCGCCATCGCCCTTCTGTGGGCCCGCCGTCGCGACCGCCGCGCGCACCCGTGAGGTCCGGGCCGCCGTTTCGCGGGCAATGTCCTGCTTCATGACAACGGCGTCCAGGTTTGACGGCTCGTCCGGCACGGGACCCCACACGGATTCACAGGAGTACTGCATGTCACGGCTACGACGAAGGCCCGCGTTCGCGATTGTGACCTCGATCCTGCTGACCGGAGTCGGTTGCGAGCCGCTCCGCGAGGCGCCGATGCTGGAGAGGGAGGCCGGCGCCCCGGGGCCGAAGGGCGACGATGGTGTGGGCGGCGCTCCGGCGCCCCGTGCGGACGGCCAGACGGCGGATGGCGCGGCGGGCGAACCATCCCGGGATGGGCCGGCCGGTCCCGATCCGGGCGCGGCGCCGGCCAGGGAGGATGCCGCGGTTCCGGCCTGTCAGAGCGGCGCGAGCCGCTGCGGTCCCACCGGTGGCACCGTCGAGGTGTGCACCGGTGCGGGCAGCTGGATGCAGAAAGAGATCTGCACCTACTTTTGCAAGGACGGTACTTGCAGCGGCGCCTGCATGCCCGGTTCGAACCGGTGCCGCCCGGACGGTATGGCTGTACAGACCTGCAAGCCGGACGGAACCAGCTACAGCGACATGGCCTGTCCCGACGGATGCCAGGCCGATCGATGCAACTTCTGCAAGCCGGGCGCGACGAAATGTTCCAGCAATGTCGTGCAGACCTGCCGTGCCGACGGCAGCGGATACGACTCCCACGCGCAGACCGCCTGCCTCTCCGGTGACGGCTGCTGTCCCGCCAACTGCGACGCCAACAACGACAAGGACTGCGCCCCACGCTGCGGCAACGGGATCAAGGAAGAGGGCGAGCTGTGTGACCCCTGCCCGGCCAGCTGCCCCGACAAGGGCACCTGCATGGCCCGCAAGATCTCCGGCAGCGGCTGCCAGGCCAGATGCGTGGACGACCGCGCGCGCCCTGAGCTGTGCCCCCAGCCCGCCAAGGGAGTGGCCACCTGCAACGCCGAGGGCGTGTGCGGGATCGATTGCCGTCCGAACGTCCGCTGCGGCAACGACTGTTGCGAATGCAACAGCGCCTCCGACTGCAAGAACACCAGCGGCGAGAACCCACAGGCGACCTGCCAGGCCAACATCTGCCGGTATTCGTGTGATGGGGTCAAATGCGGCGGCCGTTGCATGCCGCGCTACATATGCGACGCCTCGCTGTTCCCCGACATCGGGATCGACGAGAGCAACTTCTGCGTCTGGGCACAGGGCCCCGGCCAGGGCATGGCCACGTTCCCCTACTTCTATTCGGTGGTGAAAGCCGACGCTTGCCCCGACAGCCTCATCGCCGAGTGGAAGACCAAGCTGTGCGCGTCCGGTGCCGCCCCTGGTACCCAGGTCTTCGTCGACGTGCAAAGCTACGATGACGCCGGCACGATCATGCACTGGCAGCGCTTCCGGGACCTGGCCTGCCCCTGACCATCCACGGCCGCAGCGCCGCCGGCGGTGCGGACGACCTCGGGAGTGCCCCCGTTGCGCGGCGGGGAGCGGCAGTCTCACTTTTGAACATAGTTCAATATCGGAGGCCACCAGATCGGGGGGAGGGCGATGCGGGAACACCAGGGGCAGAAACCGGTGGGGTTGTTGTTGCTGGCGCTGGGAGTGGTCAGCGCCTGCCAGACCCGGGTCGATGGGCTCTTGCACCCGAGGCGCCCCCCTGGCTACCGAACGCGCAGTTGCCCAGGCTGTCCGTCGCCTTGAACCCCAGCATCTGGCAGGTATCGGCCTCCCGGGTCGGATCGGTGCGGGAGAAGCGGTCCAGCGGCCAGTTTCCATTCACCGAACGGAGGGCCCATATCCGGCAGCGGGCACTGGTGCGCGGCAACGCCATCCCCGTCGGCGACCACCTGGGCGAGCACATCCTGGCGGTTACCCACCAGGGCGGCGAGCCGGTGGACTGGAACCAGCTCGACCGGGGCATCCATCTGCTGGGCGACCACGTCGAGGTCGCCTACCAGGGACTGTCGGGCATGCTCGAGTTCGACACCACCGGCCAGACCCCGGTCAGCACCACCAACTGGTGGACCATCGGCCCCGACGGCTTCCGCGACATCGAGAAGATGAGCAGCTGCCGGTAGCAGTCGCTCGCCGAGCCCACGCGCGCGTGCGCCAGCGTCACTGATCCGACCGTCATATGTAATTTTGCATATGGTGGTCGAGAGCCGGAGGTTCACCTCCCGCGCAAGACGGCCGCAGCCGCGAAGCTTTGCGAGCACTGACAGCGCCGGGTGTACCCGCGCTGCGATTTCCGTGCGACAGGTAGCCGGTCGACCCCTCGTTAAGGTGAAGCACGGGAACAGCAAGCTAGGAGGATCACAACATGTCCAAAAGTTCACACTTGTTCTTGGCAGCCGGCCTGGCCTCGGCGGCCGGTTGCGGGATCCAGGGGGAGATCGGACCTTCGATGCCCGGCCTGGTCATGGAGGATAGTTACTCGCCGACCGGCGCTCTGATCGTCGCGCGTGACGTCGACGGGCAGCTGTCGGTCGCCATTCGCGGGCGGATCGGCGTTGACTCGGACGCCATCGGCGAAAACGCCATCGGCCAGCCCTCGCTGGCGGACGTGTATGTAGCCCTCCACCCCGGCGCACGCGAGGTGCCCTCGCACGTCCAGGCGTTGTCCGAGGAACTGAAAGCACAGCGCAGGGCCAATCTGCGAGGCATCGCCCTGGCACCTGCGCCCCAGCCCTCGAACGAGCTCGCCGACCAGGAAGGCTTCCAGGCCTCGGTCTGCAAGGTATTCGGCGGTGGGTTCGCCGGCTGGTCACCCTTGCACTGTGCCTACCAGGAGGACACCCAGACGGTCTGCACGCCGGAGGAGATGAAAACCGGGGACGCCTCCATCGGCTGGAACGAGACCCCCTTCCAGGCGAGCCACGGGCTGACCAACCGTTTCGACACTTTCGCGATCCCGCCTTTCACGTGGATCTGGTCGGAGTGGGGTGGCAAATATTCCCACCTGAGGGCGTGTGTGATGCTCGGGGGCGACTTCGAGTCCGGCCACCTGGGCGTGACCCACCACCGTTCCTTCACCGACAGCCACAGCGTCGAGCTCTGACGATCCCTGAGCATCGACTCCCCTCCGGTGTCGATCCGGTCACGTCGCCCCGGGCCAGCGCCGCACCCTGCGCCCCAGGGATCTGATCCTGATCGACACCGGAGGCGAGCTTCACGGCTACCACTCCGACATCACCCGCACCTTCGGCTTCGGGCGGGTGCCCGACCACGCCCGCCGGGTGTTCGACACCGTGCTGGCCGCGCAGCGAGCGGCCTTCGAGCAGCTGCGCCCGGGGACGCCCTGCGAGCGCGTGGACGCGGCCGCGCGCGCGGAGATCGAGGCCGCCGGCTTCGGCGCCGGCTACCGCAGCTTCACCCACCGCCTCGGCCACGGCATCGGCCTGGAGGGCCACGAAGATCCCTACCTGCATGACCCTCTCGAACGGGCCCGGCACCTACCTGCCCGGCCAGCTGGGCGTACGCATCGAAGACATAGCCGCCATCGACGCCCAGGGCTGCCGCGTCTTCGGCCCCCGGGTCGAGTCCTTCGAGCAAGCGGTCTGAGCTTCCGTGTAACATCCGGGCATGGCGCCGTCCTCGAACCTGCCGGAGCTGCCGCCCATCGTCGCGCGGGTGATCGAGGGGCTGGTGGCGGCGGCGCGGGCGGGGCTGGGGGAGGACCTGCGGTCGGTGGTGCTGTTCGGCAGCGCCGCCGAGGGCAAGCTGCGGGCGACCTCGGACGTGAACGTCATCTTCGTGCTGGCGCGGTTCGATCGCGCGCGCATCGACGGGCTGAGGGACGCCTTTCGCTCGGCCCACGCCGCCACCCAGCTGGAGGCGATGTTCCTCCTGCAAGAGGAGGTCGCCGCCGCCGTGGAGGCGTTCCCGGTCAAGTTCGCGGACGTCCTGCGCCGGCGCCGGGTGATCTTCGGCGCCGATCCGTTCGCGCAGGTGGTCTTGCCGCGCGCGCTGGAGATCGGCCGGCTCAAGCAGGTGCTGCTGAACCTGGCCCTGCGGCTGCGCGAGCGCTATGTGCTGAGCAGCCTGCGCGAGGAGCAGGCTGCCCGCATCGTGGCCGACTCCGCCGGACCGCTGCGCTCCTTCGCGGCCGCGCTGCTCGAGCTCCAGGGGCGGCCGGTGGCGTCGGCCAAGGAGGCGCTGGCGGAGGTGGCGCGCGAGCTGCCCGCCCCCGCTGAAGGAGGCGCGGCCTGGACCGCGGTGCTCGAACACATGTCGGCCGCGCGGGAGGGGCGGGCCCTGCCGGCGGGGGTGGCGGGCCCCACCCTGCTTCATCTGATCGACCTGGCCCTGGCGCTGCGCGCGCGCGTGGAGGCCCTCGGATGAGGGGCGGCGGGCGATGAACCCGTTCGACCTGCGCGGCCCGGAGTTCCTGCTCTTCTATTTTCTGCTCTTCATCGCGGTGGTGGTCGTGGTGGTGAGGCTGCGCCGCCGCGGCGAGGACGGAGAGATCCCCCACTTTCCCTCGGTCGATCCCTATCTGATCGCCTTTCTGCGCGGAGGGACTCCCGAGGCCATCCGGGTGGCGGTGCTGTCCCTGGTCGATCGCGGGCTGCTGCAGGCCAACGGCAACCGCGTGGCCGCCACCCCGCTGGCCGCCATCACCGGGGTCCATCGCTCCATCGAGCGCGCCATCATCAGAGCGTGCGTCGACAGCATCGAAGCGAGCGGCCTGTACAGCATGGGTCGGGTGAAGGACGCGGCCGAGCCGCTGGAAAACGAGCTGCGCGGGCTGCGCCTGATGCCCGACGGCGGCCAGCAGCTCCGGCGCGTCGGGCTGGGCCTGGTGGCGATCGTCTTCCTGTTCATCGTCGCGTCGGTGAAGATCCAGATCGCTCACAGCCGGGGCCACCAGAACACGGGCTTCCTGGTGGTCCTGACAGCGCTGGCTTGCCTCGTCGTGTTCATCAGTCTCATCGGGCGGCGAACCCGGCTGGGCGACCGGGTGATCGAGGATCTGCGGCAACTGTTCGACGGGTTGCGGGCCCGGGCCGCCCAGCTGCCCACCGGCGGAGCCACCAACGAGCTCGCCATCCTGCTGGGCGTGTTCGGCATGAGCGCTCTCGACGTCGATGGCCAGGCCCGGGCAGCCGCCCTGTTCCCCATGGCGTATGCGCAGCAACGGGAGGGCGACCAGGGCGTCGGCGTCCTGGTGGCCGTCTCGTGTGGCACGCCGCCCGCGTCTTCGGGGTCTTCCTGCGGCGGCAGCAGCGGCTGTGGCGGCGGCGGAGGCTGCGGCGGCGGAGGCTGCGGCGGGTGTGGCGGCTGACCATGGGGCAGGCGCCGCTGGTGGATCGGGATCGGGTGGGGCTGGGCTGGCGGGCGCCGCTGGCCGCGAGCATCTTCGCCCACGCCGAGGCCATCGACGTGGTGGAGGTGATGGCCGAGGACTTCATGGACGGACCGGCGGCGCGCATCGGCGCGCTGGCCACCCTGCGCGCCCACCTGCCCATCGTGGTGCACGGCCTGTCGCTGGGCCTGGCCTCGGCCAGCCCCGCCGACGAGGCCCGCCTCGGCCGCCTGGCCCGCGTGGTCGAGGCCGCGCGCCCGCTGTTCTGGTCCGAGCACCTGGCCTTCGTGCGCGCCGGCGGCATCGAGCTGCACCACCTGGCCGCGCCCCCGCGCACCGAAGCCACCGTGGCCGGCGCGGTGGCCAACCTCGACCGGGCCCGCCAGCTGGTCGGCGCCGAGCCGCTGGTCGAGAACATCGCCACCCTGGTGCAACCACCCGGCCCGCTCGACGAGGTCCGCTGGATCGCCGCCATCCTCGCCGGCAGCGGCGCCGGCCTGCTGCTCGATCTGCACAACCTCTATGCCAACGCGATGAACTTCGGCCAGGACCCGCGCGCCCTGCTCGCCCGCCTGCCGGCGGAGCGCATCCGCGCGATCCATCTGGCCGGCGGCAAATGGGTTCCCGGCCCGCGCGGTCGACGCCGTCTCGACGATCACCTGCACGCCGTGCCCGACGCGGTCTACGACCTGCTGGTCGACGTCGCCGCCCGCGCCCCCCATCCCCTGACGGTGATCCTCGAACGCGACGGCGCCTATCCACCCTTCCCCGAGCTCCTGGACGAGCTGGCCCGCGCCCGCGCGGCTCTGGCCGCTGGCCGGGCGCGGAGGGCTGCCGCATGAAGGAGGCCATCGCCCTGGAAGCGTTCATGGCCCGCCTGCTGGTCGACGCCGAAACGCGCGCCCGCTTCGCCGCCGCACCGGATCGCGAAGCCGCCCGGGCCGGCCTGACCCCCGCCGACCGCGCGGCGCTGGCCACC
>JBKPRZ010000362.1:0-12917 GCA_046734815.1 Myxococcota bacterium | reverse complement strand
GGTGCCACTGGTGGCGGCGGTGGCGGCGGCGGTGCTGATCGCGGTGGCGGTGGGCGCCGGCCAGGGGCTGGTGATCGCGCGGCTGGGGGTGCAGCCCTTCGTGGTGACCCTGGGCTCGATGCTGCTGCTGCGTGGGGTGGCCGAGGTGCTGACCGGGGGCACCGAGATCGGCTTTCAGGGGCGCTTTCCCGGGTTCCGCTTCCTGGGCGAGGGGACCGCGCTGGGGCTGCCGATGCCGTTCTGGTTCGCCATCGTGGCGGTGGGGGCGGTCGCCTTCCTGATGCACCGGACGCTGTTCGGGCGCTACTGCTACGCGATCGGATCGAACGCCGAGGCGGCCCGCCTGAGCGGAGTGCCGGTGCGGGGCGTGCGGCTGGCGACCTTCGTGGTCAGCGCGCTGCTGTCGGGGCTGGCCGGGATCCTTTATGTGGCCTACCTGCCCACCGCCACGCCGTCGCTGGGGTCGGCCTACGAACTGCACGCGGTGGCGGCGACGGTGCTGGGCGGCTGCTCGCTGCAGGGCGGGCGCGGGTCGGTGTTCGGGGTGCTGATCGGCGCCGGCATCATGCAGCTGACCTTCAACGCCGTGAACCTGGTGGGCCACTCGCTGTGGCAGAACGTGGTGGCGGGCGGGGTGATCCTGGCGGCGGTGATCATCGACCGCCTGTTCGAGCGAGCAGGCAAGCGGAGGGGCTGATGAGCAGCGAGACGCGCATCCTGGTGACCGGCGCCAGCGGCAAGGTGGGCCAGGCCTTCATCGCCGACCTGCTCGGGCGCGACGAATTCGCCGGCTTCACCGTGCGGGCACTGTGCCACAACCGGACCCTGCCGCCGCGGCCGCGGCTGGAGGTGGTGACCGGGTCGATCGCGGACCGCGCCTCGGTGGAGGAGGCGGTGGCGGGGGTCAGTCACGTCCTGCACCTGGCCACCAGCAAGGAGACGCCCGAGTCGATCATGGACGTCGCCATCAAGGGGATGTTCTGGCTGCTGGAGGCGTGCCGGGGCAGCGCCAGCTTCCGTCGGTTCATCCTGATCGGCGGCGACGCGGGGATGGGGCACTTCTTCTACCCGCACCCCATCCCGGTGACCGAGACCCAGCGGCACAGCGCCTACCCCGGTTGCTACGCCCTGTCCAAGGTGCTGGAAGAGGTGATGCTGGAGCAGTACCAGATCCAGTACGGGCTGGATGGTTGCTGCCTGCGGGCGCCCTGGATCATGGAGAAGGACGATTTCCGCTTCCAGCTGTCCTTCGGCCCGGACGTCTTCGGGGGCCCGCGCTGGTGCGACCTGGTGGGGCCCGAGCGCGCGGCCGGCTACGTGAAGAGCGGCGCGGTGCCGGTGATGCTGGATCCGGACGGAGTGCCGGTGAAGCGCAACTTCGTGCACGTCGAGGACCTGGTGGCGGCCATCCGCGGCGCGCTGGACCACCCGAAGGCGCGGCAGCAGACCTTCAACATCTGCATGGACGAGCCGGTGGACTACGGCGTGCTGGGCGCGTACCTGGCGCAGACGCGGGGGCTTCCCACCATCCCGGTGCCCACGCCTTACCGGTCGACCTGGCTGGACAACGCCAAGGCGAAGTTCCTGCTGGGCTGGCGGCCACGCTACGACCTGCCGAAGATGGTCGAGTCCGCCTGGGGCTATCGCCGCTCGCCCGAGGACCCCCGCCGGATCTGGTACCCGGGCTGAACGCCAGCCAGCGTGGATCGCGCCCTGTAGCACGTGTCGCCAAGGCGCGCCCCGGTCTGCCAAGCAAGTGGACCGGCTCCCAGGTTCCTTCTCCCGCCTGCGGGAGAAGGAACCTGGGACCATGGTCCTCTCATGAAGGACGATCGTGATGGTGGCGCCGATTGAGCCGGCGCTGGGTCAGCGTGCATACGCTGCACTAACGGGAGGGAGCGGTGTAGTGGACCGGGGCGCTCTCTCCCGCCTTGGCGGGCAGGACCTCGGCGTAGGCGTCGTCGGGGAAGCAGTAGGCCCAGTCCTCGCCCGGCTCGAAGGAGCGGATCACGGGGTGGCCGCTCTGGTGATGGTGCTTGGTCGCGTGTTTGCCGGGCGAGTTGTCGCAGCAGCCGACGTGGCCGCAGGCCATGCACAGGCGCAGGTGCACCCAGCGCCCGCCGGAGGCGAGGCACTCCTGGCAGCCGTGGCCGCTGGGCACGACCGGGCTGGTGCGCTTCGCCGTCGCCGTCAGATCTTTGCACGCGTAGGACATCAGATGCCTCCTGCCGGAGCCTGGGCCAGGGTTTCCGCCGGTCGCTCGAGCTCGGCCCGGTTCCAGCGGGCCAGATCGGCGGCGGCGCGGTAGCTGCTTTCGAGGAAGGCCAGCACGTCCTGGTCGGCCGTGGCCGAGGTGCGCACCGCCTCGTAAGGCAGGATGAACTCGCGCAAGGTGGTGTCGTAGCGGGCGGCGGCCGGCGCGACGGCGGCAGCGGAGAAGCCGGTCGGCTCGGGGTAGGCGTAGGCGTAGAAGGCGGCATCGTCGAAGCCCGGTCCGCCCGGCCAGAAGCCGGCGCTGCTGACCTCGTGCGAGTAGGCCTCGTACATCACCCGGTCCGGGCAGTGGGGAATCCCGCCCGGGTGCCGGGGCGCGGTCCGGCCGGAGAAGCGCGTGACCGCCAGGTCGAAGCCGCCCCAGAAGAAGTGGACCGGGCTGGCCTTGCCCAGGAACGAGGAGCGGAACTCGCGCAGCAGGTGATCGGCCCGCCGCAGGGCCGCGAAGAAACGCGTGCCCCAGTCCGGATCGTACCGGCGAGGCTCGCGGTCGCGATCGAGATAGATGGTCTCGGGGATCTCGACCGCCAGCGGGTGGATGGTCACCTCGACGCCGACCTTCGCCAGCGCGTCGATGTAGCGGGCGTGGAAGTCGGCCAGGGTGGGCGCGTCCAGGGCGAAGCCGGCCTGGCGCCCGTCGCTGGAGCGCACCTCCAGGCGCTGCGCGAGCAGGTCGAGATCGACGTCGATGATGCGCTCGCGGTAGGGCATGCCCGCGCTGCTGAGTCCGCGCGCGGTGACCTGCAGGGTCACCTGCCACCAGTGGTTGAGCATCGGCAGCAGCGCGAGGCGGGTCTTGCCCACCACCTGGGTCCATAGCTGGAGCGTCCGGCAGCTGTCCTGCCAACCGGGAGTGGTCAGGACGGGCCACTCCCCTACGGTCTGGGTCGATGTTGTCACGGCGGGTCCTCCGATCGTTCTTAGCTCACCATGGGGCTCATTTCGAGGCGCCGATGGACCGGCCCAGAAGCAGCACCCGCCTGACGACCGACACCGGAACGCCGGCGCGAGCGGCGATCTCGGCGACGCCCGGACGCTGGCCCTGCTCCTGGGTCAGAGCGCGCGCGGCGGTGAGCACCTGCACCAGCTCCTCGGCCCGCGGCGGAGCCTCGGGCGGATCCAGGTCCACGCCGGCCTCCTCCAGCGCGCCGATCAGCTCGTCGATGTCGGCGTACGACAGCGAGCGGTTCCAGGTGGCATCGCTGACGTCGTCCAGGCTGGGCCCTTCCGGGTGGGCGGTCATCAGCTGGTCGAAGATGGTTTGCAGCTCGGGGCGCAGAGGCACGCCCCATCTTAGCGCGGCGGTCAGCCGCGGACGATGCGCACGGTGCGGAGGCGCTGGTCGGGCCCGCGCAGCTGCAGGGTCAGCGCAACGCCCGAGGGGCCGCGGATCAGGACGATGGCGGTGGGCAGGTTGACATTGGTCAGGTCGTGACCGTCGATGCCCACCACGACGTCACCGCGGGTGACCCCGGCCTTTGCGGCGGGAAGATCTTCGACGGTGCCGGACACGGTCAGGGCGCCCTCGGGGCCGAGTGACAGCACGATGCCCGCGCGTCCGGTGCCGGGCGGGCCGGGTCGCTCCTTCAGCAGCGGCAAGGTGCCGAAGTCCAGGGTCTCGCCGGTGGCCGGGGAGAGCCGGGACTGGCTGTTGGGCATGTACCCGGAGGCCTGCACCTGCAGATCGACCGAGAGCCCGCGCGGCAGGTTTTCCACCCGGAATCGGCCCTGGGCGTCGGTGGTGGCTTCCAGCATGTTGCCCTCGACGGTGGCGTGTATGCGAGCGCCGGCGATCGGCTTGCGGGATTCCAGGTCGACAGCGATACCCAGCGCGCTGATCCCGCTGCCCACGCGCAGGCGAAGGCCGCGCCGCTGCTCGCCGTCGGCGACCGCGAGGCCGGCCAGGCTGCCCGAGCGGCCGTCGAGGGTGGTCGCGTGCAGATCGTAGGTCGCGGGCGGCAGGCCGCGCAGCTCGAACGTGCCCGCGGCGGCGCAGACGGCGCGGTAGACCGTGTCCTCGTCGTCGCGGCGGGGGCGAACCTCGCGGGCCCAGACCGAGCAGGCGCCAGCGGCGCGACCGGCGCCTTCCACCGCGCCCGCGAGCAGGGCGCCCCGCTTCAGCTGCAGCCGAACGTCCGTCCGCCCGGCGGGCACGTCGTCGAGGGTCTGCCTCACCAGCCCCGGGTATTCCGCCCAGAGGTCGTGCGTGCCCGGGTCCAGACCGTCGAGCCAGAAGCGGCCGTCCGGGTCGGTGACCACCCGGCCGTCGCGGCTGCTGGTGCCCACCACCGCACCGGAGAGCGGCCGCGTGTCGGGGTCCAGCACCAGACCACCGATGGACTGATCGGAGCGCGCGAGGATGAAATCGACGCCGGCGACGTCGCCGGTGCCGTCGATTCGCACCGTGCGCTGGTGGCCGGGCGGATCGATCACGGTGGCCGAGCGCGTGCTGGCGTTCACGGACAGCAGCGCGCCGGGATCGAAGGGTCCCAGTCGATACCAGCCGTCGGCGGCGGTGACGGACTGGGACGGCCCGCGGTCGACCCGCAGATTGCCGGCGGTGACCTCGATGCCGGCGGCCGGGCTCCCGTCTTTCCAGCGAACCGTGCCGCTGACGTGCGCGCCGGTGTCGGACAGACGCAGGGTCACCTCGCGCCGGTCGCCGGGGGCGAGCTTGCCCAGGTCGACCGTGGCCCGGCCCCGGGCGCCCCCGTCGGCGTGAACGGCGGCTGCGCCCGGCGCCAGTCCCCTCAGCTGGAAACGCCCCTCCTCATCGGCGCGGACGCGGGGATCCTTCGTTTTCAGGTCCTCGCGGGCATCGGCGTCGATGTCCATCACCACCAGGGCGCCGCCGGCGGGCTGCTCGCGCGCATCGACGACACGGCCGTTCACCTCGGCGCCCGCGCGCAGATGCAGATCGATCCCGGTGAGATCTTGCCCCGCGACGGTGATCGCTCGCCTGGCCGGGATGGAATCGGGCGTGGCAGCCGACAGACTCTGCGGTCCGGGCAGCAGGCCCTCGATGTGGTAGGCGCCCTGTCCATCGGTGGTGGTCTGCGCGCTCGTGCCGCGGTTCCCCCACAGGGTCACCTCGGCGCCGGAGACCAGCGCGCCGCCGGGGCCGAAGACGCGACCGGACACGGCGGGCCCGGCCTCCACTTCGATCAACACGCCCTCGGTGCGCGTACCCAGACGGGCGCTGACCGGCACGCCCAGGCGGCCTGCCAGGTTCCCCGCGCGCGCCTCCAGGTGGTAGTCGCCGGGCTCGAGGTCGTCCAGGCGGAAACGGCCCTCGGCGTCGGTCTCCGCCTCGTGCCGGAAGGCGCGGCTGGCCCCCTGCACCTGGGCCCGGGGCACGGGCTCGCCCTTGCGGGTGACCTGCCCGGCGATGGAGGCGGCGGGGATCAACCGGAAATCGCGGGTGGCGGGCCCCTCCATCCAGACCGCCGTCTGCTGGGGAGCGTAGCCATCCGATTCGGCGAGCACCCAGTGACGGCCGGGCGGGACGGTGAGGCGGTAGCTGCCGCTGCGATCGGTACGCGCCAGGGCCACCGGCGCCGAGTCCTGGGGGCCATTCAGCTGGACGCGCACGCGGGCGCCTGCAATCGCCCCCGCCCCGGCGTCCAGCACGCGGCCGGACAGGAGGAACCCGCCGGGGGTGAGCGCGATCCGGATCCCGCGCAGGGTCTGGCCCGCCTTCACCGTCACCTCCCGGCTGGCAGGCAGGAAACCATCGGCCGCCGCGGTCACCCGGTGCGACCCGGCCGCCAGCGGCCCCAGCCGGAAAGCGCCCGCGGCATCCGCCGGCTCGGCAGCCGCCAGCGGCACGCGCGTCCGGCCGGCCGCACGTTCCGGATCCTGGGCGACCACACTGGCGCCGGCCAGCGGCCCACCCGTGGAACTGACGATCACCCCTTCGATGAACGCCGCCGCCTCGCGCTCGAGCGCCCCGGTCAGCGTCGGGGCGCGAGCTGCCGGGGCCGCGAATCCCGCGACCTCGGATCCCGGGCCCGGTCCATGCTGGCGTGACACGACCCACCCCAGCAGCGCCACGGCGACGCCGGCGGCGACCAGGGCCGTCAGGACCACCCGCTTCCCCCTCATCGCGGTGGAGGATTATGGCAGAGTCCCCGGAAGGGGGAACGCCGATGACCAGACTGGAAATCTTCTACTACGCTGCGGCCGTACTGGCGGTCGTGGCGGTGGTGATTCGACTGCTTCCGCCCAACAGCACGGTCGACACGATCACGGTGTTCGTCGCGATCGCGGCATTCGCCCTGGCGCTCCGGCAGCGGCGTCGGCGTCTGAAGGCGTACACACCGCCGCCGGGCACCTAGCCCGGTCCAGTCCGACCCGCCGATCAGGCGTGGTAGTGGTCGTGGTGGTGGTGCAGGGTGGTGTCGAGGGCCAGCTTGTATTTCGCCGAGATGTCCTTGGCCAGGGTGCGCATCTCCGCCTTGGGCAGCGGCTTGAAAGCCTTGGCCAGGGCCACGTTCTCTTCGATGTGCTCGGGCTTCGGCATGCCGACCACGGCGGCGGTCACCGGGAGCGACAGCGAGTAATACAGCAGCTTCTCGGCGGGGGCGGCGCCGACCAGCGCCTCCTGGCCGAAGATCTTCATGGCGATGATGCCCATCTTCTTGGCACGGGCCACCGGCAAGGCCACGGTCTCGAAGCTGGTCTGCATGTCGGGGTTGGGGACCATGCCCTTCTCGCCGGACTTCATGCCCACCAGGGCGGCGTTGAGCGCCATCTGGGTGACGTCGAAGTCGTGCCGCTCGAGGGCGGTCTTCAGCACGGTCGGGTCGGTGTGGCTGGTGACGCCGATGAAGCGGGTCACCTTCTGATCGCGCAGCTTGTGGAGCAGCGCCAGCACGCCGTCCTTGGCCTCGACCGCGGCCAGGTCGTCGGGACCCTTCAGGTCGTGGATGTGGATCAGATCGAGGTGGTCGGTCTGCAGGCGCTTGAGGCTGCCCTCGATGATCGTCATGGCCTCGTCGGCCTTGCGCTTGTTGATCTTGGTGGCCAGGAAGATGCCCTTGCGGCGCTCCTTCATCACCTTGCCCACCCGCTCCTCGCTGAGGCCGTTGCCGTAGCCGTAGGCGGTGTCCATGTACGTGATGCCCATGTCGAAGGCCTTGTTGAGGGCCTCCAGCGCCTTGTCCTCTTCCTTGTACATGAGGAAGCGGCTGCCACCGCCCATCACCAGGATCGAGACGCGCGCGCCGGTCTTGCCCAGCACCCGCGTGGGGATCTTGTCCGTCGAGGCCTTGGCCGAGGCCCTGCGTTCGGCCGTCAGGGCCGCGCCGATCGCCACGCCCGCCCCGGTGCCCTTGAGAAAGCGTCGTCTCGACAGAGTCATGCGGTGTGCCTCCTTCTGGTCGCGTGCAACGGCGCCCACGATACGCCAGATGCGGGCCGCCGTGAATCTTCGAACCGTTCCCGCCGCGGGGTCCCCAAGCAGGTCTGCCTGCTTGGGGTGCTTGCGTCAGCTACCGCCGGGGACCGCGGCGGGCCGCGATCCGCTGGTCCGCGCCGGCCCAGCCGGCGTCGATGGGGCGCCCGGGCGCATCCAGGTCGATCAGCAGCGGGGCGTGGTCCGAGGGGATCGGCGTTCCCTTGCGGGCCTCCCGGTCGATCTCGGCCCAGATGGTCCGCCCGGCCACCGGGCGGCTCACCAGCAGGTGGTCGATGCGCATGCCGAAGTTCTTGTGGAAGTGCCCGGCCCGGTAGTCCCACCAGGTGAAGCGCTCGCCCTCGGGGTGGTGCAGGCGGTAGGCATCGACCAGGCCCCAGGCGCCCAGGCGGGCGAAGGCCTCACGCTCGGGCGGCGAGACGTGGGTGCCGCCGTGGCACTTGGTGGCGTCCCAGACGTCGGCGTCGGTGGGCGCCACGTTGAGGTCGCCGCCCAGCACCAGCGGGTCCTCGACCGAGCAGGCCTCCGCCAGCCAGCGGGCCAGCCGGTCGAACCAGACCAGCTTCGCCTCGTAAAAGCGCGTGCCCACCACCCGGCCGTTGGGGGCGTACAGACAGACCAGATGCAAGCCCGCGGTCCGCGCGGCGATCATGCGCGCCTCCGCGAACGGGTGGTCGTCGCCGACGTCGGGGGTGGGGTCCTCCTGCAGCGGCTCGCCGAAGTTCGTGAGGACGTCGGTGATCGGTGTGCGGCTGGCGATGGCCACGCCGTTGCGGCCGCCCTCGCCGTGATGGGCCAGCTGGTAGCCGAGCCGGTCGAATGTCTGGTGGGGCACGTCGGCGTCGGCCAGCTTCGTCTCCTGCATCAGCAGGATGTCCGGCTGCGCCCGCTGCAGCCACCAGGTCACCTTCTCCAGGCGGGCCTTCAACGAGTTCACGTTCCAGGTCGCGATGCGCACCCGGGCACTTTACCAACTCGGCGCCCGGCCGCGCGTCACTCCTCGTCGTCGCCGCGGAAGTCGGCGGGCTCGATCCCGAACTGGGTCATCCAGCGGTGGATCTGCATGCGGGCCTTGCCCATCTCGCGCGCCACCGCGCTGATGTTGCCGCCGCGCAGGCGCAGCAGCCGGCGCAGCTCGGCCTCGAGGTCGGTGGGCGACAGCGCGCCGGCGTCGCCCAGGCGGGGCTCGACGCCCAGGTGCTCGACGCCGATCTCCTTGCTGGTGCGGGCCAGCTCGATCGCGGCCTGCAGCACCCGATCCAGCTCGCGCACGTTCAGCGGCCAGCGTCGCGCGAGCAGGGCGCAGCAGGCATCGGCTGTCAGGCGGAAGCTGGAGGCCTCGGCGCCGGCGTGGCGCTCGAGGATGGCGGCAGTCAGCAGGCCCAGGTCCTCCATGCGATCGCGCAGCGGCGGCAGGGTGATGGTGAAGCCGCCCAGCCGGCCGAGCAGGTCGGCGCGAAACTTCCCTGCTCGCACCAGGTCGTCGACGCTCTGCTGGGTGGCGGCCAGCACCCGCAGGTCCACCTGCACGGGGGCGGCCGAGCCGAGGGCCACCACCTGTCCGTCCTGCAGCACGCGCAGCAGCTTGGCCTGCCCGGGCAGCGGCAGGTCGCCGATCTCGTCGAGCAGCAGGGTGCCCTTGTCGGCGCTGCGGATCAGGCCGGCCCGGTCCTCGCGCGCGTCCGAGAAGGCGCCCTTGCGGTAACCGAACAGCTCGCTCTCGACCAGGGTCTCGGGCAGGGCGGCGCAGTTGACGGCCACGAACTTGCCGCTGCGCCGGGACAGCTCGTGGATCTCGCGCGCCACCACCTCCTTGCCCGAGCCGGTCTCGCCCAGCAGCAGGATCGCCACCCGCGACGGGGCCAGGTCGGCGGCGGTCTGGAAGGTCTGGGCCAGCGCGGGCACGAAGGTGGTCAGCGCGCGGGTTGCCCCGAACGGCTGCGGGGGGATGACGGCGGTCACCTGCCGCACCAGGAACACGCTCCGCCCCACCACGAACCAGTCGCCGTCGCTCAGGCGGCCCCGCTTGACCGGCTGGCCGCTCACCCGGGTGCCGTTGCGCGAGCCCAGGTCCTCGATCGTCGCGGTGCCATCGGCGGCCGGCTGCAAGCGCACGTGTTGCCCCGACATGGTGCCGTCGGGCACGTCGATGCGCGCGCGCCCGCTGCCGACCGCGCTGGCGGCCAGGGGACCGCCCCGCCCCACCACCACCTCGGTGACACCGGCCAGGTCGAAGGCCATCCCGCCCAGCAGCGGACGCTCTCCGCACAGCACCAGGTACGCGCACAGGTGCGCCGGCGCGCTGGCCGCCGGCATCGGCCGGTTCTCCGGCCGGGTCTGCTCCATCAGGGACACTCCAGCGACACGTGCACGGGGGTGGTGTGCTCGAGCGGGACGCCGGTGCCCAGCTGGCCGTACTGGTTGCTGCCCCAGCACTGGGCGGTGCCGTCGGACATGAGCGCGCAGCTGTGTCGGTCGCCGCCCTCGATCGCGACCACGTTGGTGCCCAGCTTCATCACCGGCGTCGGCTTGTTGACGCCGGTGGTGTTGCCGCCGCCCAGCTGGCCGAAGCGGCCCGAGCCCCAGCAGTACCCGAGGCCGCCGGCCACCGCGCAGGTGTGGCTGCCCGCCGCCGAGACGGACGAGACCGGACCGAAGTTCTGGATCGCCACCGGCTGGGCCAGCCCGGGGTTGGCGGTGCCCCAGCCCAGCTGCCCCGAGTCTCCCCGGCCCCAGCACCAGACCACCGAGGCGGTGGTGATGGCGCAGGAGTGGTCGCCCCCGATGGCCAGCGTGGCGACGCCGCCCAGGCCGGCCACCACGGTGGGCAGCACGGGCATCGGGCCCGGCGCGACGCCAGCCTGCCCGTAGACGGTCGAGCCCCAGCAGGTGACCTGACCGTTGCGGGCCAGGGCGCAGCTGTGGGTGTTGCCGACGCCCACCTGCACGATGTCGGCGAGGGTGGCCACCGCCAGCGGCTTGTTCTCGATCTTCGCGAGCATGTTGCCGTTGCCCAGCCGGCCGTTGGCGGCCTCGCCCCAGCAGTAGACCGCACCCGAGACGGTGACGGCGCAGGCGTGTTCGGTTCCGGTGGCGATGTGCACCACCTTCTCGGGCAACATCACCTGGACGGCCTTGCGGCGGTCGGCGTTCATCCCGTCGCCGATCTGGCCGCGGTTGCCCCGGCCCCAGCAGTACACGTTGCCGTCGGCCAGGCGCGCGCAGGTGAACGCTCCGCCGGCGGCAATCTGCACCGCCGCTGCCGGCAACATCACCGCGATCGGGCTGCTGGATCCGGCGGCGTCGTTGCTGGCCAGCTGGCCGAAGTCGCCGCGGCCCCAGCACAGCACCGCTCCGGCGCCGGTCAGCGCACAGGTGTGCTCGGCGCCGGCGGCCAGCGCGGTCAGGTCGCGCGCGTCGGGCACCGGCTGGGGCACGGTCCACTGCAGGGGCATGCCGTCGCCCAGCTGGCCCTCGCCCGCCCGGCCCCAGCAATACACCTCGCCTGCTTCGGTGAGCACGCAGGTGTGGCGCAGGCCCGCGGCCAGCTGCTTCCAGGGCGCTGTCGGCGACATCTTGCTGCTCATCCCGAAGTCGACCCGCGGAATGCCCAGCTGCCCGTAGGCGCCGCCGCCCCAGCAGCGGGCGATCCCGTCGACGAGCGCGCAGGTGTGAGCCGATCCCGCTTCCAGGTCGGTGACGCCCGCCAGGGCGGGGATCTTCGTCGGCGGCACGGTCCGGCCGGTGACCCGCTCGACGACCTGACCCTGCTCGCTCAGGCCGAAGCACCAGATCTCCCCGCCCGCCAGCGCGCAGACGTGGTTGTCGCCGGAGACGATCCGGGTGACCGGCGGCAGACCGTCGATGGCCGCGGGCAGGGTCAGCACCGGCATCAGCCCCGGGATCACCCCGAACGTGCGGATGGCGCCCCAGCACGCCACCGCGCCGTCGCCGCTCAGCGCGCAGGTGTGAGTGTCGCCGGCGGCAACCTGCTTGATGTCGCTGTTGCGAAACATCACCGGTTTGGGCATGGGCTGGGCCGTCGTGCTGGTGGCGCCGTCGCCCAGCTGGCCGCTGTTGTTGCGCCCCCAGCACCACAACGATCCATCGCCGCGCACGGCGCAGGTGTGGCGGGTGCCGGCGGCCAGCTCGGTCACGCCGTTGAGGGTGCGCTGGCGGACCGGCATGGTCCGGTTGCCGCCGCTGCCGTCGCCCACCTGCCCGTTGCTGTTGTCGCCCCAGCAGCTGAGGGCGCCGTCGTCGTGGCGGGCGCAGGCGTGCACCAGCCCGGCGGTCACCTGCACCACGTTGGACAGGGCCAGGCGGGCCGGGGTCGAGCGGGCCACGGTCCCACCGTCGCCCAGCTGCCCGTTGCTGTTGTCGCCCCAGCAAGAGACGCGGCCGCTGTTGGACCAGACGCAGGTGAAGTTGCCGCCTGCTGCCACGCCGACCACCGCGCAGGGAGGCGACGCCGGCACGCAGGCCTCGCCGGTGTCGAAGGGGGCGTAGCGGCGGCCCGAGGGGCAGCCGCCCGCGTCCTCGAAGCTGCAGCGGTGGTTCTTCTCGCACCAGCCGGGCTTGCCGTCGCGCACGCACTGCTCGTCGGTGCTGCAATAGAACGGGATCTCCCGGCAGGCGGGCACCGCCGCCAGCAGCGCCACCGCGGCCAGAGCGCGCATCAGAAGCGCCCTCCCAGCCCGACGGCGTCCGGCGCCAGCCAGGCGGTCAGCCGCGAGGCCGGCTGGGTGAGCATCCAGTGCAGCAGGGCCCCCGCCCCCAGCAGCACGCCGCCGGCCAGCCCGACCAGCGCCCGCCGCTGGCGGTCGTGGGCACGGGACTGGGCGTGGTAGTAGTCGTCGTACACCGTCGCCGACGACGCCTTGTCCTCGTCGGTACGCGAGAGCAGAAAGAACGTGGTCGACCCTGCCAGCGCGGCCGCCGATCCGGCCAGCAGCGCCGCGCTGACCAGCACCGCCCGCCGGGACCGCCGCGGTTGCTCGACCAGCACCGGTGGGGCGGGCGCGACCGCCATCGGTGACGCGGCGGTGGGCGCCGGGATCGCGGCCGCCGGCAACGGCGGAGGCGCGGCCGGCGGCGGCTCCAGCTTCGGCTCCGCGGTGCCGGGGGCGGGCTCGCAGCGGCCCAGGTTCAGCTCGGCGGCGTCGCGCTGGGCGGCGGTGAGATCGGGCTGGGCCAGCAAACGGCGGTACAGCGCCGCGGCGGCCTC
>JBKPRZ010000361.1:0-2595 GCA_046734815.1 Myxococcota bacterium | reverse complement strand
GCGCCGGTGCGCGGGCGGCGGGCGCGGTTCCGGGTGGGGCAGCGGGTGCGCGTCCGCAACCTCAACCCCGAGGGCCATACCCGCCTGCCCCGCTACACGCGCGGCCGCACCGGCAAGGTGATCAAGGTGCACGGCCGGGCCGCCTTGCCGGACACCGACGCCTACCTGCGCGGCGAGAACGCGCAGCACGTCTACTGCGTGCGTTTCAGCGCCCGCGAGCTGTGGGGCCCGCAGGCGCCCCGCCGCGACACCGTCCACGTCGAGCTGTGGGAGGACTACCTTGAAGCCGCGGACTGAGAACGAGCGGCCCTTCGCCGAGCCCTGGCAGGCGCAGGTGTTCGCGCTGGCGGTGCGGCTGGTCGAGACGGGGCACTTTACCTGGACGGAATGGACCGCCGCGCTCGCCGCCGAGCTGGCGGGCGACCCGGGCGACGACGGCAGCCGCTATTACCAGCACTGGCTGGCGGCGCTGGAGCGGCTGGTGACCGGCAAGGCGCTGTGTGGGCAGGACGATCTGGCCGCGCGCAAGCAGGACTGGATCGAAGCCTACCTCCGCACGCCGCACGGCCAGCCCGTCGAGCTGCCACCGCGCCGCTGAGGGCAACGTCCCGGCGGTGTCGTGGATCGCTCGGCGGTCACGAGACGAGCTGGGCGATCGGGCCCAGGGTGCCGCCCACCGCGCGCACGTAGTCGGCCGGGTCGAGAACGATCTGGGTGCCGCGCACGCCGGCGGAGACCGCGACCACGTCGAACAGCTGCATGGTCTCGTCGATGAACACCGGGTAGGGCTTGCGCGCACCCAGCACGGTGACCCCTCCGCGGATGTAGCCGGTCAGCGGCTGCACCTCCTTCAGCGGCACCATCTCGACCCGCCGGTCGCCGGACAGGCGGGCCAGCGCCTTGAAGTCCAGCTCCCCGCTGCCGGGCAACACGGCGAACATCACACCGGTGCGGTCGCCGCGCGCCACCAGCGTCTTCCAGACCTGGTCCAGCGGCAACCCCACCTTGGCGGCGACGTTGCCGGCGGACAGGTCCTCCTCGTCCACCTCGTAGTCGCGCAGCTCGTAGCGGACGCCGAGGCGATCGAGCAGGCGGGCGGCATTGGTCTTGCTCATGCGCAGCGGCGGGCTCGGCCGCCGAAGCGCTGGAGGATATCACCGCGACCCTGTCCCAGCGGCGACTGTCCAGCAGGCGGGCGCGGGCGGTGGTTCGAGGGCCTGCGCATCGACCGGCCGGTGGACGCAGATCGTCGTCGGGCGACCGCAGTTGAGGCACAATGTACCGATGCGTGGTGGTGCCATCTTCGGCGGGTGCAGGCGCGCGGCCCTGTGCACCCTGGCCGTGACGACGACGATCGTGCCGGCGGCGTGGGCGGCGGAGAAGCCCGCCGCGGTGCCGGCCCGGGCGCCACTGGGCGTGTCCTATTCGGGGTGGAAAGGTGGGTTCGCCGATGCGCCCCAGCGGCTGCAGACCTTCCGCGAGGTCGGGTTCGCCATCGTCACCTTCATTCCGGCGTACGCCTACGTCGGCCGCAACCGCATCGACCTGGCCTCGGGCCCCACCTCCGACGAGCTCGCCGCCGCGGTCGAGCTGGCCCTGCGCGGCCGCTGGCAGGTGGTGATCAAGCCGCACCTCGAGCCGCCGATGTACCGCCCCGGCTACGACCGCGCCACCTCCGACAACCAGAGCTGGCGCGCCGAGTGCGGCTGGCGCGGCTTCTTCGACGTGGACCCGATGATCGACGACTACCGCGAGGGGATCGTCTTTGCGGCCCTGCGCGCGCTGAAGCAGGTGTTCGACAAGCTGAACGCCTCGGGCGACGTGGCCGCCCCCGTCCGGCTGGAGCTGGGGGCCGAGCTGATGAACTCGATGGTCGAGTTCCCCGACCGCTGGGAGAAGCTGCTGCGTGCCGCCCGGGCCGAACGCCACAAGCTGGGCCTGGACGAGCAGGTGCTGCTGTCGCACAACTTCAGCCACCACTTCGCCATCCCCGAGGACGAGATCGACCGCATGAGCGCGCCCGGCCGCAAGGCGCTGGCCCGCTACATCGCCGGGCTGGACGCGCTGGCGCTGTCGGAGTACCTGGACCTGACCGTGGCGCTGCCCGAGAACGAACGCCCCGGCCATCCCGGCAGCCGCCTGCCCACCGCCGACGAGGTGGCCGAGGCGCTGCGCCTGCACGAACGCGCCTTCCGCCGCGACATCCTGCAGGTGGCGCTGCGCCTGCGGCCCGAGCAGATCCCGCCCTTTCACGTGGGCGAGTTCGGCGTGGGCAGCGGCGGCCTCAAGCACCCCAACCTGTGGAGCGGCCTGGGCACGCCCGAGCAGGAGCGCCAGCGCGCCCAGGAGATCGCGCGCGGCCACGAGGGGCTGGTGCGGTACCTGTCCGAGCTGCAGGGCCGCACCATCCGCAGCGCGGTGCTGTGGGTGACGGGCACCCACTTCGACATCTTCGGCTGGCGCAACCCCGCCTGGGCCATCCCGGGCGCGTCCGCCGCCATCCGGGAGTACCTGAAGAAATGATCGCCCCGCTGGCCCTGCTGCTGGCCGCCGCCGCCGCGGCCAGTGGCGACGCCCGTGCGCGCGCCTGGGGCG
>JBKPRZ010000360.1:0-4809 GCA_046734815.1 Myxococcota bacterium | reverse complement strand
GCGTCGGGCGAGGCCGCGGGCTGCGGGACGGGGATCGGGGTGGCGTCCTTGCCGCAGCCGCCTCCGGCCAGCGCCAGCACGACGGCGACCAGGGTGGCGTGCGAAACGTTTCGCTCGGTGTTCATGGCGTGGCCTCCTGCTGCTCGGCCGGTCTCGGCGCGCTGGTTCTGCCCCCTCTATCTGGCGACGGTCGCTGCGGACTGGCGGAGCAGGGCCAGCGCGCGGGGGGCGTCGGCAAAGAAGTTGTCGGTCCGGGCGTGCACGCTCATCCCTCCGCGGTAGTGGATCTCGCGCAGCACCCGGAACAGCTTGGCGTAGTCCGCCTCCTCCGCCTTCATCGGGTACCCGCGCCCGTTGGGGTTGGCGATGTGCAGGTGGCGCAGGTAGGGCCGCGCCTTGCGCAGCGCCGAGGGGTCCTCCTTCTCGATGGTCATGAACGAGTAGTCGACCATCATCTGGAAGTTCGGCTGGTGCACGGCCTTCACCAGGTCCACCGCCTCGGCCACCGTGGTCACCAGGTTGGTGTCGGTGCTGCGCATCGGCTCGACCAGCACCGTCAGGCTGTAGGCCTTCGCCGCCTGGGCCAGCCGCTTGCTGAAGTCCACCAGCTGCTTCCAGGCCGCCTCGCGGGTGGTGCCCTCCGGGATCTTGCGCGAGGGTCCGTTGTTCAGGATGACGTATTTGACCCCCAGCTGGTTTACCCGCGGCAGCGCCCGGGCCAGGTACTGGTCCTGCCGGGCGGTATCGGCCTCGGGCCCCACCACCTTCAGGTCCGCGGGGATCAGGTTGTAGCCGCTGAGCGCCGGGATGCCGAGGTCGCGGAACCGCAGGACCGTCTTCTGCATCTCCGCATCGGGCAGGTCCAGCACGTCCTGCAGGGCCAGCTCGACATATTCGAAGCCGGCCGCGCGCGCGTCGTCCGGCGCGCTGCCGGTCGCGCGGATGCACCAGCCCACCGGGTAGCCGGCCACGGGCCTCGGCAGCGGATCGGACAGCAGCTCCAGGTGGCGCACCTCCAGGCGCGCGTCCTGGCCCCCGGCCACCTCCAGCGCCAGGGCGCCCGGCGCGGTGGTCTCGCCCAGGGTGTGGGTCAGCGCGGGCCGGTCGTTCACCTGCACCACCAGCCGCCGGTCGCGCGACGAGATCGTCACCCAGTTCCAGTCGCCCGCCTTCCAGCTGCTGCGCGGCTTCTGCTTGCCGTCCTTGCCGTCCTTGTCCTCCTCGGCGCCAGGCCTTGCCACCCAGCCGGCCCCGCCCACCTCGTACAGACCGGCGCCCGCCGCGTCCAGATCCACCTGCAGCCCGCTGGCCCCCGCCGGCGTCGTCGCCGGCTGCGCATTCAAGTAAAGGCCCGCGTTCCCGCCGGACAGCCGCACCTCCGCCCGCACGGTGAAGTCACGCACCGGATCGTTCGCGTGGAGCGCAGGCGGCTTCGCCGCCGGAGCTCCGTCGCGGGAGGTCTGGAACCCTCCGAGGGTTTCAGGGTCGACGAACAGCAGGGCGGCGCGCCCGTCGCTGCGCTGGCTCTTGCCCAGCAGGTGATCGCCCTCGACCGCCCAGCTGCCGCCGCCGGCGGTGTGCAGGCCCTTGAGGTCCTTGCCGTTCCAGGCCGGCCGCCACGCGCGCCAGCCCAGGTCCTGGATGCGGATGTTTCGCCAGGCCACGGTCAGCGGCTCCTCGCGCTTGCCCACCTGGTGCACCTGCAGGCCGATGAAGCCCGCCTGATCCTTGGCGTCCAGCAGGTCGGCGGCGGGCACCCCGTTGAGCCACGTCTTGATGGAATCGCCGCGCGCCTCGACCCGGAACTTGTTCCATTGCCCCGGCTTGAAGGCCTTGCGCGCGGGCTCGTTGTTGCTGAGGTCCACCAGCCAGCCGCGCCGCCCCTCGTCGTACAGCCCGCCGGTCCACATCCGCCCGCGCTCGACGTCGGGGTCGATCTCCACCTGGTAGCCGTGCACCCGGCCGTCCTGGTAATCGGCGCGGCTCTGCCCCCGGATCTGCACGCCCGAGTTCAGCTTCGGGTCGGCCTTGAACTCCAGTTCCAGCACGAAGTCGCTGAAGCGGCGCTCGGTGCACAGGAACGAGTTCTTGGTGTTGGGCACCGAGCTGCCGACGATGGTGCCGTTCTTCACCTCGTATTTCGCGTTGCCCCCCTTCTGCACCCAGCCCTTGAGGCTCTTGCCATCGAACAGCGGGGTCCAGCGCGCCTGGTCGGCCGCGGCCCGACCAGCCAGCGACAGGAGCGTCACGGCGGACAGCAGAACAATTCGCTCGACAGGCTGCCAGCGGCCGGATTGCATGGTAGGCGGCAGACTAACAGAGCCGCCCGGGCTCCGGTGACCGGCGGCAGAAGCGACGCGTCTAGCAGCGTCGCCGCGCCACCGGCCGCATTCCCATGCCCATGAACTTCGACCCCGAAACCCAGAACGCGTCCGACGTGTACCGGCTGATGATCAATCTGATCACGCCGCGCCCGATCGCCTGGGTCAGCACCATCTCGCCGGCGGGCGTGGCCAACCTGGCGCCCTTCTCCTTCTTCAACGGCGTCGGCGCCCGGCCGCCGACGGTGCTGTTCTCGGGCGTCAACCACCGCGACGGCCGCAAGAAGGACACGGTGATCAACGTCGAGGCCACCGGCGAGTTCGTGGTCAACGTGGCCAGCTTCGACCTGCGCGGTCCGGTCAACGACAGCGGCGCCGACCTGCCTTACGAGGTCAGCGAGCTCGAGCGCGCCGGCCTGACCCCCGCGCCCAGCGAGAAGGTGCGCCCGCCCCGGGTGGCCGAGGCGCGCGCGCACCTGGAATGCGTGCTGCACCAGATCGTCGTGGTGGGCGAGGGCCCCCTGGCCGCCAATCTGGTGATCGGTCGGGTGGTGCTGATCCACGTCGCCGACAGCGTCCTCGACCCCACCGGTCGGGTGGACGCGCGCGCGCTGGACACCATCGGCCGCATGGGCGGCGACGGCTACGTGCGCACCACCGACCTGTTCGCGATGCCGCGTCCGCGCTGAACCGGGCTCAGGCGCCCTTCGGGCGGGGCCGGACCGGGTCGCGGCTGGCCAGCGGCTGCAGCAGCTCGGGCGCCAGCGAGCACAGCACGTACACGGTCCGTTTCTGCCAGTTCATCGACGGGTTCCAGACCAGCACGACCTTGTACTTGTCTGCGCTGCCCGGATGCACCGCCGTCACCCAGTTGACCAGGTACTTCAAGCAGCCCGAGTGCAGGAACTCGACCCCTCGGAAGTCGAGCCGGATCTCGCGCGGCGCCTGGGCGGCGGCGGCCTCCTGCACCTCGTTCAGCGCACCCACCAGCAGATGCTCGCTGAGCGCGCCGGCGGTGCCCCACATGTTCACCTCGATGGCGTCGTCCACACGCACCCACTCGATGGTGAAATCTTCCGTCTGGAAGAGGCGGGCGTTCCCGCTCATGACCCACGGCGCTCCCGGAACACCGCGGATTTGCATCGTGAGATATCCAGCCTTCCTTGAGACCCGTGAAAAGGAAACGGCGGTCCCCTCGGGGGAGGGGCCGCCGTCTCGGGGGGTGGGGCCGAATCTCAGCTCAGAGCACCTGTACCACCTCGCCGCCGGGCAGGTTGCAGCGGCCGTCCTGGGGGTTGCCGCCGGTGCGGATGACCTCGTTGGCCGCGGGCTCGACGCGCGTGCCGGTCAGCTCCATCTGGATCATCCGCTGCATCGCCTTCTGCAGGGTGGTGACCAGGTAGCAGGGGATGGTCGGCTCCTTGTGGCTGTTACCCACCCCCGAGTCGTCGGTCAGGAACAGGTAGCGGCCGCCGGTCACCATCGACGCCAGGCGCATCGAATATTCCATCCGCTCATCGGTGCCGCTGGCGGCCACCGGGTAGATGTGCACGCCGCGCGCCTTCAGGTCGCGGATGCCGTTCATCAGCTCGGTCGCGTACTGCGGGTGGTGGGGGGCGTCGCCCACCCAGAAGGCCACCCGCGCCACCGCGCCGTCGCGCCAGGCCAGCTGGTTCAGGTCCTTCAAGCCTTGCTCCGGCGCCTCCGGGTAATCGCCGCCGCCGCCCGCGCTCAGCTGCGCGAACGAGGCCTTGAACGCCTGCATGTCCTCGGTGAAACCGAACGGCCTGGTGGTGTAGTCGTCCTGGTAGTCGCGGTAGGCGACGAAGCTCCAGCGCTGCTTGACGTTCGGGTAGCGGTCGGCGATGGCGGTCGAGATGTTCAGCAGCTCCGCCTGCAGGTAAGCGATCTCGTCGCCCATGCTGCCGGTGGTGTCGATCAGGATGGCCACGTCCAGCCCGGTGACCGCGGCGGCGGCCGAGCCGAGCGGCAGGGTCACCATCCCGTCACCGACCTTGGCGGTGGTGGTGCGGGTGAGGCCGCCGGCCTCGGCCAGCACCTCGAGGGTGGCGCCCTGGCTGGCGCCCTGCCAGTTGGGGAAGAACAGCGCGCGCCCGTCGGCCCCGGTCTGCGTCTTGGCCACCGTGACCTGGCCGCTGCTGACGGTGACCCGCGCACCCGGCACCGGGGCGCCGGAGGGATCGGTCACCGTGACGATCAGGCGGTCGCTGATGGTCGCCTGGGGCAGCCCGGGCAGCTGCATGGTGCTCAGCCTCTGGGTGTATTTCTTGAAGAAGTCGTAGTTCAGGTTGTCGTCCCAGCTGCCTGCCGTCAGAAGGCCGCTCTGCGGTTGCGGCTGCGGCGCGGGCGGCCGCGGCGACGTCGGCGGGGGCACCGGAGCGGGCGGCGGAGCCACGGGGGGCGATGCACCAGGGGCGGGCGGCATTCCCGCGGGCGGCGGCGCCGGCGGGGGGGTCATGCCGGGGGG
>JBKPRZ010000359.1:0-12365 GCA_046734815.1 Myxococcota bacterium | reverse complement strand
GCCGCGGTCGGCGCGGTCACCTTGCAGCAGCCCAACCCCGCGCTGACCGCCAACGGCGGGCGCCGCGCCTTCAACGCCCTGACCTCCGACGGCGACCGTCGCGCGTTCCTGCTGGAGCTGGGCCGCCGGCAGCTGCAGCTGGAGAAGCCGCCCGGGTACATCGAGGACCTCGATGCCCTCCGTCGCGACATCGGCGCCCGGCACCTGAATGACCCCTCGCCCATCCCCTTCCGCTTCCTGGCCCACCGGGACAAGCCGCCCGAGACGCATCTTCTGAAGCGGGGCGAGCTGGAGATGGCGGCCGACGTGGTCGAGCCCGGCCTGCCCGAACGGATCTCCGGCGGGCGGAGCATCGCCGGCACGCCCCCCACCCGCCTCCGCGCCGCCCTGGCCGGGTGGATCGCCTCCGACCAGAACCTGCTGACCGCGCGGGTGATCGCCAACCGGGTCTGGCAGTGGCACTTCGGCGAGGGTCTGGTCCGCACGCCCAACGACTTCGGGGTGCGGGGTGAACGCCCCAGCCATCCGCAGCTGCTCGACTGGCTGGCGGTCGAGCTGATGAGCCACGGCTGGCGCCTCAAGCACCTGCACCGCCTGATCATGACCTCCGCCGCCTACCAGATGGCGGCCACCGCCGACCCCGCCACCCTGGAACGCGACCCCGACAACCGGCTGCTGACCCGCTACCAGCCGCACCGGCTGGAGGCGGAGGCGATCTGGGACCTGGTCCGCGCCGCCGCCGGTACCCTGGACCTGACGATGTTCGGCCTGCCCATCGCCCCGCCGCTGGACGCGCAGGAGCAGCTGGGCAACTACCGCAAGTGGCCCACCAGCACGCCGGACGAGGCGAACCGCCGCGCGCTGTACATCCTGGTCAAACGTTCGTTCCGTTTCCCCACCCTCAGCGCCTTCGACCTGCCAGACAACATCACCAGCTGCGGCCGCCGCGACATCACCACCGTGCCCAACCAGGGACTGACCTTGCTGAACAACGGCACCATGCGCGAGCAGGCAGCCGCCTTCGCCGCCCGCCTTCTGAAGGAGACGCGCGGCCACCTGGAGGCGGTCCCCGCGCGCGCCTGGCTGCACGCCTACGGGCGCACCATCTCGGCCGACGAGCAGGAGCGAGCGCTGGCTTTTCTGCGCGACCGCGCCGCCGGCGGCGACCCGAAACAGGCGGTGACCGAGCTGGGCCTGGCCATGTTCAACAGCAACGAGCTCATCTACCAGCAATGATTTACCAAGGACGCCGTCCCGTTTGCCCCGGTCCCTTCGGCGACGCCCCGCCGGGCGGGATGACCCGCCGCCACTGGATCACGCAGGTGGCGGGCGGCATGGGTGCCTGGGCGTTGCTGTCGCTGCTCGAGCGCGACGGCCTGGCCGAGGGCCTGGCGCCCGCCATCTCCGGCGACCCGGGAGCGGGCAACCCGCTGCGCGCGCGGCCCCCGCATTTTCCGGCCAGGGCCAAGAACGTGATCTTCCTGATGATGGCCGGCGGCCCCAGCCAGATGGAGACCCTGGACCCCAAGCCGGTGCTCGACAAGCTGGCCGGACAGCGGCTGCCGTCCAGCTTCGGCAAGATCCCCGCCCAGTTCACCGACGTCACCAAGGAGCTGCTGCTGGGCTGCCGGCTCCGCTTTCAGCGCAGCGGTCAGTCCGGCATCCCCATCACCGACGCCTTCCCCCATCTGCAGAAACACGCCGACAAGCTGGCGGTGCTGCGCAGCTGCTACCACGACGCCTTCAATCACTCGCCGGCGCAATACGTGCTGACCACCGGCATGTCCCGCCTGGGTTACCCGAGCCTGGGCGCCTGGATCACCTACGGCCTGGGGTCGGTGTCGGACAACCTACCGGCGATGGTGGTGATGATGGAGGAGGATGGGCGGGTCAAGGGCGGCACCCCGCTGTGGGGCAACGGCTTCTTGCCGGCGATCTACCAGGGCTCACCGATCCAGACCGGCGGCACCCCCATCCTGTACGTGAACCGCCCCAGCGAGGTGAGCGAGGAGAGCCAGCGCCGCACCCTCGACTTCGCCCAGTGGCTGAACCAGCGCCACGCCGCTCACACCTCGGCCGCCACGCGCGAGCTGGACTCGCGCATCGCCGCCTACGAGCTCGCCTACCGCATGCAGACCGCGGCGCCGGAGGCGGTGGACATCGGCAAGGAGAGCGCGGAGACGCGGAAGCTGTACGGCATCGACGAGCCGGTCACCCGCAGCTTCGGAACCCGCTGCCTGATCGCCCGCCGGCTGGTCGAGCGGGGCGTGCGCTTCGTGCAGGTGATCTCCGGCTCGGGCGACGCCAAGGACTGGGACCACCACGACGATGCCTACGAGGGCACCCTGCGCCAGGCGCGCAAGGTCGACCAGCCCATCGCCGCCCTGCTGCGCGACCTGCAGGCGCGGGGCAAGCTGGACGAGACCCTCATCGTCTGGACCGGCGAGTTCGGCCGCACCCCCACCTCCCAGGGCGGCAAGGGGCGCGACCACAACCCCAACGGCTTCTCGATGTGGATGGCCGGCGGCGGCATCCGCGGCGGCCAGATCTTCGGCGCCACCGACGAGCTGGGCCTGCGCGCGGTGGAGGACAAGCTGCACATGCACGACATCCACGCCACCATCCTGTCGCTGCTGGGGCTGGACCACCACAAGCTCACCTACCTGTTCCAGGGCCGCCAGATGCGCCTCACCGACGTGGGCGGCGACAACGACCTCGGCCGCCGCCTGCAGCGCCTGCCCGCGCCACCGAAGGCGGTCTGATCCGCCTCCGGTGCGCGTTCGCGGTCAGTCCTCGTCGCCGTCGAGCACGCCGTCGAGGTCGCGGTCCAGGCCCATGCGCACGCCCGAGCCGGGCGGGACGCAGGTGAAGGTCAGCGAGACGCCCGGGAACAGGGCGGCGTACTGGAAGGCCCCCGCGTCGATGGGCGGCAGGTGTTTCTTGTCGCCGCGGAACTTCCCGTTGCCCTGGTACAGGAACCCCCGGCCGCCGATCCCGCGCGCCACCAGCTCGCAGTCGCCCTGATCGGCCCGGGCGGTCAGCAGGTCCACCCGCGCGCTGGCCTCCCCGAAGTTGGCGGCGGTGAGGGTGACCTGCTGGCCGACCACCGGCTTGAGGTTGCTGTCGAAGGCGAGCAGGAATTGCTCCACGTTTCGGCGCTCGACATCTCCCGCCGGCGATACCGGAAAGCCGTCGGGGTTGCCGGGGTCCTGGGGGCCCAGGGTGCCCGGCAGACGGAACGCGAAGGCCACCCCCTGATGGAAGCGGAAGATCGTGTCGATGCTGCCGTCGTGGAGGAAGCCGAAGCCGCGGATCTGGTCACCCGTGAAGGCGTTGTCCACCCCGGGATCCGGGGATTCGGGCAGCGTGAAGGGCGCCTTCGGCATGCCGAACATCCCGACCTTCTGGTACAGGTTGCGCAGGTGGGCGATCTTGAAGATCTGGGTCTCGGTCTCGAAGGAGAAGCGCCCATCGCTACCGAAGAAACCGGGCTTGCTGGCGGCTCCCTGGTTGCCGGCCGGATCCAGCACGTGGCAGCCGTTGCAGCTGAAGAAGGCGTCGGTCTTGCGGTTCTCGTTCATGAAGATGTCGCGCCCGGCTTGCTGGGCCGGTGTCAGCGAGTTGTCCAGCGCCCGGATCGGGTTGGGTGGATAGGTCACCTGCAGGATGAAGTCGGTGTAGGCCTGCATCTGCTCGGCGGTCAGCTCGGCGTGCCGGCCCACCAGCGACGGGAAGGCCACGTTGAACGCCTTGAAGGCGGCCTGCTCGTCGAAGGCGCCCTGATCGGGCTGAACGCTTGCGACAAGGTTGTTCTGCCGGTCCCCGCGCCAGTGCATGGCGCCGTGATTGGCCAGGCCGCGCAGGCTCTGGGTGACCATCGGTCCCTTGAGGGGGAAGAAATCCCGGGACTGACCCGCGATCTCGGGCGGGACGGTGAACAGGCCGCCGTTCTTGATGAGATCGCCGTCCGGCACACCCAGGTCCCACCCCAGCCCATCGAAGTCACCGAAGATGTGGCAGCTGGCGCAGGCGCTGTCGCCGTGGCTGGAGCTCAGCGAGGCGTCGTACAGGAAGCGGCGGCCGGCCACCACCGAGGGCGGCTCGGGGTTGTAGAGCGGCAGGTGGGCCACCTCGGCCCGCGCCTCCGTGTCGATCACGGACACCGAGTTGTCGAAGCGGGTGAAGACGTACAGCCGGTGGCGCTTCTCGTCCAGCGCCAGGCCGGAGGGCCCCCCGCCCGTGACCGCCACCTGGGCGCCGGTGTCGACGGCGAAGGTGTCGTTCTCCAGCGCCTCGGTGTCGTACACCGCGACCTCACTGGTACCGAAGGAAGCCAGATACAGAGTCGAGCCGTCGCGCGAGACCTCCATGGCCAGCGGGATGGCGACGCTGAGCGCGTTTTCGCGGGACGGGATCTCCGCGCAGCAGTGGGAATAATCGATGTGCTTGTTGAGGTGAATGGGGTGCACGCGCGGCTGGCCGCCCAGGACGGTGATGCGGCTCTCGTGGGTGTGGCCCCGGACGGTACGTCCGGCGAACGTGCCGGGACCCTCGAAGCGGGTGAGGTTGAGGGCCTCGCTGTTCGAGGCGTACACCCGCCCGCTGTGCGGGTTGACCGCCAGGTTGAAGATCACCGTGCCCACACCGGAGAAGAAGCCGGCCTCCCCCGCCAGGGCCACCGGCGGATCCGACTTGGCGTCGATGACGAACACGTCCTTGTCGGGCAGTGCGAACTTCACCTGCGGGTCCCAGCTGCGGCCGCTGTCGTCCACCCAGTGTTGCCCGTCGTGCTGGACGATGATGCCGGTCTCGGGCTGCACCTGACCGGCGTGGTTGGTCAGCGGCGCGGTGGTGCCGCCGTGGGCGCTCACGACCTGCTGGGTGATGGAGGCGCTGCGGTTGCCGCTGAGCAGACCGGCGGCGTAGACCCGCCCGCCGTCGGGGCTGACCGCCAGCGCGCGCGGGGTGTCGGTGAACAGGGTGACGATGGTCAGCGGCGTGCCCCCCAGGCTGTCGCTGCCGGCATCGTCCGCGTCGAACACCCAGACGTCGGCGCGGCCCACGCCCGGCGTGGTCAGCTGCGGATCGTAGGGCACGTTCTGCCCGCGGTGGGCGGTGGTGATGAACGCGCGCTCGCGGTGATGGCCGCCGAACACGATGTCCCGGGGCTCGTCACCCACCAGCAAGGTCTGCACCACCTGGCCGATCGGATGGCCGTGTTTCGGCTGGCGCAGGCGCACCACGCTCACGCTGTCGGACAGGTGGTTGACCACCCAGGCCTCGTCGTCCGATCGGGCGGCCACCGCCACCGGCTCGAGGCCGACCGGCACGGCGCCCCGGTGCACCAGGCCCTTGCCCGTGACGCCGAAGACCTCCAGCCGCGCGTCCGGGATGTTGCACACGAACAGGGTGCGCCCGCTGGGGGACAGGGCGACCGGACGCACCGGCCCGGTCTCGAACAGGGTGTAGCTGGGGGCCGCGGGAGCCGCGGCGCCGGCCGTGGGCGGCGTGGCCAGCAGCAGCGACGCCAGGGTGAGAGCAGCCAGGGATCCGCCGAACGTTCGCATCGATCTCCATCCTCCTGCAGGCAGGACAACGGATCGGCGGCCGAAACTTCCAGGCCGCCGTGCGTGCCATCTTCGCGTCGGGGCCACGACGTCCTCGCAACGACGGAACGCGGTCCGCGGCCCGGCGCGCGCGTGCGCGAAAAATTGAAAAAATCGGGTGCCGCTCCGACATTTCGGAAGGTGCATCCTCCCTCTGTCCGACCGGGCCTCGACGGGCACCGGACCTGCGGCTGCCGCGCGCGCCCGCGCCGCCGCTGCCTGTCGTGCCGGGGCGGGACGTTGTTCTTCGCGTGCTCGACGGCCTGTCTGGTCGAGCACCAGCGCAAGGTCCATCCCGACGTCGAGGCGGACACCAGCCGCGGCCACGCTGTGCGCGCGGTCGCCGGTCTGAACGCCACCACCTCGCCATTCGAGGCCTACCGCACCCACCGCGACCGCCTGGCCCGCCTGTGCCGCGCGGTCCAGCGCGGGGCCGGGCTGTGCGTGCTGGGGGCGGGCAACGGCGACACCCTCGATCTTCCGTTGCTGGTGCGCGAGTTCGGTGAGGTCCACCTTGTCGACATCGACGGCGCGGCGCTCGAGCGGGCGGCGGCGCGGGTGGAAGAGCGGGTCCGGGCGCACCTTCACACCCGGGCGGACATGGATCTCGGCGGGCTGCTGGATCGGATCGACGAGCTGGCGGTGTCGGTGCCGGATCCGCCGGCCCTGGCGGATCTGGCGCGGCAGGCCGCCGAGCGCGTGAGCGATGCGATTGCCCGGACCTTCGATGTGGTGGTCTCCGACTGCGTGCTGAGCCAGCTGCCCTTCCCGTTCCGCGACGCCCTGCTGCTGACCGCCGATGAATGGAGCCGACTTCAGCCCGCCGTCTTCGGCGCGCACCTGCGCGCCATGGCCGGGCTGGTGCGCCCCGGCGGGACCGGGCTGCTGGTGTGCGACGTGCTGTCGTCCCAGGACGAGCCGGCGCTGCTCCGCTACGCCTCGCCCGACAGCTGGTCGGCGCTGGGCACGGAGCTGGCGCAGAAGATCGGCCACGGCGCGCTCACCCTCGATCCGGACCCCGCCCAGCTGCTCGGGCTGCTGTCGGCGCCGGCGCTGTCCTCGCTGGTCGACCGCCCGCGCCTGACCGAGCCCTGGACCTGGGACCTCGGCGACGGCCTGCAGCTGGTCTGCGCCATCCTGTGGAACCGCCCCGACGAGCCCGTCGACGGCCCGGGCGGGTGACTACAGCTTGGCGGGTTCGTCCACCGGTTCGGTGGCCGCCGGTGGATCGGTCCGCGGCCGCACGCGGGTGCGCGGCCGTGGGGTCAGGCTGATGACCTCGTCGTGGTCGCGGGTCAGCGGGACCAGACGGCGGACCGGCTCGTAGCCCTCGCGCTCGAGGCGCAGCTCCAGCGGAGCCGCACCCGAGGGGAAGCGGCCGTGAAAGGGCGTGGTGCCCAGCCTGCGTCCGTCGGAGGCGCGGACCACCCGTGCGCCCGGCGGATCGGTCTCGATGCCCAGCTGGACCGTCCGGGGCTGGACGTTCGTCGCCCGGGGCGGATCCACCGATTTCCTCGGGGCAACTGGCGAGGTGGTCTTCGCGGGCGCCTTGTCGATTCTGGGTGCGGGCGTTCCACCGGTCGCCACCGGGAGCGCGCTCGAGGGGTGCAGCCGGGCACGCACGAGATACACCGCGGACGTGCCCGCCGCCGCCAGCAGCGCGATCCCCAGCCAGCGTCCCATCCGACCCGGCCGGCCGGCCCGGGGCCCTTGCTCGCCGGTCGTTCCGCTGAGGGTGGTGGGCGACCGGCGGGCCCGACCGACCGCCGCGGTCCCCACCGATCGCGCGGCCAGCGCCGGAGCATCGCCGCGGATGAGGGCTGCGGCGGCCTCGACCGCGGTCTGCAGCTCGGCCATCGTGTCGAAGCGGTCGTCGGGGTTCTTGGCCAGCATCCGCAGGATGATCTGCTCGACCGCCGCGGGCAGCTCGGGCACGCGCGCGCGCGGCGGCTCGGGCCGCTGGTTGACGTGCATGTTGACCAGCGCGCCCCAGGCCTCGGACCAGAAGGGCGGCTCGCCGCAGACCATCTCGTACAGGATCACGCCCAGCGCATAGATGTCGCTGCGCGGGCCCACGTGGCGGATGCCCAGGCACTGCTCGGGGGACATGTACGTCGGCGTGCCCAGCATCTGCCCGGTCTCGGTGCGCACCTGATCGGCCGGGCGCACCGTCTGCAGCTTGGCGATGCCGAAGTCCAGCACCTTCACGCGCTCGTGGCCCTCGCCGTCGACCGCCAGGAACAGGTTGGCGGGCTTCAGGTCGCGGTGGACGATGCCCTGGCGGTGGGCGGCGTGCAGGGCCGAGGCGGTCTGGCGCACGATCTCCAGCGCCTCGGCCAGATCGATGCGCCGCCGGTTCACCCGGGTGCTCAGCGACTCGCCCTCCAGCAGCTCCATCACCAGGTAAGGCACCCCGGTCTCGCTGGTCCCCGCGTCCAGGATCTCGACGATGTTGGGATGGCGGATGGCGTTGGCAGCGCGGGCCTCGTTGACGAAGCGGGTGAGGTGCTGCGAGTCACCCACCAGTTCCTTGCGCAGCACCTTGATCGCCACCCGGCGGCCGATGCTGGGGTGCTCGGCCAGGTACACCGCGCCCATCCCGCCCTCACCCAGCAGGGAGAGCGCCTGGTAGTTGCCGAACCGCTGTCCGATCACGCGGCTGACACTGTAGCGGGTTTCTGCCCGCCCGGCCGGCAGCGAACGTCAGTCGGCGCAGATCAGGAACAGGTGGCAGGAGACCTCGCCCGCCAGCAGCGCGGTGCCCTGCGACGCCAGCGCCACCGACACGGGGAAATAGGTCGTCATCTGGAAACGTTGCGCCTGGATGGCCCAGGTGCCGGGGGCATGCAGCCGGATGCCGCCCCCCACGTTGAAACCGCCGTACACCGCGGCCAGGCTTCGCCCCGTGGCGTCGAAGGCCAGCCCGGTGACATCGATCAGGTTCATGGCGGCGTCCTTGACCGCCGGGATGGTCGCGCTGCGCATGGGTTGAGCCGGGTTCTGGATGTCCCAGACGCCCGCTTCGCTGAGGTCGCCGCCCGCCACCAGGTAGCGGCCGTCGGGCGAGATGGCGGCCGCGCTGGCCTCGTCCTCGCCGACCTTGAACACCATGGAGGACGCCGGCGCGCCCAGGTTGCCGAACCAGACGTAGGCCCCATCGCGCGGCAGGCCCGCGCCCGCGCCCATCGGCGCATCGTCGGGCACCTTGGTCAGGCCGACCGCCGCCCAGATCGCCGAGGCGGGCGCACGCACCGTGATGGCCAGTGCCACCGCCTCGGCCACGCTGCCGAACAGCGTCTGGGTGGTCAGCTCCATGCGGCCGGCCACGTCCCACACCTTGATCACCGCGGTCCGGTCGACGCTGACCAGCCGCGTGCCGTCAGCCAGGAAGGCCAGCCCGCGCACGCGATCGGCGTGGCCGACCAGCGGCGCCTGCGTGCGATCGGCCATGTTGTACAGCGCCAGGTCGCCGTTGCCGGAGGACACCGCCAGCAGGGCCCCGTCGGGGGAGAACGCCAGTCGCGGCTGGATGGCGGCGGGATGCGAGAGCGTGGGCCGGCTGTCCGGCTCGACCCGCGCGCCGGTCACCTTCCAGAACCGCACCTTGCCGTCGGTGCCGGCGGTGACCGCCAGCTTGCCGTCGGGTGCGAATGCCACCGAGAAGATCGAGTCGGAGGGGAACCCGCTCGGGTCGCAGCTGGCCTGCGGTAGCCCGTGCTCGAACTCGTTGCAGGTGCCCAGGCTGGCCACCGGCGGCGGTGGCGCATCGGGCGGAGCTGCGTCGGGCGCGCCGTCGGGCGCGGGGCGATCCGGCGACCCGACCACGCCATCGGACGGACCGCCGTCGGGAGGACCGTCGGCCGCGGGAGCATCGACGCTGCCGTCGGGCGGCGGCCCCCCGTCGGGGCTGCCGTTGCAGTCGGGATGGACCGGCACCATCAGCTCGACCACCTCGCCCTGGCGGCCGGCCAGGGTGGCGGTCCCCTCACCCACCAGGCGCGCGCAGGCATCGCGGGCCGACACCTCCGCGCGGACCGCCTGGGCGCCGGCGGGCGCGCCATCCATCAGCACGCCCAGCTTGACCGGCGTGGCCGACAGCCCGGCCGCCAGCTGGAAGGTGCGTCGGGTGGTCCCCACGGTGATCGTCGCCGAGGTGGCGTCGGCGCGGGCGGGACTGGCGGTCAGACCGACAACCACCACCGTGCGCGACCCCTCGCTGCCACAGCCCGCCAGCAGGCTCAGGACCAGCGCCGCCGTCGCCAGCCTCATGGCGTCCCCTGGCAGTTCACGCCGGGAGGGCACATGTCTCCGCCCGACGAGCGGTTCAGCGCCACCACCACGATCACACCCGCGGCGACGACCGCCGCCAGGCCGGTCCAGAACCACCAGCGCGTGTAGATCGCCGGGCGCGGTGGAGGTGCGGTGGTTTGCACGAGCGGGGCCGGCGGCGGGCGCGCGCCGAGATCGGGTGCCGGTGGCGCCGGAGCCGGCTCGGTCACCGGCGCGGGGGCCGCCGCGCGGGCCCGCTCTGCTTGCAGCGCCTGCATCTCCTGGATGTAGCCGTCGATCTCCGCCCGTTCCTGCGGCCCCACCTGCCGGCTCTTGGCCAGGTACTCGCGGAAGGCGTCGATGGCCCGCTCGGGATCGCGCAGCTTCTGGTGGCAGCGGCCGATGTTGCGCAGGTAAACCGGATGCAAGGTCTCGGCGTAAAGCTCCGCGAACAGCTGCAGGGCCTCTTTCCACTCACCCGCGGCGAAGGCCTTGCGTGCTTGCATTTCCTTGGGCCTCACCGGCGCGGCGGCCGCGGCCCGGATGGGCAACGGCGCGGCCAGCGAGCCGAGGACGAGCAGGAAGACGAAGGGCAAACCACGGCGGCGTGCGACCATCCCGGGGAGAATACCCCGTCCCCGCCACGCCCGGACGTCCGCTGGCCGGAGATCGCGACCAGCCTACTGGCCCGGGCGGCCCGGCGAAATCACCCGCGGGAGGTATGTGCGTTCAGGTGGCCGCGCGGCGCTCACGCAGGCTGGGCAGCGCCTCGCGGTCGGCGTCGCCGCTGTCGTCGGCCTCGGCCGCCGAGAACAGCCGGTTGACCTGCAGGAACAAAGCCTCGAAGCGATCCAGGGTGGGGGCATCCAGCTGCAGCCGCATCGAGGCGGCCTTGGCGGCCACCCGGAAGTGATTGAAGCCGCCGCCGTTCTTCAGCGCGTAACCCTGTGCGGCCAGGTAGGCGTCCAGCCGGCCCACGATGCGCGGCCCCAGCCCGAGGTCGTTCTCCGGGATCGGTTGGGGCAGATCCTTGGCGTAGGCGGAGTTGAAAGCCTGCAGGAACAGGGGCACCGTGATCAGATCTTCGACGTCTGTGGGCAGCAGCGAGCCGGCTGCAGCGGCGGGCTCGATCTTGACGCCCGCCTTTCGACGGGCCAGGTCGCCCGGCTGCCGGAACATGCCGTAGCTGAGGATGCGGCGGCCCTCGATCAGCTTCTGCTCGACCAGCGCCTGCAGACGCTGGTCGGGCTGGTCCTTCGAGTCGTGCAGGACCGCCAGCTCGAGGTCGTTGGCGCCCAGGAGCGCGATGAAGGTGGCCAGCTTGTCCAGCCCGCCCGCCGGGACGATCACCACGTCCCCCCGCAACCCGGTGCGGTTGGCCGACTCCAGCTGGGCCGAGGCGTGCTGCAGGTACAACATGTCCGCCGGCCCCTCGACCACCAGGTTGCGGCGGTTGATGAACAGGCTCTGGCCGACGCTGTAGCCCAGCGCCGCCTGCAGCGGCAGCAACGTGCGCGCGTCCGACGAGACCAGGTTGGCGCTGACCACCGAGCCGGCGTCGGCGCGGTCCTCCACCACCCGCACCGACTCGAGCCGGTCGGCCCGCACCATGAACGGCGAGTGGGTGGTGTAGATGACCTGGTGCTTTTCGCCCAGGGCCCCGATGTAGCGGAGAAAGTCCGCCTGGGCCAGCGCGTGCAGGTTCAGGCCGGGCTCGTCCAGCAGCAGGATCAGCGGGCGGCCGGGCTGGACCGTCTCCTGGACGGTGTCGAACCACACCAGGAAGCTGAAGAACCAGATGAAGCCCTTGCTCCGCTGGTCGAACGGCACCGTCACGCGGTGGCGGCGGTTCTTGATCCGCACGTACAGGTTGGGGCCGTCGTCGAAGGGGGGCGTGTCGCGGCGATCGGCGCGGATGTCGAACTCGACGTCGAGGTTGCTCTCGTTCTGCTTCCAGAACCCGAACACCTGGTCGGTGATGGTGTTGCCCAGCGCCTCCAGCCGGGCCTTGGCCGACTCGTAGCCGTCGGCGTCCAGCAGGCTGTCCAGGCTGACACCCGCCATGCGCAGCAGCGCGCGGGCGCTGCGGTAGCCGCCGTCCAGCGCGCCGGGGTTCTGCTCTTCCTGGGCGATGCGCCGCCTCAGCTCGTTGATGTTCACCTTGCCGGGCAGCAGCTGGTAGTCGTCGAAGTACAGGGCGGTCGGCAGCCGGGGCGCCAGGAACTCGGACCAGACCTCCTCCGCCGCCGGCCGGGATTCCAGTCTCTCGGCCAGGGCGGTCTGGTCGAAGACGAGATCGGGCGCGTGGCTGTTGTCGTACTTCCAGGAGACCGAGAAGCGGAAATCGTTGGTCACCGCCACCGCATGGTCCCGGCGGAGCGCCGCGATCTCATCGGGGTCGAGCGAGAACTCCAGCACCGCCGCCGTCTCGGCCCCGGCCGCATGCCTGGCTTCGTAGGCGGCCAGCCGCCGGCGGGGATAGTCCTGCAC
>JBKPRZ010000358.1:0-11054 GCA_046734815.1 Myxococcota bacterium | reverse complement strand
GTGTCGACGTCGCCCCCGCGCGCGATCACGTTGGCGGCGTGCAGGTCCTTGGTGTAGGAGACGGCGGGCGGGGCGGGGGCCGGGGCCGGGGCAGGCGGGGCAGGCGTCGGACGCGGCGCCGGGGCGGGGTTGCTGGCCGGTGCGGCTGCGGCGCCGAGTGCGCTGGGCGACGGGAGCGCGTAGGTGCCGGTGGGCGTGCGCGAGGCGCTGGCGGAGGGCGGGAAGTTCATCGAGTTGAGCGCGATCAGGCCGGAGATGTCCCGCCGGGGATTGCCGCTCTCGGCGGGGTAGAGCACGCCCAGGTCCGGACGAACCTTGTTCGCCACCGGACCGGTGTCGCCGCGCCGCCGCCGGCGCAGCAGCGGGGTGGTGTCGCTGGCGTCGAAGCCCAGGGTCGAGATCGACCAGGCCAGCGGGTGCTCGGCGGCGCTGAGCAGCAGATAGCCCTCCTCGCGGCAGGTCAGGGCCAGCTCGCGCAGCAGGCGCACGGCCTCGTCGCGATCGAAATACAGCAGCACGTTCCGGCAGACCACGGCGTCGAACATCGCCCAGCCGGTGGGCGGCCTCTGCGAGGCGGCCAGGTTCATCTCCATGAACGAGACGGCGTTGCGGATCCCGGGCGCCACCTGCATCCGGTCCGACCCCAGCGGCACGAAGAAGCGCTGCCGCCAGCGCAGCGGCAGCTCGTCGACGCGGCTGCGCGGATACTGGCCCAGCTCGGCGAAGGCGCGCGCCTCCTCGCTGATGTCGGTGGCCAGGATGATCGGCTCCAGCCCCGCATCCACCAGGGCCATGGCCAGGGTGTAGGGCTCCTCGCCGGTGGCGCAGGCCACCGACCAGACCGCCACCCGGTGTGCGCCGTGGGTGGCCGCCCGCTTCTTGAAGGCGTTGGCCAGCGCCAGGATGGCGTCCGGCTCGCGCATGAACCAGGTGGTGCGGATGGTCAGCCGCTCGATCAGCTGCTGGCGCTCGACCGGGCTGTGGTCGGCCAGGTCCAGGAAGCGGTCGGGGCTGATGCGCTTGCGATGGGCCAGGTCGCGCAGCGACTCCATCGCCGCGGTCGAGCGGGTGACCGACAGTAGATTTCCGGTCCAGCTGCGAAAGCGCTCGCGCAGCAGCAGCCAGGTCTCCTGCCGGTGACTCATCGGTTCCCCAGCTCCACCAGCAGACGCCCCAGCCGGTCGGTCTCCTCGCGGAGCGCGTTGGGCACCCGGGCCAGCGCCTCGCCCGGCATGCTGGGCAACATGGCGGTGCTCGGCTCCTCGACCATCACCAGGCCCTTGGCCGCGTCGATGGCGGCCGCCCCGGCGGCGCCGTCGCGGCCCATGCCGGTCAGCACCAGCCCGGCCGCCCGCATCCCGTACGACTCGGCCAGCGACCGCAGCAGCACGGTGGCCGAGGGGCGGTGTCCGTCGACCGAAGGGCTGTTGGACAGATGGATCCGCCCCTTGGCGTGGATCTCCAGGTGGGCGTCGTCGGGGGCCACCACCACCACGCCCCGGCGCATCTCACCGCCGTGGCGGCCCAGCTCGACCTTCAGCTTGGTGTAGCCGGCCAGCCAGCTGACCAGCGACTCGGTGAAGCCGCGCAGGGTGTGCTGCACGATCGCGATGGGCCAGGGGAAGGTGGCCGGCAGGGCCGAGAGGATGCTCTGTAGTACGCGGGGTGCGCCGGTCGAGCCCACGATCCCGATCACCGCGGTGGCGCCGCGGGTGGCCGCGGGCGCCATCACCCGGAAGGTACCGGTGATGGTGCGGGCGACCGGGGCGGGCGCTCCCTCGCCGGCCTTGCGCTTGTGGGCCACCCGGGCGCTGGCCGCGCGCCGGAGGGCGGCGGCCAGGTTGGCAACCGTCACCGCGTCCAGCCCGGCGGTCGGTTTGGCGAACACCTCGGCGGCGCCACACTCCAGCGCCTGCCAGGCCAGGTTGTGGTCGGCACGCGCCGCCGCGAACACAACGATGGGGGTGGGACACTCGGCCATCACCCGGCGGATGGCCTCCGGGCCCCCCATGATCGGCATCAGGACGTCCATGGTCACGACGTCCGGCCGCGCCTGCTTGATCAGCCGCAGGGCCGACAACCCATCGCCCGCCTCGCCCACCACCTCCAGGTCGGGCTGCTCGCTGAGGGCTTCCCTCAGCAGACCACGCACGAGCGGCGAGTCGTCGACGATCACCACCCGGACGGACATCTCACCCCAGAAAGCGTGCGATCATCGTCCAGAGGCCCGCGTGCGAGAAGTCGCTCTTGACCAGATATGAATCGGCGCCGGCATCCAGGGCCAGCCGCTTGTCGCTCTCGCTGCCGCGCATGGAGACCACCACCATCGGCAGACGCCGTCCCCCGGTTTCGCGCGCGCGCTGGGCGCGGATGAGGCCGATGCCGTCCAGCCGCGGCATCTCGAAGTCCGTGACCACCAGATCAATACTCGGATGGGCGGCCAGCAGACTGAGCGCCTCCTCGCCGTCACCGGCCTCGATCACCCGCATGCCGTGCGCCCGCAGGGCATCGGCGATCAGATCGCGCACCACCGGCGAGTCGTCGGTCACCAGCACGGTCTTGCCGAACCCGGTCCGGGGCGCCGCCGATCCCACCACCGGGGCCTCGGGCCGCCGCTCGCCGCGGGCGGCGAACACCAGCTCGGCGGGCTTGAGCACCAGGGCCAGCGACCCGTCCTCCAGGTGCACCGCCGCGCTCACCAGCCGCTGCTGCTCGAAGAACTTGCCCGCCGGCTTGAGCACCACCTCGCGCTCGACGTGATCGAAGCTGCCACTCAAGGCCACCCGATCGCCACCGCTGCGCACGATCATGATGCGTCCGCCGCGGCCCTCCTTGTTGGCGCCCACCGCCTGCTCGCCCAGCAGCGATTCCAGCGACAGCAGCGGGATCAGCTTGCCGTTGTACTTGATCGCCCGTCCGTCCACGCTGTCGACGTTGGCCTCGGTCGATCCCTCCACGATGGTCTCGACCGCCGAGGTGGGGATGGCGTAACGGGAAGCGCCGGTGCGGAACAGCACCACCGCCGAGATCGCCACCGTCACCGGCACCTGCAGGTGGAACACGGTGCCGCTGCCCATGGTGGTGCGCACGTCCACCCTGCCACCCAGCCCCTCGACCGCCGACAGCACCACGTTCAGCCCGATGCCGCGGCCCGAGGTCTCGGTCACCTGGCTGCGCGATGAGAAGCCGGCCGAGAAGATGGTGCGGATCACCTGGTCGTCGCTCAGCTGGCGCGCGCTCAGGGGGTCCAGGATCTTGAGCGAGATGGCCCGCTCGCGCACCGCCCGCGCGTCGATGCCCCCGCCGTCGTCGGTCACCTCGACGTGCAGGGTCTGTCCCGCCAGCCAGGCCCGCAGCACCAGGGTGGCCTCGGCCGGCTTGCCCGCCTGCGCCCGCCGCTCGGCGTCCTCGATGCCGTGGTCGACGGCGTTCTGGATCAGGTGCAGCAGCGGCTCGGCCAGCCGCTCGAGCACCTCCCGATCCACTTCGGTGACCTCGCCTTCGGTGCGCAGCTGCACCTGCTTGCCCAGCTTGCGCGACAGGGTGCGCACCGCCACCGGGTAGCGGTCGAGCAGGAAGCCCAGCGGCACCATGCGCAGGTCGCGGGTGGACGAGTCCAGACCTCCCACCAGCCGGCTGACCTGGTGGGCCTCGTCGCGCAGGCGCACCTCCAGGCCGGACAGCGCCTCGCCCAGCTGGTTGATCTCGCGGTTGACCAGCTGCCCGGGCGCGCGGGTGGTCCGGCGCAGCTCCAGGGCGGTCTCCTTGGCGTTGCGCAGCTCGGCTGCGGAGCGCTCCAGGCGGACGCGGGTCAGAAGCAGCTCGGCCACCAGGTCGCGCAGGCCGTCGAGCTTCTCGGAGGTGAGGCGGACGGTTTCGGGGCGGCGGGGCTCGGCGGGGGCGGCGGCGGTGGGGGGGGTGTGGGCGGCGGAAGTGGGAGCGGGAGACGAGGACGAGGACGAGGACGAGGACGAGGACGGGGACGGGGATGGGGACGGGGATGGGGACGGGGAGGGCTTGGGTTCGGGTTTGGGGAGCTCGGCCAGGAAGGCGTTGATGTCCTCGGATTCCGGCTCGGGCGGGCGCTTGATGGCGTGGGCGGCGAGATCCAGGCCGCGCATGGCCAGGTCGCCGACGCTGGCGTCGAGGACGCCGGACTTCACCACGCCCGAGACCAGGTCCTCGAGGCGGTGCAGGAGGCGTGATACCGAGCCGAAGCCGGTCAGCCCGGCCTCACCCTTGAGGGTGTGGATCTCGCGCAGGAACACGGTGCCGGCGTTGGGCCCGCCGGTCCCCTGCTCGAACTGGATCCAGCCGAGGTTCAGACGGTCCAGCCGCTCCTGCGCGACGGACCGGAAGGTCTCGAGCCGTCTGCGGAGCTTGGCATCTTGATCACCCGCCACGGTGCCTCGCCGGCGCTAGGCGCCCGGTGCCTGCTGGTCGGGATCTTCGACGTGGGGCAAGGTGGGGTTGGGCCGCGTACCGGTCCTGGGGCCGCCCGCCCGCGGCTTGACCCCATCCTGGCCGGCGCGTCCGATCAGGGCGGAGATGGCGCCGGCCAGCTCGGCCAGCTCGCCGGCGGTGCGCACGGTCTGGCGGGTGTTGGCCATGGTGTTGGCCACCGCGCCCGCCATCTCGTCCATGCTGCGGCCCACCTCCTCGGTGGCCTGCCGCTGCTTCTGGGTCACCAGGGCGATGTCGCCGGCCGACCGGGTGGTCTGCTCGGACAGGGCGATGCCCTCCTGGCCGGCCTGCACCGCCGACTGCGACGCCGAGCGCACGTCGTTCATCAGCTTGCGGATGACCGCCACCGACTCCATCACGCTCTCGGCCAGGCGCCGCATCTCCGCCGCCACCAGGGCGAAACCGCGGCCGGCCTCGCCCGCCTTGGTGCCCTCCAGCGCGGCGTTGAGCGCCAGCAGGTCGGTGCGGTCGGCCACCTGCATGATGGTGGCCAGCACCTCGGCCACCTTCTCGGCGTGGGTGTTCAGCTCGCGGATCCGCTGGGCCACGTCCCGGTTGCCCTGCACCGTCCGCTCGGCGTTGCCCAGCACCATGCTCGAGCTCTGGGCGATCTCCTGGGCCGAGCCCAGCACCAGCTCCATGGTCCGGCGGGTCTCCTCGATGGCGGCGGCGTGCTCGGCGCCGGCCGACTCCTGCCCTCGGGCCGCGCCCACCAGCTCCTGGGACAGCACCGACAGGCGGCGGGAGGCGTCGTGCAGCGGCTTGGAGATGCCGACGCTGAGCACCCAGGCCACCCCCAGGCCGATCAGGAAGATGCCGGCGCTGACGAAGAAGGCCGCCCGCTCGCTCTGCTTGCGGGTCGAGACGATCGACTGTCGCGAGAAGCCCGCCACGACCGTGCCGATGATCTGGCTGTCCTTGCTGGTCAACGGCATGCTGACATGCAGGGCCCCGCTGCGGTTGGTGATCCGCTGCTCGGTCACCGGCTCGACCAGCTCCTGGCTGGCGCTGACCCCCTTGCTCCGGTGGGAGAAGAAGGTCGAGCCGTCCTGGCGCAGCACCCGGATGTACAGCAGGTCGGGCTGGTCCTTGACGTTGCGGAGCTCGGAGGTGCCGCCCTTCTCGTCGTCGAACTCGACCGCCGGCGCCACCAGCTTGGCCAGGATGGTCGACACCGCCACCGCCCGCGTCTCCAGCGCCAGGTTGGCCGCCTCTTCCTGCTTGCTGGGGAAGTAGTAGGCGAAGAATCCGGCGATCGCCGTTATCAGCAGCGAGATCGTCAGCATCAACCGTGAACGCAAGCCCAGCTTGTTGCCCAGATTCTTCATGATCCCGTCCTTGTTTCCGTCCCCCGGGCGCCTTCCACCATGCCGATGACGCCAGTCACGTCGAGGAGCAGGACCACCCGTCCTTCCTCCTCGGCAAATCCGATGATGGGCGCCACCCGGCCCCTGCCCAGCCAGCGCGGTACCGCCAGCAGATCAGCCTGGCCGACCGCCCGCAGGCTCAGCGGACCGTCCACCATCACCAGGGCGGCGCGGTTGCCCGAGCGCAGGCGCAGGGTCTTGCGCTCGCGCTTGGCCTGTTCACTGGCGCCGCCGGACTCGGCGGGCGTCGACTGGTCCAGCCCCAGCAGCGCGGCCAGGTGGGGCGAGCGGTCGGCGGGCGCCTGGAACTCGGCCACCTCCTCGGCGCAGAAACCCAGGGGCAACCCAGCGGCCGAGCAGCGCAGGATCGGGATGGACGACCGCACGATCACGGGCGGAGCTCTCCCGGGTTCACTGGCGGCCGGATCCTTGCGGGGTGGCCTCGGTGATCAGCAGCGGCACGTCGATCATGCAGACCAGGCGGCCCTCCCAGGTGAATTCGGAGCCCAGGTAGCGCGGCCGGTCGGCCGACCGTTTGCCGTCGCCGGCGTCCTGCAGGCGGTGCTCGATGATGCCGCGGGTCTCGTCGGCCACCACCGCGATCTCGGTCTCCTCGTGCCGCAGTATGACCAGGCGGGGCAAGGTCTGGGCCGTGTCGCCGGCGGTGATCGCGCCCAGCAGGCCCTCCAGGGCCACAACCGGCACCAGCCGCCCGCGGATCAGCGTGACACCGAGGACGTAGCTGGGAGCGGTGGGCACGCGGGTGACGTAACCCTTGGTGCTCACTTCTCTCACCGACTCTGAACGAACCCCGAACCAGCGGCGTCCAACCCGAAGGAACAGCAACGCCAGGGCCGGGTCGTTCTGCTCGGCGGCTTCGGCCCCGTCGGCGTCGAGGCGTCCCTCGTTGCGGGCGGCCAGCTCGGCCAGCTCGCTGCTGGGGGTGGTGCCGGGTTCGGTTGGTGGGTTGGAAAGTGCCATGGTCCCGCCCGAGGGCTCGGGGACCTAAGCTCGGCACCCCCTAACCATGACTTTAGAATCCGTTCCCATACGTGCGCTGGTAATGGCCTGCACGCCCCCGGGGCGAACAGCCGGCCCCGGTCGATCGTCACAGACAGCGTAGAAGCCCTCCGGAGGCGATCTCGAGAATTCCCTGAGCGGGGTAAAGCTCCGCCCGCGATGGGTCGATGGGCAGACAACCACGTAGGCCCGAGCGCTACCTTCGAACGATTAGTGTAAGGAACGTGACGGGCCGAAATGGATTGACGACGTGACCCGAAGTCCGCGTTTCTGGAGACACAGCCTGCTCGGTGCCCTGACGGTGCTGGGCGCAATTGCTTCCGGCTCCGCCAGCGGGCAGCAAGATGTGCCCCCCGAGCGGCAGGTGCTGATCCTCGCGCGCGCGCTGTCGTACGACGACGAGATCAAGTCCCGCGTCGGCGACGATGTGACCATCGGCGTCCTGGTGAAGCCGGGCAACTCGACCTCGGAGACGATGTCGGCGGCCATGCTGAAGGCCTTCCGCGGGATCGGGTCGGTGAAGGTGCAGGGTTTGCCGCTCAAGGTGACGGCGCTGAGCTACACCGGGGGCTCGGCCCTGTCATCGACCGTCGGCAGCCAGGGCATCGACGTCCTGTACGTGTGTGCGGGGCTGGAGGCGGACCTGCCCGCCATCATCGATACCACCCGCAAGCACCACCTGCTGAGCATCGGGAGCCGCGAGGACCACGTCACCCGCGGGCTGGCGGTAGGGGTGCTGCCCATGGAAGGCAAGCCGACCATCATGGTGAACCTCGGCGCGGCCAAGGCCGAGGGCGCCGCCTTCAGCAGCGACCTTCTCCGACTGGCCAAGGTCATCAAGTAGCGGCAGTCGCCCGTCGCTGACCAGGCGCGACTAAGGTTTCTCCTGAGGTCGGACGATTTGGCCTGGGCACTGGAAAAGGAGTCCGGCCATGTTGAGACGATTGCTTTGGGCGGCGCCCCTGCTGGCGCTGGCGGGGGGCTGCAGCGATGACCCCGTCGACAACACGATAACGATCAAGTACCTCCGCCACGACAACCCGCCGTATGCCAAGGCCGACGACGAGTTCCTGGCCGACTACAAGAAGAACAACCCGAACGTCAAGGTGGACGTCACCACCATCCGCTACCCCAGCCTCACCGCCACCCTGGTTGCCGACCTGAAGCGCGACCAGCTGGCCGTCGACCTGATCATCGTCCCGCCCTCGTGGGTGTGCGGCTTCGCCGACAACCTCGCGGACGTGCCCGAAGACGTGATCACCCTGGCCGAGGCCCAGAACACCTTCTTCGATGCGCCGCTGTCCGGCTCGGTCTGCAACGGCAAGCTGAAGGGCCTGCCCGAAGAGTACAACCTCGAATACGGCGGCGCGGTGGTCAACAGCACCAAGTTCCAGGCCAAGTTCGGCCGGGCCCCGGGCTGGACCAGCTGGACGGACTTCATCAAGGACGCCAGCGGGCTGACCGAATACGACACCGACGGCAAGACGCCCAAGGCCAACGGTCTGGACATCGACAACGGCTGGCCCCAGCCGGTCAAGCACATCTTCCTCAGCTTGATCCTCCAGAACGGCGGCAAGTACTGGGACGGCGCCGGCGAGACCTTCGACGCCTCGAAGGGACACACCTTCAACTTCACCAGCAACGCCGCCAAGCAGTCGCTGACCGAGATGGTCAAGTGGATCGCCACCGACCACGTCATGTTCCCCAAGGAGCTGGTGCCGCCGATGAACACCTTCGTGACGGTGCGGCTGGCCAGCGGCTCGACCGACTATGGCTGGAAGGACGCCGCCAAGCCGCTGAGCCTGATGGGCTACGCCGGCACCTGGGCGCTGGCCAACACCGTGGGGCAGCTGCCCTCGGGCAACACGACCAAGTACGACTTCGTGGCCCTGCCGCCCATGGTGGGCACCGAGCACAAGTTCGTGCAGAACTCCGGCTTCTCCTTCGTGGTGCCCAAGACCAGCAAGAACGCCAAGGCCGCCTGGGCCATCGCCAAGGCCCTGGCCCTCTCGCCCGAGAACATGCGCAAGTGGGCCGCCACGGCCGGGTCGCTGCCGGCGCTGAAGGTCAACGGCACCCCCGCCGCCGCCGCGGGCGATCCGCTGCTGGCCAAGGTGCAGCCGCTGCTGGAGAAGGGCCGCTGGGTGGGCTACATCCCCTCGGCCGGGCTGGAGACCATCGAGGGCATCATGGTGAGCAACTACTTCGATGCCGTGAAGGGACCGGACGCCGGCGGCAAGACCATCGAAAAAGCCTTGACGGACATGCAGACCGCGGCCAACGCGGAGCTCGCGAAGTACCGTTGAGATGAACCGGAGGGCACTCCTCCCCCTGCTGCTGGCCGGCGCGCTCGCTTGCGAGAGCGAGCCGCCGGTCGGCGAGCAGATTCCGATCGGCCTCTTGCTGTCGTACAGCGGCTACCTGGCCGCCAATAGCATCAACTCCGAACGCGCGCTGCGGATGGCCATCGCGACGGCCAACGCCGCCGGCGGGGTGGCGGGCGGGCGGCAGCTGCGCATCCTGGCCCGCGACACCCGCAGCGCCCTGGACAAAGTGGCCGAGCCGGCCCGCGAGCTGATCGACGCCGGGGTGGCGGTGTTCATCGGGCCCGACACCACCGATCTGGCCACCCAGCTGAGCACGCATCTGATGGACCGCACGGTGATGTTGCCCAGCTTCAACACCTCCTCGGACATCGAGTGGAAGCCCAGCAGCTGGTTCGTGATGGGGCCGGGCACCGGGCGGGTGGCCTGCGAGCTGGTGGCCCAGCTGGCCGCCGACGGGCGCACCCGGCCGCTGCTGCTGGTGAATCCGCTGGGGCAGAACAACGCCCTGTCCTGGGACCTGGGGCTGACCTACGGGATGCCGAAGGTGGTCCTGCCCAACAACGAGGCGGCCACCAAGGACAGCGTGCGCGCGCTGACCCGGGATCTGGAGGCGGCCGACGCTTATGTGCTGGCGGCCTTCCCGACTTCGGCCTCGTCGCTGATCTACGCCTTGACCGCCATCGGCGCGCTGAACGATCCCGGCCGCTGGTACCTGTCGCCCACCTTGCACACGCCCGCCTTCCTGGAGTCGATCCCCCACGGGGCCCTGCAGGGCGCCCACGGCGTGGCGTCGGGAACGGTGACGGGCGCCGCCGACTTCCGGGCCGCCTTCCAGCGCCGCTGGCAGGACAGCGCCCTGGACGACGCTTATCCGTTCTACGACGCCGGCGCCATCGTCGCGCTGGCCCTCGAGCGCGCCTATCAGAAGGAGGGCGCCATCCCCGACCGCGCCGGCCTGGCCGCGCACATCATCGCGGTCACCCGCGCCGGCGGCACGCCGGTGCAATGGGACCACCTGGACCAGGGGCTGGATCTGCTCCGCCGCGGGCTGGAGATCGAATATTTCGGACTGTCCGGCTTGATCCAGTTCGACGCCTCCGGCCAGACCCGCACGGCCAGCACGCGCTGGTGGACGGTCGACGGTGCGCAGTTCACCGACATCGGACACCAGAGCGACTGCAAGTAGCCATCCGCGCACGGTCGCCCCTAAAGGTTGCGCCCGCGTATTTCGATGTGTAGCTGCGGAACCCCGCAAACGGAGAGAAATGAGGACCTTTATGAAGAAACTGTATTGGCTGGCTTGTTTCGGTTTGCTCGCGCCCGCTTGTGGCGGCGACGAGAGCAAGCCGCCCACGACTACCGAAGTCACGCTCGTGCGACACGACAGCGTGCCCTATCAGAACGCGGACAAGGCCTTCATCGAGGAGTACGAGAAGGCTCACACGGACGTCAAGATCACGCCCACCACGGTGCCCTACGCCAACCTGCAGGAGATGCTGCTGTCGCAGCTGAAGAACGGCACCCTGAACTACGACATCGTTCGCGTGCAGCCCTCCTGGGTGTGCACCTTCGCCGACCAGCTGACGGACGTCCCCGCCGACGTCCTCACCGCCAGCGAGGCGCAGAACACGTTCTTCAAGGCGCCGCTGGCCGGCTCGACGTGCGACGGCAAGATCAAGGGCATCCCGGTCGAATACAACCTCGAGTACGGCGGCCTGGTCGTGAACATGACCAAGTACGAGGAGAAGTACGGCGCCGGCATGCGGCCGAACTGGACCACCTTCGCCGACGTGATCGCCACGGCCAAGGGTCTGGCCGAGTACGACACCACCGGCAAGCCGATGGCCAACGGTCTGGACATCGCCCGCGAGTGGCC
>JBKPRZ010000357.1:0-7916 GCA_046734815.1 Myxococcota bacterium | reverse complement strand
GGAACGCCGAGCGCATGCGCCGGCTGACCGAAGCGGCCGCCACCACCCGCGCCGCTCTCGACGAGGCCGAGGCGCAGCTGGAACGCGCCCGGGCCGAGCGCCGCGGGCTGGAAGAGAACCTGCAGGCGCTCAGCCGGGGCGCGCGGGCGCAGGAGGTGCAGGCCGCGCAGCACCGGCTGGAGGCGGCCCGCGCGGCCGCCGAGCTGGAGCGCGAGCGCATCAGCCGTCACAGCCTGGTGGCCGGCACCGACGGCGAGGTGCTGCAGGTCCACCTGGAAGCCAGCGAGATGGCCCCGGCGGGCGCCGCGGTGGTGACCGTCGCCGACGTGGACCGCCCCTACGCCGAGGTGTTCGTGCCCCAGGCCGAGATTGGCGGCGTGCATCTGGGCAGCCCGGCGGTGGCCCGGGCCGACAGCCTGGCAACGGGCCTGCCCGGCCGGGTGGAGGTGATCGGCCGGCGGACCGAGTTCACCCCCCGCTATCTTTTCAGCCAGAGCGAGCGCAGCAACCTGGTCGTGCGCGTGCGCGTCCGCTTCCAGGACACGCAGGGCCGCCTGCACGCCGGCATCCCGGTGTTCGTACGGTTCGAGGGCGCGGGCGGCGGCGGCCCGCTGGCGGGGGACGCGCGGCCATGACCGTCGACCGCGAGCCGGTGATCGTCACCGAGCACCTGTCCCGACGCTTCGGCAACCTGGTCGCCGTCCGCGACGCCACCCTGACCGTCTACCGCGGGGAGATCTTCGGCGTGCTGGGACCCAACGGCGCCGGCAAGTCGACCACCATCCGCATGTTGTGCGGGATCCTGGATCCCACCAGCGGCACCGGGCGCGTGGTCGGCTTCGAGCTCCCGCGCCAGTCCGAGCAGATCAAGAGCCGCATCGGTTACATGACCCAGCGGTTCAGCCTGTACGAGGATCTGACCGTGCAGGAAAACCTCCGCTTTTACGCCGGCATCTACGGCGTGTCCCGCCAGCAGCGCCGCGCCCGCGTCGACACCGCCCTCGAACGCGCGGGCCTGCAGCACCGGCGCGGGCAGCTGGCCGGCACGCTGTCGGGCGGCTGGAAACAGCGGGTGGCCCTGGCCAGCGCCACCATCCACCAGCCGCCCCTGCTGTTCCTGGACGAGCCCACCGCCGGCGTCGACCCGGTCAGCCGCCGCGACTTCTGGGAGCAGATCCATCTGGTGGCGGCCGAGGGCACCACCGTCCTGATGACCACCCACTACATGGACGAGGCCGAACGCTGCCACCGCCTGGCCTTCATCTTCCGAGGCAAGGTGCTGGACATCGGCACCCCCGAGCAGATCGTCGACCGCCGCAACCTGCGCGCCGCCGAGCTGCAGGCCGAATCACCGCTGGCCGCCGCCCGCGCCCTGCGCGCCGATCCGCAGGTGGAGGAGGTGGCCCACTACGGCGCCACCTTGCGCGTGGCCACCCGCGAGGGCGCCGACCCCACCGCGGTGGTCGAGCGCGTGCTCGCCGCCGCCGGCCTCCGCCACGGCCCCGCGCAGCCCTCCCGGGTCACCGTCGAGGACGCCTTCGTCTCCATGGTGCGCACCGACGAGCAGCTGCGCGAGAGGGAGGCGGCCTGATGGCTCTGGGGCGTCCACTGGCCGTCGCCTGGAAGGAACTGATCCAGCTGCGGCGGGATCGGCTGACCCTGGGCATGGTGCTGGTGCTGCCGCTGATGCAGCTGATGCTGTTCGGCTACGCCATCAACAGCGACGTGCGCCACCTGCCCCTGGTGGTGTTCGATCAGGATCGCTCCGCCGCCTCCCGCGACTTCCCGCGCAGCCTGGCCGCCACCGGCTTCTTCGATCTGGCCGGCGCGGTCGGCAGCTACGACGAGATCGCCCGCGCCCTGCGCACCGGCCGCGCGCGCGCCGCCCTGGTGATGCCGCCCGGCTATGCCTCGGACCTCAAGCGCGGCCGGCCCAGCACCGTGCAGCTGGTGGTGGACGGCTCGGACCCCCAGACGGTGGCCAGCGCCACCAACACCGCCGCCGGTCTGGCCGCCGCCCGCTCGACCGAGCTGGTGGCGGCCAGCGCCCGGACCCAGGGCCGCGCCCTGGCGCTGCAGCCCGTGCGGCTGGAGCCGGCGGTCTGGTACAACCCCGAGCTGCGCACCGCCGTGTTCATCGTCCCCGGCCTGGTGGGCGTGATCTTGACCATGACCATGGTGATGCTCACCGCCATGGCCATCGCCCGCGAGCGCGAGCGCGGCACCCTCGAGCAGCTGATCGTCTCGCCGGTGGGCCGGGTCGAGCTGGTGGTGGGCAAGATCTTGCCCTACGTGATCATCGGCTACATCCAGATGAGCCTGATCCTGCTGGCCGGCGCGCTGGTGTTCCGGGTGCCGATCGGCGGCTCCCTCCCGCTGCTGTACGCCCTGGCCTTCCTGTTCATCTCCGCCAACCTGGCCCTGGGGCTGTTCTTCTCCACCCTGGCGCGGACCCAGCAGCAGGCCATGCAGATGTCCTTCTTCTTCCTGCTGCCAAACATCCTGCTGTCGGGCTTCATGTTCCCGTTCGAGGCGATGCCCCGGCCGGCCCGGTTTCTTGCCGAGGCGCTGCCGCTGACCCATTTTCTCCGCATCATCCGCGGAGTCACCCTCAAGGGGGCCGGTCTCGCCGACCTGCGCCCCGATCTGTACGCCTTGCTTTCCATCCTGCTGGTGCTGGTGGCGGTGGCTTCGCTCCGCTTCCGGAAGAAGATCGACTGATGGCGCGTCCTCGGGGCGACATCGAGCCGCGCATCTTGCACGCCGCCCGCGGCCGCTTCCTCAACGAGGGCGTGGACGGCGCCTCGCTGCGCCGGATCGCCGAGGACGCCGGCACCAGCATCGGGATGGTCTACTACTACTTCCCCACCAAGGAAGAGCTGTTCTCCGCGGTGGTCGAGGAGGTGTACGTCGCGCTGCTGGCGGACCTGGAGAGGGTGCTGGCCCCCGCCCTCCCGGTCGAACGGCGGCTGGAGGCGCTGTACCGCCGGCTGGGGGCGCTGACCCCCGACGAGATCCTGGTCGGGCGGATCATGCTGCGCGAGGCGCTGGCCTCGCCGGTGCGGGTCGAGAAGCTGTTCCAGCGCTTCCAGCGTGGGCACCTGCCGCTGCTGCTGGCGCTGGTGCGCGACGGCCTGCAGGCGGGGCTGTTCGATCCCGCCCACCCGCCGGCCCAGCTGCTGGTGAGCATGATGGTGCTGGCCGGCCCGGCCCAGGCCCTGCTGCGCGTGATCGGGCCGCGCCTGCAGCTGGGCCCCGCGGCCGACGGACCGGCGCAGGCCCGCCAGATGATGTCGATCCTGCTGCAGGGGGTGGGACAACGAAAGCCTCGCACCCAGACCGACCGACGCCGGCGCGCTCAAGGCCGGCGCGCAGGCTGACGATGTCAATGCCGAGGTGGCAGGGACGCCCCGCCGCGCAGCGATGTTCGGGCGACGGATCTTCACCCAGCGGGCGCTGGCCCTGACCGCGGCCGCGCTGGTGCCGCGCCGGGCGCGCGCCGCCATCGACGACTTCGATCCCCTGCGCGACATCGTCGGCGTGCTGTACCCCGGCCTGGTGCGGCCGGTCTACACCCTGGACGCGTTCGGCGACGGCGGCGCGATGGCCAGCAAGTTCCACCGCTGGATGGGCGAGCTGGGCCTGGCCCGCGACCGCGGCGTGCGCAACCTGGTGTTCAACTTCTACGACACCGACAAGCGTCGCGGCAGCTGGCTTTACCCCATGTTGTGCGGCAAGGCCATGATCTGGCTGATGGGCCGCGGCCGCGTCGCTGACGCCTCGCTGATCGGCGAGGCGCTGCTGCGCTGGCAGCAGACCTACCGCCACGACGCCTGGGAGCGTTCGTACGGCGCCTTCCCCAGCGCCATCGACCACACGCCCGAAGGCGAGTGGGTCGCCGGCGAGCGCTATTACTCCGGCGACAACCTGGTGATCATGGATGCCCTGCTGTCGCTGTACCGGCGGACCCGCAACCGCGAGTGGCTCAACGCCGCCATCGGCGTGGGCACCTGGCTGTGCACGGTGATGTGCCAGGGGGTCAAGTATGGCACCTGGCTGGAGGACCACGGCGCGCCCATGTGGTTCGTCACCGCGGCCGGCGATTTTTCCAACCTGATCTACAACAACGTCGAGATGTTGTGGATCAGCGGCCTGCACCGCCTGGGCCGCATCACCCGCGAGAACGCCTACTGCCGCCAGGCCGAGAAGGCCTACCGCTTCTACCTGCGCAGCCAGACCACCGCCGGCGCCTTCCACGACCACTACGATCCCGGCTACCCGCCCCAGAAATACGAAGCCGAGCGCTGGAAGACCTACCACGGCCAGCAGGTCATCTGCGACAACGTGCTGCGCGCGGCCCTGGGCGCCTGCCGCTGGGCGGACGTGGAGATGGCCCGCAAGACCATGGACTGGATGCAGGTGGAGGGCGGGGCGGTCCCCGCCTACCTGGACATCGAGACCGGCGGCCACGCCTTCGAGGAGAACACCGAGGTGTATTTCGACGTCACCTCCACCGGCATGTACCGCAGCCTGTGCCAGTGGATGGGCAACCGCCGCGGCGCCGAGGACGCGATCGCGTTCCTGCAGCAGACCCAGGACCCCAGCGGCGGCTGGTACTGGGGCGTCTACGGCGACCTCAAGCCCGTGCGCCCCGAGATGTGCCCCATGCCCGGCTTCTGGGGCACCGCCGACATGTCCGCCCTCGATCCCTGACTGCGATCAGCTGAATCTCGGCAGCTTGGTCAGCAAGGTCTGGAGCCCCTCGGCGAAGGTGGGGTGGACGATCTGCCCGTCGACCAGCGTCCGGGCGGACGCCCGCGCCAGCATCAGCGCCACGAACACGTGCACCAGCTCGCCCGCCTCCGACCCCACCAGGCGCACGCCCAGGACCCGCTCGCTGCCGGGATCGATCAGCGCCTGGCAGATCCCGGCGGTGCGGCCGGTCTCGGTGGCGCGGGCGATGTTCCCGAACGGCATCTCCGCCTTCTCGTAGGCCACGCCGGCGGCGCGCGCCTCCTTCTCGCCCAGTCCCACCCCCGCCACCTGCGGGTCGGTGAACACGCAGAACGGGACCAGCGCCCCGGAACGACCCGGCTGCGACCGTCCTTGCAGGATCGCCAGCAGGCGGCGGTGATCATCCCAGCTGGTGTGGGTGAATTGCGGCCCCGGGATGCAGTCCCCCAGCGCATAGACCCCCTCGACGCTCGTGCGGTACCGATCGTCCACCACGATATGCGCCCGTTCGTCCAGGTGGATGCCGGCCGCCTCGCAACCGAGGTCGTCGGTGTTCGGCCGCCGCCCCGTCGCCACCAGCAGGTGCGAGCCGCGCAGCCGCTCGCCGCCCGACAGCCGCAGGATCACCGCCGAGCTCTGGTCGTGCTCCACCGCCTCCACCGCCACCCCCAGCCGCAGTCCGATGCCCTCGCTGCGGAAGGCCTCCTCGAGGGCCCTGGACACCACCTGATCCTGGGCGGGCAGCAGGTGAGGCTGGCGCCCGACCACCGTCACCGCCGCCCCGAAGCGCCGGACCATCTGCCCCAGCTCGCAGCCGACGTAGCCGCCGCCCATCACCAGCAGGTGCTCGGGCAGCACCCGCAGGTTCAGCAGCCGCGTGCTGTCCATCCAGGGCACCTCGTCCAGCCCCGGCAGCCGCGGGTGGTCCGCACGCCCGCCCACGTTGATGACGATGGTCTCCCCGGAAAGCCGGCGTCCCTCCACCTCCACCGCGTGCGGCCCCACGAAGCGCCCGTGCCCCCGGATGAAGGTGATCCGCTCGGCCGAGAGACGGCGCTCGATCCCCTCGCGCCAGCGCTTCACGATCGCCTCCTTGCGATCCACCACCGCGGGCAGGTCCACCGTCACCGCCCCCGCGTGCACCCCCAGCCCACCGGCGGTGCGCGCCACGTGCGCCGCCTGGGCGCTGGCGATCATCGACTTGGTCGGGGTGCAGCCGATGTTCACACAGGTGCCCCCCGCCGCCGCCCGCTCGATCACGATCACCCGCTTGCCGGCCGCCGCCAGCTTGGTCGCCAGCGGCACGCCCGCCTGACCGGTCCCGATGATCATGACGTCGCAGTCCATGGATCCTCCTGGCCTGGGCGCCCGCGGACCCGTCCGCGGCGTCAGTGGTGGTGGTGGTCGCCGGGGCCGTGCACGTGGCCGTGCTTCAGCTCTTCTTCGGTCGCCGCCCGCACCTCCGTGATCTTGATCTGGAAGTGCAGGCTCATGCCGGCCAGCGGGTGGTTGGCGTCGACGGTGGCGTAGTCGCCCTTCAGCCCCGTCACCATCACCACCGCCATGCCCTCGTCCAGCTGGGCCCGGTAGCGCCGGCCCACCTGCGGCGGCTTGTCGCTGGCCAGCTTGCGCACCGGCACGTTGCGCACCAGCTTGTCGTCGCGGTCGCCGTAGCCGTCGGCGGGCGCCAGGTTCACCTCCAGGCTCTCGCCGGGGCCGTGGCCCTCCAGCGCGCGCTCCAGACCGGGGACCAGGTTGCCCATCCCGTGCAGGTAGGTCAGCGGCTCGCGGCCGTCGGACGTGTCCAGCACGTCCCCGGCCTCGCTCTTGAGGGTGTATTCGATGGTGACCACGGACTTGGCGGCGATCTGCATGGCGTGACCCGGCAGATTACGCCACCACCTGACGGCTGGCCAGGATGGTGCGGATGCCCTCGCGCCGGCGCTCCAGGTCCTCGGGCTCCTTGATGGGCTCGAACCGCCCGTCAGGCGGATGCCTGGGCACCACCAGCAACCCGGTGGGCAGGTGGGCGGTCACTTCGCCCAGCAGCCGTTCGAACTGGATCGCCTCCTGCCCGTCCACCTTCTTGCGCACGCGGAACCAGGTCAGGTCGAAGTCGCGGTCGATCGCCGCCGCGTCCAGCACGAAGGTGTTGGTGTTGAAGACCGGCAACGTCTCCTGGGCGAAGCTGGGCGGAAAACGGAACGACTCCACCACCTGCAGCGCCCCGTCCACCCGTGCGGGCGCGCCGCCCACGTCGCCCGGCTCGCCCCGTACCCCCTCGACCGTGACCGCCTGGCCGCGCTCGAGGTGCGCGCCGATCACCGCCGGCTCCAGGGTGGCGGCCAGGTTGTCGACGTTCGAGACGAACAGCACCCGCCCGCCCGCCTGCCGGAAACGGGCCAGCGCCCCCGAGGCTCGCAGCGCGAAGGTCAAGTCGCCGTGGCCGCAGGCGTAGGGCGAGGGCTTGCCGTCCGCCCCCCGCCACAATTCGCCGTCCGGCCGCAGCCGCAGCAGCACGAACTGCGGGACCGTCTCGACCGGCACCGCCGGCGTGGCGGCGCCGCGGCCCAGCTGCTCGAGCGTGTCGTGGGTGGCGAAGCTGACCATCAGGAACACGGGGATGCGGGCGCCCAGCCGGCGGCTGGTGCCCAGCACGTCGGCCAGCTTCAGCGCGAAGAACGACCAGCCCGGCCAGACCTCCACCGCCGCTTTGACCCCGCCGCCGAACCGCGTGGCCATGCCGCCCGCCAGGATCACCACCCCCACTTCGCCGGCGGCCAGCGCTCGCTCGCCGCGCGCGGCCAGCGCCGCGAAGGCCGCGCTTCCCCGCGGCGGCAGCGCGTACAGGTCCTCGCGGCTCGGCGGCTCGACCTGCCCGCGCAGGACGTTGGCCTGGGCTCCCTCCTCGCCGGCCCGCAGCCGCTGGCGGAGGCGTTCGAACAGGGCACCGTCGAAGCCGTAACGGTCCAGCAGCGCGGCGGTGGGCGCGTCGTCGACGACGAATTTCACCGCCGGAGCTTACCGCCTCGCGCGGTTTGGCGACAGACCCCTCAACGATTGCACGACCGTTCCGTCCGGGCGAAAGTCCCTCCATGGTTCCCCGTGTTCCGCTCAGCTCCACCGGCCCGGAGCTGTCCCGCATGGTGTACGGCACCTGGCGCCTGCTGGACGACCCGGAC
>JBKPRZ010000356.1:0-6280 GCA_046734815.1 Myxococcota bacterium | reverse complement strand
GCCTCGGCCCTGGCAGGAGGAAGACGCCTTCCTGGCCGTCTACGCCATGTATTTCGCCCTGCAGGAGCCCAGCGCCGCCGAGGATGCCCGCGAGCGCGCCCGCGGCAAGCTGCCCCCCGCCCTGTTTGCGCTGCTGACCGCCCAGGGCAGCAGCTGGGATGCGCCCCTGCTGGGCGACCCCCTGCCCACGCCGCCGCTGCCCTCGGCCGCGGACCTGGCCGGCTGGCGACCAGGGGCACTGCCCGACGCCGCCGGCCACCACCTGCCCGCCGACGAGCAGCGCCCCGGAAGCAACAACTGGGCGGTCGACGGCCAACACAGCCGCACCGGCGCCGCCCTGCTCGCCAGCGACATGCACCTGCGGCTGGGCGTCCCCAACATCTGGTTCCGGGCGCAGCTGCGTTACCCGGGCCCGGACGGAAGACCGGTGGTGGTCACGGGCGTCACCCTCCCCGGCGTGCCGCTGATGGTGGCCGGCAGCAACGGCCACATCGCCTGGGGCTTCACCAACTCGTACATCGACAGCAGCGATCTGGTGCCGCTGCAGACCGCCCAGCCCGGCCGCTACCGCGCGCCCGGTGGCGAGCGCCCCTTCGAGGAGATCACCGAGCGCATCGAAGTCGCCGGCCAGCCCGCGGTCGCGTTGACCGTGCAGGAGACCATCTGGGGCCCGGTCCTCGGGCGCACCCACGACGGGCGCCCCTACGCCTACCGCTGGGTGGCGCACGACCCGCAGCAGGCGATGAACGTCGGCTTGCTGGACCTCGAGCAGACCACCGACGTCGCCGCCGCCCTGGCGGTGGCCCGCCGCGTGCGCCTGCCCGCCCAGAACTTCGTCGTCGCCGACGACGCCGGCCACATCGGCTGGACCATCGCCGGCGCCATCCCGCAGCGGGCCGGCTGGGACGGCCGCGTGCCGCGCACCTGGTCCGAGGGCACCCCCCTGTGGGAAGGGTACCTGCCGCCCGAACAATACCCGCAGGTGCTCGACCCGCCCGCCGGCCGGATCTGGACCGCCAACAACCGGGTGGTCAGCGGCGAGGCGCTGGCCCGGGTCGGCGACGGCGGCTACGACCACGGCGCCCGCGCCCAGCAGGTGCGCGACGACCTGCTGGCACTTCCGCTGGCCGACGAGAAGGCGCTGCTGGCGATCCAGCTGGACGATCGCTCGCGCCTGCTCGAGCGCTGGCAGCGGCACCTGCTGGCCCTTCTGGATGACGCCGCCGTCGCCGAGCGCCCCGCGCGCGCCGCCCTGCGGGACCAGGTGCGCCGCTGGTCCGGGCGCGCGGCGGTGGACAGCACCGCCTACCGTCTGGTGCGCGGCTACCGCTGGCTGTTCTCCGACCTGGTGCACACCGCCTGGCTGGGCCCGCTGGGCGACGACGCCGCCGCCTTCCGGCGCGAGGCGCTCACCCCGCACATCGACGGCTACCTGCTGCGCCTGCCCGACGAGAAACCCGCCTCGCTGCTGCCGCCGCCCTTCCCCAGCTGGCGCGCCCTGGAGCTGGCCGCCGCGGACGATCTGATCGCCTCGCTGCGCCCGCCGCTGTCCGCCCGCACCTGGGGCGAGCGCAACATCCCCCGCATCCGCCACCCGCTGTCGGGGGCCCTGCCGCTGCTGGGGCGCTGGCTGGACGCGCCGGCCGAGCCGCTCCCCGGCGACACCTTCATGCCGCGCGTGCAGGGCCGCAGCTTCGGCGCCTCCGAGCGCATGGTGGTGTCACCCGGCCACGAGGCCACCGGTCTGTTCCACATGCCGGGCGGCCAGAGCGGCCACCCCCTGTCGCCCTTCTACCTGGCCGGCCACCAGGACTGGGCCCGTGGCAACCCCTCGCCGTTCTTGCCGGGCCCGGCCACCCACACCCTGAAGCTCACGGCCGCTCGTTGATGGCGAGACGGCCGCCGATCACGGCAGCCGCGAGTGCAGCGCCGGCGGCTCGTTGATCTGCGCGTGCAGCGCCGCCAGCGCCTTGCCGTCCAGCGCCCCGCCCATATAGATGATGCGCCCCTGCCGGTCGAGCACCAGGGTCGCCGGGATCCGGTCCTGCCCGATCGCTCCGGCCAGCTGGAAGGTCTCGTCCACCAGCTGCGGATAGGCGAGGTGCCGCCGCGACACGAACTCCGCCACCGCCTCGCGCGTCTCGCCCACCGCCACGCCGATCACCGCCGCCCCCAGCGCCGTCGCCCGCTCGGACAGCCGGGTCAACGCGTCCAGCTCGCTCGTGCAGCCCTTGCACCAGGTCGCCCACAGGGCCACCAGCGCCACGCGGCCACCCAGCGCCGCCTCCAGCCCGGTCGCGGTTCCCTCCAGGGTCTGCAGCTGCACCGCCGGCAGGGAAACGGGCGCGTGCGGCCCCGTCTCGATCGCCGGCCGCGCCGCCGCGCAACCCACCGACCCCAGCACCGCTAGAAGGACAATCCGAGCGAACATGTGTACACCATCGCGCGCAGGTCGTTGCTGCGGACGTACCGCTCGTAGCCGAGGTCCAGGTGCAGCGACTCCAGCCCCGGGACGAAATCCAGGTCCAGCGCCAGCATCAGCCCGTAAGTCGCCGCCGCGAACGGCGCCAGGTCGCTGTCCGCCGTGCGCCAGGCCCAGGCCTCCATCGGCGCCGCCAGGCTGAAGAAGCGGGCCCCCGTCTGGAAGTCGCGGCGGTAGGTGCCGCGCAGATGCGCCCAGCGCAGCAGCCGCTGGCTCAGCTGTCCCTCGACGGTGTGCGCCCGGACCCCCCAGTCGTCGAGGTAATAGCGGTACAGCGCCTTCAGCGCCGCCCGCCACGGCAACGCCTGCGCCAGCCGCCCCGAGAAGGCGTGCCGCTGGCGCAGGGTCGGCACCTGCTCGCGCCCCAGCTCGCCGCTCGCCAGCGGCACCACGTTCCAGGTGTTCGACAGCTCGCCCACCTGCAGGGTCACGCCGTAGCTCAGGTGCCCGACCGTGGTGGGCGACAGCAGCTGGGTCAGCGACAGGTTGGCGTTGGTCGACGACCGGAACACGGCACCCTGCCGCTTGCCGTGCAGGTCGAACCGGTCGAACCAGTCGAACGCCTGGTTCAGGCTGCCCGCCAGCGTGGTGTTTCCGTCGGCAAACGAGCGCGCCCCGCCCACCCCCATCAGCCACGACCGGAACGGCTCCTCGACGTGGAAGGCGGCCCGTACCGACAGCTCGCCGGCCTCGCTGGCGTGGTAGGTGGTCGACAGATCCACCGTGCCCGCCTCGTTCACGCGCGACGACCCCGACACCGCATCCAGCGCGTCCGGCGACGCGCCGGTCACCACGTCCACCGGCACCCACAAGGTGTGGGTGAACTTGCCCTGGCGGGCCACCACCTCGCCCTGGTACTGCTTGACCGTCAGCCGCTCGCTGCCCGGCACCGCGGCGGTGGCCCGGTCGGCCTGCGACTGGTAGCCGTGCCCCTGCTGGTCGAAGTAGCTGAAGCGGAAGCGCATCGACTCGATCCGGAACGCGTCCGGGTCGTCGAGGATCCCCTGCGAGAACACGGTGTCCCCGTCCGCCCCCGCGGGCGTGTCCGCGCGCGCCGGCAGCGCCACCAGCAGCGCCACCACCAGGACGCGCATCACTGGCACGAGCAGCCGCCGCCCGCCGGCACCCCGTCTCCTCCCGCCGCTCCACCCCGGGTCGAATAGAACTTGCTGCGCTTGTGCGCCTCCAGCCCGTCCTGCTCCAGCCGCATCATCGGGTCCGCCAGCCGCGCCCGCCTGTTCCGCGGCACCACCGCGCAGCCCGCCACCGCCGACGCCAGCGCGAGCACCGCCAGCGCGCCGGCCATCCGCCGCCACCACCCCGGGGCCCCTCCCGCTGACGTCACGGCCGCTGCCCCTGGCTTCACAGCCGGCCCCGCAGCGCCAGCGCCAGGGTTCCCTTGCCCACCGACGGCCGCAGCTCGACCCGCGCGCGCCGGCCGGCGCGTTCGCCCGCCATCAGGCTGTCGGCCAGCCCCGACCCGGACGCCACCAGCAGCCCGGCCAGGGTGCCGCCCAGCAGGATGCAGGCCGGGTGCTTGGTGTCGTCGAGGATGACGTTCACGCTCTCGAGCAACGCCGTCGCCAGCATCGCCGCGGTGAATGTGATCCCGCCGAACACCACCGCCCGCGACCACTCGCCGGCCACCATGTGGGACACCACCGGCGCCAGCGCCAGTCCGCCGGCCAGCAGCTCCAGCGAGCGCCGCCGGGTCGTCCCCGCGCTCGACCGCGCCGCCAGCCCACCGCCGATCGCCATCGGCGCCAGCGCCACCCCCAGCCCGATCCCCAGCGACAGCCCCACCGGGGGGCTCGCCGCCGGCTCGGGCGGAGGCGCCGCCCAGGCCTGGGGCGGCTCGCCGGGCGCCGCAGAATCCGCGTGGGCCGCGCTGGCCGCGCCCGAGAGCACCAGCGCGGCGGCAACCGGTGCCCACCGCCGATACGTCCTCTGGCGCCGCGCGATCTCCATGCTCGTGAATCGGAGGTCGCAACGGCCGCCGGTTCACCCGCCGCCAGACGCGACTTTGTGGGTCACGAAATCGGCCGGGCGACCGGCGATCTTTAGCGTCCGGCGGGCACGAGAAAGGGGCGCCGGATCATTCGATCGACGGCGCCCCGGGGCTGCGGTTGCAGCAGGTTACATCAGGTTACGGCAGGCCGAGCGGCAGGCAGGCCAGCTTGTCACCGGCCTTGCCACCCTCGAGCGTCTTCATGTCGTGGATGATGATCGACTTGGCTTCGGTCGCGCGGGGCAGCCACTTCGAGGTGATCTCGATGGTGGCCTTGCCATCGGCGCCGGTGGTGAAATCCAGCCAGGCCTCGTTGTCCGGGTTGGCGTACATCGGGTCCTGGGCGAGCATGGTGCCGGTCGGGTACGGGTTGTTCTGGTAATGCCCACCCGCCTTCATGTCGTCACAGGCGAGCCGGTGCAGGTGCGAGCCGAAGCCACGGTTCGGCGGCATCCCGGCGACCGCGAGGGCCAGCTTCAGCTTGCCGCCCACGTTCCAGGCCGTCGCCGCCGCGGTCGCGTTGTTCGGGATCGGGTTCGGCTCCGTCGCCCGGGCGGGGTTGTTCGCCGCATAGGGCGTCGGGTACACCACCAGCGGGCCCGTGCCCATCGCCAGCATGATGGGATTCGGCTCATCCATCGAGCCGGCGCATCCGAAAACGGAGGCAGCCAGCAGCACGAACAACCCGGACATCACTTTCTTCTCGGCTTTTTTCATGTCGTACTCCTTGTGATGGCGGCCGCTGGAGCCTATCGGGACCGAGCGGGGCACACTCTGGAAGCGCCGTGCCTCGACGCAGGAGAGGCTCGAGCGCGGGTTACCGGTTCAGGCTTTTAACCCCTTTTGAGTTCCCGCGGAAGCCACACCAACCCACATGCTGCAAGGCATACCTGAGTTTCTTCTGCGGCCCTGATTCCGCGCCGGTGGTCCCGCCGCCGCCGGTTTCACCTGGACATGCCCATCTCCGCGGTGCCAGGGAAGAAGAGGACGTCAGAACCCTCGCCGGACATTCGGGCGCGGCATCGACGCACCGCAACAGGAGCAGCCGCGCCATGACGAATCAAAAGAGCCTGTACGAACGGATCGGCGGAGAAGCGGCTGTGATGGCCGCCGTCGACCTCTTCTACAAGAAGGTGATGGACGACCCGCTCACCCGTCCCTTCTTCGCGGGCCTGGACATGCCCGCGCAGGTCCGCAAGCAAGTCGCCTTCATGACCGTGGCCTTCGGCGGCCCCGACCAGTACCGAGGCCGCGACCTCCGCACCGCCCACGCCCCCCTGCGCGCCCGCGGCCTGGGCCAGGTGCACTTCGACGCCGTGGCCGGCCACCTCGAACGGACCCTGCAGGAGCTGGGCGTCGCCGCGCCCCTGATCTCCGAAGCCCTCGCGATCGTCGCCAGCACCCGCGACGCCGTCCTCAACAACTGATGCCGCCGCTCCCTTTCGATCGCGTGCGGGTGCAGGAAGACCCCACCCCCCGCGACCTCACCATCGACGAATTCCTGGCCATCCCCCTGCACCGCCGGGTCACCTGGATGCTGGAACGCCGCCTCTCCTTCTTCCGCGGCCCCACCCCCGTCGACCCCCGCGAAGCCCTGTCCGCCCTGCGCGCCACCTGGACCCGCGAGAGCCAGCGCTGACCGCGACCACTACGGCTGACAGCTGTCGCATTCGCGGTTGTGAGTCGTCGTTTGATCACCAGGGGCTGTAATCCGCTTCATGGGAGGATTGAGCAAAAATAAATCATTTTACTACGCATAGCGTGACGTGTTAGGCATCGTTACTCTCGGC
>JBKPRZ010000355.1:0-5219 GCA_046734815.1 Myxococcota bacterium | reverse complement strand
CAGCGGCAATGTCCCGCCGCCCGGCACCACCGGCGGCACCAATCCGTCGTTCCCGTCGGCCTCCGGCGCCTCGCTGGACGAGGCCGCCGGCTGCGCCTGCACCACCGGCGCGCGCCCGCCCTCGTCCGGCCTGCCGGCCTGGCCCTCGGCGCTGATCCTCGCCGCGCTCGTGCGCCGCGCCCGCGTGCGCCGAAGGCCCTGATCGGTTCGCCTACTTCGCGGCGGCGCTCCCCTTCAGCACGTTCCCGTCCGCATCGCGCACCTCCACCGGCTTGCGCACGGCCTCCAGCGCCGCGCCGATCTTGGCCCGGTCGCCCACCGCCACCACCACCAGCTTGTCGGGCACCACGTATTTGCGGGCCAGGCGCTGGGCGGTGGCGGCGTCCACCTTGGCCAGCCGCGCGGGCAGCTTGGCGTAGTAGTCCAGCCCCTGCCCGCGCGACCAGGCCGAGGCGAAGCTGCCGGAGATGACCGCGTTGGTGTCGAACATCCCGGGCAGCGACAGCAGCTGCGAGTTGCGCGCGTCCTGCAGCTCCTCGCCGGGGACCGGCTTGGCCCGCACCCCCTCGATCTCGGCGAACAGGTCGGTCAGCGCCGGAGCGGTCACGTCGGTGCGGACGCCGCCGCGCACGGCGAAGATGCCCACCTCCCGCCCGGGGCTGAAGCCCGAGTAGACGCCGTAGCTGTAGCCCTTCACCTCGCGCAAGGTGTGGTTGATCCGGCTGGTGAAGTTGCCGCCCAGGACCGCGTTCATCACCGTCAGCGCGGGCACGTCCGGATCGGTGGCCCGCGGCCCCAGCTGCACCACCTGCAGCGCCGTCTGCGCCGCCCCCGGCTTGTCCACCAGCACCAGCCGCGCCGGCGTGGTCGCCGGCTTCGGCAGCGCGGTCTTGCCCGCCTTGGCCTCCGCCTTCCAGGCCCCCAGCCGCGCGGTGACCGACTTCTTCAGCTCCTCGAACTCGATGTCGCCGCCCACCACCAGCGCCGCCTGATCGGGCCGATAATGCGCCCGCCAGAAGCGTTCGAGGTCCTCGCGGGTGGTGGCCTGGATGGCCGCCTCGGTGCCCAGCGCGCTCTTGCCCAGCGGATGGTCGACGCCGAACAGCGCCGCCGCCGCCACCACGTTGGCAGTGGCGTTGGGGTTCTCGTGCTGCTGCACCAGGCTGGCCAGGCGGCTCTTCTTCTGGCGATCGATCTCCTCCTGCGCGAAGGCCGGGTTCATCAGCACGTCGGCCAGGATCTCCAGCGAGGCATCGAAGTTCTTCCGCAATGATCCGATCGACACCTTCGAATCTTCGCTGCCCCCGCGCACGTCGAAGGCCGCCCCCAGGGTGGCGATGTCGTCGGCCAGCTTGAGCGCCGAGCGATTCTTGGTCCCCTCCTGCAGCACGGCGGCGGTGAAGCCGGCCAGCCCGGGCCGCTCGCCCGGGTTGGCGTCGGCCCCCGCCTTGACCACCAGGGTCGCGCTGACCACCGGCACGCCCGGGTTGGGAACGTGCACCACGGTCAGCCCGTTGGGCAGGCGGAACGACTTGCCCGTCGGCAACACCAGCGGGCTGGCCGGGCCGGCCTTGGGCCGCTGGCCGCGCCAGGGCTGATCTTCGTTGACCGCCTCGCGCTCGGACTTGTCCGAGCTCTTGGGAATGGCCGGGGTGGGCACCTCGGGCGGCAGCACCTGCTTGCCAGGCGCCGCAACCACCACCACGCGCGCCTGCCTGCGCAGCTGCGCCGCCGCCACGCGCGTGATGTCCGCCGGCTTGATGGCCCGGTAGCGCTGCACATCCTTGGGCAAAAATCCCGGGTCTCCCGCCAGCTGGTTGTAGCTGTTCAGCTGCTCGGCGATGCCCAGCACCTTCTCGAGGCTGTTGTAAAGGCGCGTCTCCAGCGTGTTCCGGGCGCGGGTCAGCTCCTCCTCGCTGGGTGGGATGGTGGTCAGCTTGGCCAGCTCGTCGTCGATGGCCTTTTCCAGCTCGACGGCGGTGTGCCCGGGACGGGCGGTGGCCTCGATCGTGAAGATCGACCCCAGGGTCAGCGAATACTGGGAGGCGCTGACGTCCTGGGCGATCTGCCGTTCATAGACCAGGGTCTTGTACAGCCGGCTGGACTTGCCCCCCGCCAGGATCGAACCGGCCAGGTCCAGCTCGGCGTCCCCCGGCTTCATCGCCGCCGGCGTGTGCCAGCCCAGGTAGACCCGGGGCAGCTCGATCTGGTCGGTGACCGTCACCCGCTTCTCGGCCGTGATCTTCGGCTGCGTGGCCGTCACCGGCGGGGGCGGTTCGCCGCCCTTGAGCGGACCGAAGTATTTCTCGATCAGCTGCTTGGCCCGGGCCTTCTCGAAGTCGCCCACCAGCACCAGGCTGGCGTTGTTGGGCCGGTAATACGTCTTGTAGAAGCTCTTGATGTCCTTGAAGTTGGCCGCCTGGATGTCGGCGTGCGAGCCGATCACCACGCCGTGGTGCGGGTGCTCCTTGGGAAACAGCTGGTGAAACAGCGCCTCCTGCACGATGCCGTAGGGCTGGTTCTCGGTGCGCTGCCGCCGTTCGTTGCGGACAACGTCCTGCTGGTTCGCCAGCGCGACCTGATCGACCTCGTCGATCATGTAGCCCATCATGTCCGACTTGATCCACAGCCCCAGCTCCAGCTGGTTGGACGGCAGGGTGAAGAAGTAGCGGGTGCGGTCGAAGTCGGTGCTGCCGTTGGAATCGGTGCCCCCCACCCCCTCGACCAGCTTGTCGGCCATGCCCCGGGGGATGTGCTTGGTGCCGGCGAACATCAGGTGCTCGAACAGGTGGGCGAACCCGGTGCGCCCGGGCACCTCGTTCTTGGCGGCGACGTGGAACCACAGGTCGAAGGCCACCAGCGGCAGCCGGTGGTCCTCGGACAGGATCACCTGCAGTCCGTTCTCGAGGGTGTATTTCTCGAACTCGATCACCGGCAGGTCGTCGACGGTCTTGACGGCCCGCACGTTGCGGTTCGGGGCGGGGGCGGACGCCGCCCAGACCACGGCGGTGGCCAGGGCCGCGCAGGCGAGCACGGCGGGAACGGCGATCACGGAAGCGCGCATGGTGACCTCGCGTGTGAGCGGGTGGACGGATCGGGAGAGGCCGAAATCTACCCCGCCGGCGAGATCGCCGCTACCGGCGGGGCGATCTCAGCGCCGGCGCAGGGCCAGGCCGGTGCCGGTGACCAGCAGGCCCACCGGGATGAACACGAAGGCGAAGCCGGCGTGCTCGGCGACGAAGCCCAGGCCCGCGACCGAGACGACACCGGCGTTGTAGGACGCGTTCACCCAGGCCAGCGTGCGATCGCGGATCGCCGGCGGCGCGCTCTGCAGCGCCAGCGCCAGGAACGACGGCCAGAACAGACCGTGGGCGATCCCGAACAGGCCGCCGTAGATGGGCAGCGCCGCCGGCACCAGCGCCACCATCGCGGCGACGACGATGCCATAAGCGATGAAGCTGCTGGCCGCCACCCGCCGGGGCCCCACCCGATCGGCCAGCCGCCCCAGGGTCACGCGCACGCCCACCGCACCGATGGTGTAGGCCACCAGGAACCCGCTGATCCGCTCGGCCCCGCGGGCCAGCGCCAGCGGCTGGTGGAAGACCAGCATGGTGCCGCTGGCGACGCCCACCATCACCCCCACGAACAGCAGGAAGGTGGGCAACGAGTCGCGCACGTCCGGACGGCGCCCGCCGGACGGCGCCGGGACGGCGGGGGCGACGTCGATGCGCGAGCAGAGCCACGCCCCCAGGATCGCCACCGCGGCGGCGGCCGCCCACACCGGCGCCGGCCCCAGCGCGGCGATGCCCAGCTCGGCGAGGGCCGGACCGATGGCGTTGCTGACCAGGTTCGAGCTGCCGTGCAGGGCGATGGCCTGGCTGAGGCGGCCGGGCGGGGCCAGGGCCAGCACCAGCGAGCCGCTGGCCGAGAACATGAACGCCCAGCCCAGCCCGTGCAGCACGCGACAGAAGAAGGCCAGCGGCCCCACCGACGAGACGAGCGTGAAGCCCAGCGCGCCGGCGGCCATGAACAGGCTGGCCAGGGCCAGGGTGCGGCGTGCCCCCCAGCGCGCCGCCACCAGCCCCACCGGCCGCACCGACAGCACGTTGGCCAGCGAGGCGGTGGACATGATCCACCCGACCTGCGAGGGCCCGGCATGCAGGTGCACCGCCAGGAACTTCGGGAGGATCAGGAACGTCGAGAACGCGACCCCGAAGCAGGCCTGCGCCCACAGCAGGGCGCGGAAGGCGGGCACGGCCAGCGGTGATACGGACGGTGACGGCGATATGTGTGCAGCGGTGGACATCGGAGCTCCCGGCCCTGCCCTGACGTCGACGGGAGCTGCTACGAACTTGCGAGCCGTCTCCCTTTCGACTTCGGGAGAGGGCTTGTGTCGTGCGTCGCTATGGACCGGTCGCGCCCTCCCCCGAACGGGTCATCCACCAAATGTGGACAACGCCGACGAAGGCGAAACGCTTTACCTGGAACCGCGGCGACATGTACGCTGACGGTGCGCTTTTGGCCGAAGACGGTCAAGCGAACTTTGGCGCCCGATTGCCGCGCCAGCTCGCAAAGTCCATTGGACGGAGTGGCTGCATGAGCAGGATCGCATCGCACCGAGGAGTCCGACCATGGTGATGCCCGCGACGGCGGTGTTGCCGCGCAGCCGCCGGTCGTTGCTGCTGGCGCTGGCCGGGCTCAGCCTGCTCGCGTCGCTGGCCGGGGCCTTCGCGCTGAAGAACGCCGTCGGCCTGGCCGCCCGGCACGCGCAGCGCTGCGCGGATCCCGAGCACGCCGTCCACGAGCCCGCCTGCGCCCTCGGCGACCCGGGCCGGATCTGGGGAAACGCCTCCATCGCCCTGTTTGCCGCGGGCGGGCTGCTGATGGTGGGGGCCTGCGCGGGCGCGATCTTCGACCGCATGCGCGCGACCCCGGACGGCTGATCGCCGCCCTCACGTGCGACTGCGTCGGCGGCGACGCTTGACCTCACCTCCCCGCTTCGTCACAGAATGCCGCTGGCCAGCGGGTGGTGGTGAAGGGCCCCAGGAGGATATTCAGCTGTTGTCACCTCGTAGACGCCTTCATGCCTGCGCGTTTGCCCTGGTCGGGATCGCCGCCCTGGCCGCGCCGGTCTGGTCCCGACGCCACGACACCCGCGATCTGATCGCCCGCCTGCAGCGGGTGCAGGCCCGTCTGCCCGCGGGTGCGGTCTGCACGGC
>JBKPRZ010000354.1:0-3360 GCA_046734815.1 Myxococcota bacterium | reverse complement strand
GTCCCCAGCAGCTCGGCGGTGCCACCCTCGCTGGTGATCAGCAGCGGCAGGCCGAAGCCCAGCGCCTCGATGGCCGAGATGGGATACGACTCGCGGTCGGACGGCAGCGCGAACACCTGCGCCCGCCGGAGCAGCGCGGCCAGGGCCGGCGCATCCAGCTGCCCGTGGAAGACCACCCGCTCGCCCAGCCGGTGGCGCCTGACGAACGCGCGCAGCCGCCGCACGTAGGCCGGGTCCGCCTCCAGGCTGCCCGCCACCTCCAGCAGCACCGGCGCGTCGCCCGCCAGCCGCGCCAGCGCCTGCAGCAGGCGGTGGATGCCCTTGTGCGGGGCCACGATCCCCACGCAGGCCACCCGCAGCGGCCCGCCCTGGGCCGCGCGCGCGGCCACCACCTCGGGATCCATCCCCGAGGGCAGGTGGTCGCGCCCGGCGTAGGCGACCACCGCCCGCAGCGCCGCCCCGCCGTGGGCGCGGATGTCGCGCAGGGTGTCCTCGCTGACCGTCACCACCCCGTCGACCGACTGCAGGTACGACCGCTCGCAGCGCTCGACCAGCCAGCGCTGGCGCGTGCTGGGCTGCTGGCCGGCCAGGTTGTGGACCAGGCCGACCAGACGCACGCCCGCCCGTCGCAGCTTGCGGTGGCGCAGGAACACCGCCGGGTGGATCAGCTCGTCCTCGATCACCACCTCGCATCGGCCCAGCGCCGCCGGCAGCGGCAGCAGGTTGGCGGCCAGGGCCCGCCGGTAGCTCCACCAGGGCAGCCCCACCACCTCGACGGTGTGGCCCAGGGTGCGCAGCCCGTCCACCACCTGGCGGTCGTACAGGAACCCGCCCGAGACCCGATCCAGCCCGCCGTAGACGACGAAGCCTATGTGCATCGATCGATCGCGAACAACACGCGTTCAGCGGTAGGAGATGCTGTAGGTGGCGAAGGCGTCCTCGTTCTCCCAGAGCTTCACGTCCAGGCCACGCAGGCGGTCGGTGGGCAGCGCGCGCGCCATCGCCTCGGCCAGCAGGCGGGCGAACAGCTCCAGCGAGGGGTTCTTGCCGGCGAACTCGGGCAGATCGTTCAGGGTCTTGTCCCGGTAGCGCTCGACCAGCGCCTCCAGGTGCTGGTTCACCACCGCGATGTCCAGCAGGTACTGGTGCTGGTCGAGCTCGTCGCCGGCGAAGATCACCTCCAGCTCGTAGTGATGCGAGTGCAGCTGGTTCTCGCGTCCCCAGTCGCCTCCGATCAGGTAGTGCAGGGCGACGAAATCCCGGATGACGCCCACCGTGTATCGGGCCATGTGCTTCTCCTTGGTGACCTTCCGCTCTTCTAATGGACGAAGACGACCTGCAGCGCCCCGGCCGCCCCGGCGTCCAGCAACCGGTACGCCTCGGCGGCGCGCGCGAACGGCACACGATGGCTGATCAGCGCCGCCACGTCCAGCTCGCCCAGCGCCCGGAAGGCAGCCGCCATCCGCCGCGGTCGGTCCCAGCGCGCGGCCAGCGCCGGCGGCACCCGGCTGACCTGGCTGCTCTTCAGGGTCAGCCGCCCGCGGTGAAAGTGCCCGCCCAGCGACACCGGGGCGCGCTTGTCGCCGTAGAAGGATCCGACGATCACCCGCCCCTCCTGGCCAGTCAGGGCGATGGCCGCGTCCAGCGCCGCCGGGTTGCCGGTCAGCTCGAAGGTGATGTCGGCGCCGTCGCCGCCCAGGGCCGCGCGCGCCTCCGCCACCGAGCTGGCCACCTGCGCGCCCATCCGCCCGGCCAGCGCCGCGCGCGCCGGCACCGGCTCGATCGCGACCAGCGCCTGCAGCGGGTAGCGGGCCAGCAGGCCGGTGGTGCACAGCCCCACCACCCCCTGCCCCACCACCGCCACCCGGTCGTACAGCCCTGGCTGCGCGTCGAGCACCAGGTTGACCGCGGTCTCCTGCGACGGGTACAGCACCGCGCGGTCCAGCGCGATCCCCTCGGGCAGCGCGAACGCATCCTCGACCGCGCACACGAACCGGCTGGCGTGCGGCTGGAACGAGAACACGCCCCGGTCGATGAAAGCGCGGTCCACGCCGGGACCCACCGCCTCGACGGTGCCCGCGGCCGCGTAGCCGTAGCGGAAGGGATAGCGGAACGCCCCGCCCTGCAGCGACGGCAAGGTGTCATCGAGCGCCAGGTCCGCGGGCAGCTGCCCGCGGTATGCCAGGAGCTCCGTCCCGGCGCTGACCCCCGAGAAGGCCGTGCGCACCAGCAGCTGGCCCGGCCCCGGCTCGGGACAGGCCTCCGATACCACCTGCACCTGGCCCGGGCCGACGAAGACCAGGGCGTCGCGGTTCACGCCTCGCCCCAGCGGAGCGGGCCGGCCATGATCCAGTCGTCGGCCAGCCGGTGCAGCGCCGAGGCATCCAGCCGGGGCAGCCGTGTGCGCTCGAGCGAGCCCAGCGCGGACATGCCGCCCAGCAGGGTCGGCGCCACCGTCACCACCGCGTAGTCGACCAGCGATGCGCGCAGGAAGCTGGTGAGCACCTTGCCGCCGCCCTCGACCATCACCCGCTTGATGCCCGCCGCGCCCAGCGCCATCAGCAGCCGATCGAGGTCGACCCAGCCGTTGGACCAGGCCGGCAGGCGCAGCACCTCGGCGCCCTTCTGCTCCAGCTGGACCTTCAGCTCGTCGCGGGCGTTCTCGGTACAGGCGATGCGCACCGGCCGGCCGCCGGCGGCCGCCAGCACCCGCGCACAGACGGGCGTGCGCAGGCCGCTGTCCAGCACCACCGGGCTGGGGCTGGGCCCCTGCCACAGCCGCACGGTCAGTGACGGGTCGTCGGCCAGCAACGTGCCGATGCCCACGCAGATCACGTCGTGCGCCGCCCGCAACGCGTGGGTCAGCGCGAGCGATTCGTTGCCGCTGAGGCGGTATGGCTTGCCCTTGTCGAGCGCAATGCTGCCATCGAGGCTTTGCGCCCAGGCGAGCGTGACGAATGGCCGTCCGTTCCGAGCGTCGGAGCGCTCGGCTTTACGGAGATCATCGAGCACGCGCCCGATCACATCTGCGGTGGAGTACGGCTTGGTCAGGCTAGCTCCCTGCCCGTAAGTGGTGACCCCTCGTCGCCCCAAAGGGTTGCAGTCTAGGAGAGGCGTGTGCCGCCTTCAACATTGACGCGTGTCCTCGCACCGCGCTAGCCGGGCGTGTTCCTCGTTGACCAGCTGCCGCCGGCTCTGGTAGTCGTCTCCTCTTTTGCGTCATTCGAGCGCCAGGCTGAGCCCCAGCTGCCCGTCGATTGAGCTGCGCGACCCCGAGCCGCGCACCGTCGGGGCGAAGAGCGCCGCCTGCAGCCGCAGCCCCAGCCCGCGGCCGGCATCGGGCGCCAGCGGCCAGCGCAC
>JBKPRZ010000353.1:0-5385 GCA_046734815.1 Myxococcota bacterium | reverse complement strand
CCGCTGGCCAGCCCGATGTGGAGCGGTGGATCTTCGGAAGCGGCGAAGGCCCCGCGCAGCGCCGACGAGCCCACAAGCGCGTGCGCGCAGGCGGCGGCCCGCTCGACGTCGCGGGCGGGCGCCTCGGGGTCGGCCTGCCAGTAGCCGATGAAGGCGTCGCCGGCCAGGTAGACCACCTCGCCGCCGAAGTCGTCGACCGCGTCCAGGCCGGCGCGGAAGGCGCGGGCCAGGGTCTGCGACAGCCGCTCGACGGCATCCTCGTCCCGCCCGGCCAGCGCGGCGGTCAGGCGGGCGTAGCCGGCGATGTCCGCCACCATCACCGTGCCGTCGAAGCGGCAGTCGCGTTCGCCCTCGCTGCCCAGGCGCTGGGCCAGGCGCACCGGCAGGTAGGCGGGCGGCTGGACGCGCGTCAGCACGAGCGCAGCACCCCGCTGAGATAGGGAAAGACCTGCTCGGGCGCCTGCGAGCTCCACCACAGATCGACGTGGCCGTACCGTTCGAACACCCGCTTGCGCACGTGGCTGCGCAGCTGCCGGTCGCGGCGGCCCAGGGTGCGCAGCAGCCATTCGTACATCCGGTCGATCGAGTCGCGGTGCCAGACCTGGTTCTCGCTGCCGCTGACCAGGGTGATGTCCCGGCCGCGGAAGGCCTCGGCGTCCAGCAGCTCGTAGGCCTGCGCGCGCGGCGACACCTCCCAGCGCGCCGCCCAGCCGCGCCGGCAGTTCTCGACGATGTGGCGGTAAAGGCCGATGGGCATGGCCCCGAACTGCCCGGGCAGGCCGGCCTGGCCCTGCCCGTCGTGCAGCGGCATCATGTCGTCGGCGCGGTAATCGCCGCCGTACAGGAACCAGAGTCGATCGCAAAAAGGCGTGCGGCAGCCGTGCGAAAACAGGCTGGCCTGCCAGGCCTCGAACATGTTCTCGAACCGGTCGGGCCAGCGGCAGCGCTCGCGCTCGGGATCGAACACCAGGTGCGGCGACAGGAAGGGGACGCCCTCGGACTCCAGCTGCGCCACCACGTTGTCGGCCACCTTCAGCCAGCCGTCGACGCCCAGGCGGTAAAACAGCCCGATCGTGCACAGGACCAGCTTGCCCAGCGGCGGCTGCGCGGGGTCGTCGCGGTGGCCGATGCGGCGGCTGGCGAGGGCCTGGGCCGCCACCGCCGCGCCCATGCAGTGGGCGATCAGATGGATGGGCCGGCCGGGGCGCCGGCGCGCCACCGCCGCCAGCCCGGCGGGCAGGTCCTCGTCGGCGGCGCGGTCGATGCGGTACGAATGGGTGGCGTCGGGCGCAGCCGCGGCGGCGCGCAGGCAGTCGCCGGTGGGCCCGAACAGGCGGTTGCTGCTGCGCCAGTCCAGCGTGTACACGTCGAACAGCGGGCGGCCGCCCTCCTGCTGGCGCAGCAGGTGGGCCACGAACCCGCCGTCGGGTTGCAGGAACATGTCCCGCCCCAGGGTGGCGGCGTGGACCAGCAGCACCGGCTGGGTGCCGTCGTCGTCGTCGGGCGGGGCGACCGCGTCCGCGCGCGCGTGGCGGTGCACCTCCCAGTAGGGCCACCGCCCGTCGACGCGGGCACTGTCGATGGAGTCACAGCCACTGCGAGTAGACATTTTTCAGGTTCCCCGCGAAGAAGCTGGCGAAGCGGAGGAAGGCCCAGCCGCGGGCCACCTCGTCGAGCGGAAGCGTACCCGGTTCCCCGTCGCCGACCACCCGCATGTTGCGCAGCTGGTTCTGCAGGAAGCTGGACAGCTGGACCCGCATCACCCCCACCCACCAGCGCGTGCGCCGGCACACGACGAACACGGTGCTCAGGTCGTTCCACAGGTCCAGCCCCGGGTCGTCGACGATCAGCTTGCGCCCCAGCAGCGGCACCGAGCGGCTGCCCATGTCGATCTCCAGGTCGTAGGTCATGGCCACCAGCTTCCGGTCCTGAGCCCACAGGCGGCTGGTGCCGGGCTGGGCGTCGGCGCGCAGCTCGAAATACAGCGCGCCGGACACCGGATGGCGATCGCGCCGGCCGCCGCCCGAGGCCTGGTGGCGCAGGATCGCCACCGAGCCCTGCACCTGCATGCGCGGGCGGCGCTCGAACAGGAACTGGTCCAGGTCGGGCAGGGTCACGTCCAGGCGGGCGTCCACCTGCAGGCCGGCGACGGGGCCGCGGCGCTCGGCGGTCAGGAAGGGCTGCACGTCCAGCTGGGGCCGCGCGCTGCGGGGCGGCTGGCTGAAGGCGGCGAAGGCGCGCGGGCCCGTGACCGGGTCGGTGCTGACGTGCCCGCCGATCTCCTCCTGCCAGGTCAGCCCCACCGGCCGCGAGCGCGGGACCCCGGGCCGCGGAGGCGGCAGCTCGGCGGGCAGCAGCTGATCGAACGAAACGATGGCCCGGGCGCGGGCGGACTGCCGCTCGGGCGCGCGCGCGGGCACGCGGTCGCGGTAGGCCGCGGGCTGGAGGCCGAGGGTGCGGCGGATGAACAGCTCGACGTTGCGCTCGGCCACCGCCGCGATGGTGGCCGACGGATTGACTCCGACGCTGCCCGGGAATGCCGCCGCGTCCAGCACGTACACCCGATCGCTGGACCACAGCTGCCCGCAGGGGCGGGTGACGCCGTCGGGGCGGGCGGAGATCCCGCAGCCGCCCTGGGCGTGGGCGGTCAGCGGCGTGCGGCCCAGGGTCCAGTCGGGGTTGGTGCGCAGCTCGCCGCCGACCAGCGCGGCCACGTCGCGCAGCAGCCGCTCTTGCAGGCTGTAAAGGGGGGTGTTGGCCACCTTCTTCCAGCGGATGCGCAGGTAGCCGTGGTGGTAGGTCAGCCGCCCCTGCTGGTCGGGGCCCATCACCAGCAGCAGCCCGTCGTGGGGCGAGGGGCGGGCGGCGAACAGCAGGCGGCGGCCGACCGAAAGCGCGATCTCGACCGGGTGCTTTCGGCCGAACAGCTCACCGGCGATCGGGTATTGCTCGGCCAGCGCCTCGCCCACCGCCCGCTGGACCTTGTCGCTGCTGGCGAACAGCGGGCGCAGGAAGCCCAGCAGGCGGGCCAGCGGGCGGCTGCGCGCGCCCAGGTCCAGGCGGTCGAGCACCCGCTGGTTCAGGGTGTCCAGCTCGCGCGCGGCCCACCCATCGGCGGCGCGCAGCCGGTCCAGCAGCGGATCGAGCGAGCGGGGCACGAACTGCCGCAGCCCGCGGGCCAGCGCGGTGGCGGGCGAGCCGCGGAACGGGCGGCCGGCCAGCGGCGGCGGATCGGACGGCCGGGGCGGGGGGCGCTGGAAATCGGCCGGACGGAAGCGGTTGCGCGCCAGCCACAGGGGGCTGCGGAACAGACCCAGCCCCTCGGCCAGCGAGGGGGGCAGGCCGCCGTCCTGGACCAGGAACCAGGGCGGGTCGGCGCCGTCCCCGGCGGCGGCGCTGGTGTGGATCATGGTGGTGGTGACGGTGGGGCCCTCGCGCGCGTCGAGGCGCTCGCGGGCGTCGAACACGGCGGCCAGGTTGTCGCCGTTGGCGTAAAAGGCGTGGCCCAGGCGGGCGCCGCCCAGCGGCGGATCGCCCCGCTGCTGGGTGGCGCGGCTGCGCAGGAGGATCTCGGTCGAGCCCACCGCGCCCGCGCACAGGAAGACGTGGCGGGCGAACAGCGTCGGCTCCAGCCCGGGGTGCAGGTGATCGATCAGCTGCACCTCGACCAGCTCGCCGCGGGTGGCGATCCGCTGCACCTCGCACAGGGTGCGCACCTCGACGCCCAGGTCCTCGGCCAGTGCCAGGTAGTTGAGGTCCAGCGTGTTCTTGGCGCCCTCCTGGCACCCGATGCTGCAGTTGCCGCAGCCGTTGCAGTCGCCCTGCTCGCGGCCGAAGCGGTTGCGCCCGCCGGCCAGCGGCTCGGCGCTGCCGGCGAAACGGACGGCGAGGGGCGGGTGGAGGAAACGTTCGTCGGCGCCGCCCAGCGACTGCGCCACGCGGGCCATCGCCGCGGTCTTGCCGTAGCGGGTGCGCGCCTCGAGCGGCAGCGGTTCGACGTCCAGCATGTCCGCCACCAGGTCGTAGTACGGGCGCAGACCCGTCCGCGAGTAGGCCGGTGGTCCCGGTCGGTCTCCGTCCTGGGGCTGGTCGTGGCCGTCGGCTGCGGCCGCGCAGGCGCAGTGGTCGTCGCAGCGGTCGGGCCAGCTGCGGAACACGGAGGCGGGCGGGCGCAGGTGAACGTTGGCGTAGATCAGCGAGCCGCCGCCCAGCCCCGCCGCCTGGGCCACGCGCAGCTCGCCCAGGTTGCGCAGCTCCCACAGCCCCTGGTCGTGGGTCCAGAACAGCCGGGCCAGGTCGGGCACCCGCTTGCTGGTCAGCCGCTCCGGGTCGGCGGTCAGGTAGTCGGGCAGCCGCAGGCGCGGGAAGTCCTCGCGGGCGTAGCGCCGCCCGCGCTCGAGCAGGGCGATGGGCAGCTGGTCGGAGGCGGGGTCCGCCACCTGGACGGCGCGCGCCTGAGCCAGGCGGCAGGCGGTGACCGCCCCGCCGAACCCGCTGCCGATCACCAGCGCGAAATACGGCCGCCGCTCGCTGCCAGTCGCGTCGGTTTCTCTGTCACCAGGGGCCCCCTGCCCGGTCATCGCCGGGCGATAATACAGGGACTGGCCGCGTCAGCGACCCGCGCAGGTCGTTCGCGTGCAGTTGGCGCAGTCCTCCTCCGAGTCCTGCCCGTCGTAGCCCCAGCAGCCGCTCTCGCCGGGGGCGGTGCTGCCCTTCTGCTCCTTGCGCGCCGCGATCTTGTCGCCGCACTTGCCCGAGCCCAGGGTCGCGCCGCCGTAGTCGGTGCGGAAGGCCGCCGGGGTGCCGGCGTAGACGTCGGTCAGCTCCTGGCCCGAGCCGGCGGGGCCGGCGCAGTCGCCGTCGGGCGAGGCCTTCATCCCGGTCTTGGTGAAGTCGCCGATGTAGAGGTCCACGTTGGGGAAGGTGCCCTCGGTGATCTTCTGGTAGCAGTAGGTGTCGTCGCCGGCGTCGCCGCAGAAGTCGTCCACCTGCACCCAGCCGCTGTGCTTGGTGCCGTTGGGCATCTCGCGTCCGTCGAGGAAGGCGATGTACAGCTTGTCGCCGTAGTTCAGCATCCCGCCGTTCTGCCGCAGCTCGCGGCGGGGGACGGCCACGGAGGTGAACGCCTTGAGCCCTCGCCCCGACCCGCTGAACAGCGAGTTGACCGGGGTGTTGTCCTGGAAGGTGTACCAGGTGAGCACGTGCGGCTGGAGCTTGCGCGTGCCGGGGGGAGGGTTGCCGGCGGCGGCGTCGCCCACCGAACCGCCGTCGCGGCCGGCCTCGGTCGCGCTGCCGTCCTTGACCCCGCCCTCGGCCGGGGCCGCGTCCATCCGACCGGCGTCCATCCTGGCGCCGCCGCTGCCGCCCGAGCCACCGGTGCCGACC
>JBKPRZ010000352.1:0-4096 GCA_046734815.1 Myxococcota bacterium | reverse complement strand
CGCCCTGACCGTGCTCACCGGCATCGTGGGCGCGCTGATCGCGCCGGCCATCGCCCGCCTGTTCGGCCGGGTCCCGCGCAGCGCCGCCGCCCGCCGGACCGCGCGCGGCTGGCTGGAGGAGCTGGCGCCCACGCCCACCGGCGTGCTGGTGCTGGCCCCGCTGGCCGCGGTGGTGATGGGCGGGATCATCTTCCTGATCGTCTGGCGCACGCGCGCACCGCTGACCCTGTCGGTGCGGACCAGCCGCATGGTCTTCGCCGGCATCGTGGCCCTGCTTCTGCCCGCCGCCCTCACCCTGGCCTCGACCCGGGGACAGAAGCTGAACACGCGGGCGGCGGTGGGCGTGGCGCTGGTGGTGCTGGGGATCCCGGCGCTGCTGTTCATCCGCGCCAACTGGACCCGGCACCTGCAGTTCCTGCCCTGGAAGGACGGCCGCGTGCTGGCCTACATCGTGATCGCCGGCCTGCTGATGTTGCTGCTGCTGCGCTGGCGTCCGCCGCGCCGGATGGTGCGCGGGCTGCTGGTGGTGTTGACGCCGCCCCTGGCGGTGGCGCTGGCCCTGTGGGCCGGCACCGCCGAGGCCGCGCGCAAGGCGGCCAGCACCGAGGCCGGGCTGGCCGGCGCGATGCTGGCCCTGGTGCGTCCGGCGCTCGACTTCGACCACGATGGCTACCCGGGCCTGCTGGGCGGCGGCGATTGCGACGACCACAACCCGGCGGTCAACCCCGCCGCGCTCGACTGGCCCGAAGACGGCGTGGACCAGGACTGCGACGGCCGTGACCTGCGCGCGGTGGACCTCAGCCCCCCGGCGCTGCACCGGGTGCCCGCCTCGGTCCCGCGCGACCTGAACGTGCTGCTGATCGTGATCGACACCCTGCGGGCCGATCACCTGGGCAGCTACGGCTACAAGCGCCCCACCTCGCCCGAGATCGACGCCCTGGCCGCCGACGGCGTGGTGTTCGAGAACGCCTGGGCCCACGCCCCCTCGACCCGCTTCTCGATGCCGGCCATCGTGACCGGCCGCTGGCCCTCGGCGATCAAGTGGGAGGCGCCCGCGGTAGGCGCCACCAAGTGGTGGCCGGCCTTCTCCCGCGACCACCGCACCATCGCCGAGGCCCTGCGCGCGCACGGCTATTTCACCGGCGCCTTCTACGCCTACGAATATTTCAACCGCACCGACGGCCGCGGCTTCGAGCGGGCCATCGATCAGTACGACGACCGCCTGGCCGCCAAGCACATCGACACCCAGGGCGGGCCCGCCGAATCGGTGGGCAGCTCGGCACGCGAGATGGCCGACGACGGCATCGACTTCCTGCGCGCCTACCGCGACCAGAAGTTCTTCCTCAGCCTGCATTTTTACGACCCGCACCTGGACTACCAGCGCCACCCGGGCGCGCCCGAATTCGGGTCGTCGCCCGGCGACCTTTACGACGGCGAGGTGTGGTTCACCGACCGCAACGTCGGCCGGGTGATCGGCACCCTGCGCGAGCTGGGCCTTTACGACAAGACCGCCATCTTCATCACCGGCGATCACGGCGAGGGCCTGGGCGAACACGGCATCATGGCCCACGGCTACGACCTGCTGGCCCCCCAGACCAAGGTGCCGCTGATCGCCCGGGTGCCCGGTCTGGGCTCGCGCCGGGTGAAGGAGCCGGTCGGCCACGTGGATCTGGCGCCCACCCTGGTCAACCTGGCCCGCGCGCCCGCCGAGCCGACGTTCCTGGGCCGTTCGATGGTGGACCTGCTGGCCGGCACCGCCGACGACGTGCCCGCGCCCGAATACGTGTTCCAGGAGGTGAACTTCCCGCCCGAGCCGCCGCGCTTCCCGCGCGCGGTCGAGCGCCGGGCCATCGCCTCGGCCACCCACCACCTGCTGTGGAACCAGATCCCCGAGAACACGATCTACTGTTACGACCTGCGCACCGACCCGGGCGAGACGCGCGACCTGTGGGGCACGCGCGCAGGCGAGCCGGCCTGCAACCAGCTGAAGACCCTGCTGGACCGGCGGCTGTCGCTGCTGAAGCTGGCCGACCTGCCCTCCGACTTCACCACCCGCGTGTCGGCGGCGGTCACCCCGCCGGGCGGGCAGGCCCCCGGCCCCCCCACCGCGCGCCCGGCCGCCTTCGGGGACATGGTCCGCTTCCTGGGCTACAGCGTGCACGTGGTGGGCACGCCTTTTCCCGCCCAGGGCCCGCCGGTGGTGGCGGCCGGCGGCGAGGGCCACGGCAGCGACAGCGACAACGGTAACGGCGAGGCGGCGGCCCCGCGCGGCCCCGGCGGCACCGAGGTGGTGCGCATCGCCCGCGGCGGCGAGATCGAGCTGACCACCTACTTCCAGGTCGCCAAGGACCTCAACGGCTGGCGCGTCTTCTTTCACCTCGACGGCCCGGGCGGCACCTGGCGCAACCTGGACCACGTGCCCGTCGGCGGCGCCTACCCGGTGGAACGCTGGCGCGCCGGCCAGCAGATCCGCGATCGCTTCACCCTGCGCTTCACCCCGGACTACCCGCCCGGCCTGCACACCTTGCACATCGGCTTCTGGCGGCCGCCCTCGTCGGCGAACCGCCGCCTGACGGTCATGCCGGCGGACGTGCAGGATGGGCATGACCGCTTCCGGGTGTTGACCTTCGCGGTCGAGTAGCGGCCGGGCGGGCGATGCACCCCGAGCGCCGCGAGTACCGGCTGACGTTCACCCACGTCGAGCGCAGCGTGAGCCTGGCCCAGCGGCTGGTGCTGTCGCGCCATCCGTCCGAGACGCTCGAGCACCTCACCGTGCGCGTGCTGGCCTGGATGCTGCTGTGGCGCGAGGGCCTGGACTTCGGCCCCGGCGTCTGCATCGGCGACGCGCCCGATCTGGTGGCGCACGACCTGACCGGGGCGGTGGCGGCCTGGGTCGCGTGCTTCGACATCTCGCCGCGGCTGGCGCGCAAGGTGGTGCAGCACAACCGCCAGGCCGAGGTGCACGTGGTGTTCGCCGGCCGCCAGCGCCGCGATACCTTCGTGGCCGCGGTGGCCGCCGAGCGCGGCGAACCTCCGCGCGGCTGGAACCGGCTGCAGCTGTGGAGCATCGAGGAGTCGCTCATCGACGCGCTCGCCCAGCGGCAGGACCTGCGCCAGGCCTGGACCGCGACCGTCGTGGGCGACCACATCTATGTCCAGGCCGATGGACACAGCCACGACGGCGCCGTGACGCGCGGGTAGTGCGCGCTCACGGCGGGAGCCGCGGAACGCTGCGAGGGTCCCGCTCCGGGCGAACAGGCCAGAAAACAGCGTGTTCCCGATTGGCGCTCGTTCCCCGATGCGGACAGACCAGAAGCCAGTCGGGTTCCCTGCTGCGCGGGTCCTGGCTGGCGTCAATTTTTCGGTCGGGGCCGCCCCCGAGCTTCTGCTTGGCAGCGGTTACCATTCATGAAAGGTTTCCCTCCGGTTTCCACAAGGAGGTCGGAATGTTCAAGAGAATCCTCATCGGGCTCGTCGTCGTGGTGGGCGGATTCCTGCTCTACGCCTCGAGACGCCCGGACACCTACCACGTGGAACGGTCGGCCCGGATCGAGGCGCCCGCGACGGTCGTGTACGGCCAGCTGGAGGACTTTCACGCCTGGGGCACCTGGTCGCCCTGGGACAAGCTGGACCCGACCATGAAGAAGACCTACGAGGGTCCGCCCAAGGGCGTGGGCGCCAGCTACGCCTGGCAGGGCAACAACAAGGTCGGCCAGGGCAAGATGACCATCAAGGACGCCAAGCCGCCCACCTCGATCACCTACGAGCTGCAGTTCATCAAGCCGTTCGCCGCCGTGGCCAGCACCGACTTCACCTTGACCCCCGAGACGGACAAGGCCACCCGGGTGACCTGGGCGATGAACGGCAAGAACAACCTGATCGGCAAGGCGTTCAGCATCTTCATGAACATGGACAAGACCATCGGCGCCGACTTCGAGAAGGGCCTGCGCGGCCTGAAGTCGGTCTCCGAGGGCGAGGCGGCCAAGCAGGCCGAAGCCGCCAAGGTCGCCGCCAAGCAGGAAGCGGAAGCCGCCGCCGTCGCCGCCGCCAAGGCCCAGCCTCCCCAGGCCACCGCCGACACCAAGCGCAAACGCCC
>JBKPRZ010000351.1:0-6825 GCA_046734815.1 Myxococcota bacterium | reverse complement strand
GGCTTCGCCAACGTCCCCTCTGGCGTCGCGGGTGGTCAGCGCGAGCGCGGGCGCCGCAGTGATCAGGGCGATGGGGATTGCTTGCGGAGCGCCGCCTTGAGGGCGGACTGCACCAGGGGGTCGCGCTCGCGGGGAAGGCGTTGTTCGAGGGCGGTGCGGGTCTTCGGGCCGGGGATGCGGCCCACGGCGTTGGCGGCGATGTAGCGGACGCCGGTGTCAGGGTCCTCGTTCATCACGCGGATCAAAGGATCCAGGCCTTCGGGGGCGCCGAGCTGGCCGAGGGCGAGGCAGCCCTCCTTGCGCAGCTCCACCAGCGGGGAGGCGGCGGCGCGGGTCAGGGTGGGCAGGGTGCGGGGGTCTTTCAGCAGGCGCAGGCCGCGGGCGGCCAGCAGGCGGCGTTCGGTGGGCGCGTTGGCGTCGTCGACGGTGGCGGCCAGGCGGGGGGCGGCGTCCAGGGCGCGCAGGGAGGAGACGGAGGCTTCCACCAGCTGCTCGTTGCGCGTGCCCAGCACCTGCAGCAGGGCGTCCACGGCGCCGGCGTCGTGGGACTTGCCCAGAGCCTTGGCAGCGGCGATCCGTTCCGGCATCGGCGCGGCGGAATCCAGCAGAGTCATGGTCGCCTTTCTGGCGGCCGCCGCCGGCGGCGCCGCGGCGGCCAGAAGACCGCACACCAGCACCAGCCACGCTCCGGCGAGCCGCGTCTTCGCAAACGTCATCTCAGTTGGTGTCAATTGTGTTCGAACCCGCCGCCCCGGCAAACCACCTTTTGCTCACGTCGTATCAGTTGTCCTGGAAGCCGTCGCTGAGGAAGTGCTGGGTGCGGTCGCGGGGGCCGGTCTTGTTGCCCTCGTTGAGGTCGTGCTTGATCTCGTTGATGCTCTTGCCGTCGGTCAGACCGTCGATGAACGTGGTCACGTCGCTGGCGCTGGTGTCCCAGTCGAGCTCGGTGTTGGCGCCCACGATGTCCAGGTTGGACGAGTCCTTGTTCTTCGGTATTCCGCGCAGGTCGTCCAGGTACAGCTTGGTGTTGCAGCCGTCGAAGAACATCAGCTGGTAATCGTTGGTCATGCTGGTCTTCTTCAGGTCGTTTTCACCCAGGCTGACGTAGTTTTTCAGGTAGGGCTTGCCGATGACGAAGTTGCCCGAGGGGTCGTGCTTGTCGTCGAAGTCCGGGCCCGAACCGACGCGGCCGTGGCCGCTGTAGATCACCACCTCGTCGCCGGCCATCGCCTTGCCGAAGTGGTCCTTGGGGGCGGGCGTGTCGGGGGTGACCAGCTTGACCACCGCGTGGACGTCCTTGCCCTCGTGCTTGAAGTCCTTGACGTAGTAGGTGACGTCCGGGTCCACCTTGGCGGGGTCGATCCCCGCGGCGCGCAGCTGCGCGGGGGTCGCGGTGCTGGTATCCAGCTTGGTGAAACCGCTGGAGGTCATCTTGCTGTCGAACTTGGCGATCTCGGCCAGGTGCGAGTCTCCCTCGTCATAGCCGATGCCGACCGTCATGTTGACCGTGCCGTCGGCGAACAGCTTGTCGTATTCGGGGTATTGCAGCTTGGCGGCCGACTTCGTCTCCAGCGCGGCCAGCGTCTGGGCATCCACCTTGCCGGTCTGGGGCAACCCGGCGTCCTTCTGCAGCTTCTTCACCGCCCCCGCGGTCTCGCCACCGAAGTCGCCGTCGGCGCCGTAGTTGCGCAGCTTGTACCCGGCCTGCTCCAGCGCGGTCTGCAGTTTCTGGACGCTGGCTCCCTTCTCGCCGCGGCCGATCTCGCGTGTGCCCGCGGCCACCTCGTCCAGCTGCGCGTCGCCGGCCAGGGGATAGGTCTTTGGCACCGACGGCGCGCTGGTCCCGCCAGCGGCGGGGGCGCTCGCGCCGCCCGTCGGGCCCAGTGCCAGGAACATCAGAGCGTCGGGGTCACCGGCGCTGGTGACGCCGTCGGCGCCCAGGTCGCCGATCGGCGGAGCGCCGTCTCCCCCCGCGGCCGGCGGCGGCCCCTCCAGGTCCGAAAATCCATCCGCCGCCGGCCAGGTTCCTGCGCCGCTGATCCGCTCCATCGTGGGTGGGTTATCGCATCCCCCCCGCGATTGTTGCGCCCCAGAAGCATCGCGTTGGCGATTCCGCCAGCCGGGGGGCCGATCGACCAGCGCGCCTACCAGGTCACCTGCTGCTTGCCGCTGAGGAAACGCCACAAGCCGACCACGGCGGCGGCGTTCATGACCACGAAGGTGCGGCACAGGCTGCCCACCTTGCCGGCCTTCGGGCCGATGGTGGCGGCCAGGTAGAACAGCGCCTGGGCGCCCAGCATCGAGGTGGCCAGGAGTCGCGCGCCGTGGGCCGGGTGGGTGATGACGGCGGTGGCGCAGGAGACCACCAGGGCGGCCAGGGCCCAGGGACTCACCAGCCGCAGCAGCTTGTGCGACACGGTCTCGAACCATGATGGGTTCGAGAACGGCGACAGCAGGGCGGGCATCCAGGCGAACAGCTGGTAGTTGCCGGCCAGGGTGCGCACCTTGCGCCCGAACTCGCGGTCGTCCTCGAAGGCCACGTCGTAGGCCTGGGCGTCCTCGGCGAACAGGATCAGCCGGCCCTCCAGCCGCAGCCGCATCGGGATCCAGACGTCGTCCAGGATCAGGTCGCGCGGCAGGCGGGGCAGGTCGGCCTTACGGATGACGGCGATCGAGCCGCTCATGCCCACCACGCTGCGGAAGGTGGCTTCCTTCTGGCGGATGAACTTCTCGTAGCGCCAGTAGGCGCCGCTGCCGGCGGCGCCCTTGAGCACCAGGTTGCCGCTGACGCAGCCGACGCGCGGGTCGGCCAGCCGCTCGATCAGGGCGCGCACGGCGCCCGCGCTCAGCGGCTGGCGCACGTCGGTGATCAGGATGACCTCGCCGGTGGCGGCGTCGCGCAGGCGGTTCAGGCCGGTGGGTTTGCCCAGCCGCTGCTCGCCCTTGATCAGCTTGACCCGGCGGTCGCGCGAGGCCCAGCTGCGCACCACCTGTTCGGTGTTGTCGGTGGAGCCGTCCGAGTAGATCAGGAACTCGAGCTTGTGGGGCGGCCAGTCCTGGGCGGCCAGGCTCTCGAGCTTGCGGTCCAGGTAGGCGCCGCCGTTGTACACCGCCATGCAGACGCTGACGGTGGGCACGTAGTCGGGGTCGCGCGGCTGGGTCAACGGGTACAGGCGCGCCAGCAGGGTCACCACCAGCGGGTAGCCCAGGTAGGTGTAGACGAGTACACCGAGGCTGATCAGGGCGAGCGTCAGCATGGGGCGGGCTCAGCCGGCGAGCAGCGGCAGGGCGAGGTTGGTGCGGTAAGAAGCCGGGCCGATGGCCCGATCCATCATCATGCGCGGGATGCCCAGCCAGTCACGCAGCTGGGTCAGCGGCACCAGGCGCTCGACGGTGAAGCCGTAGCGGAAGCCGGCGTCGACCACCGCCTGGCGCAGGGCCGGGGCGTCGGCGATGGGGCGGCCGGTGGGATAGGCCAGCGCGGTGATGTCGTGGCCCAGGGCCCCTTCCAGCTCCTGGCGCGAGCGGCGCAGGTCGGCGGTGACCTCTTCGGGCGGCAGGGTGTGCAGCACCCGGTGCGCGTGCGAGTGCGATTGCACGTCGAAGCCCGCGCGGTCCAGGGCGCGCACCTGGTCCCAGCTCATCAACAGATCGTCGGCCAGACGGCGCTCCTCGGCGTCGTTCATCGGTACCTCGGTGGCCGCATACAGCTCGTTAAGAAAACGCTCCATGTCTACCCCCAGTTGGCGTTTGAGCAACACCAGCAACGTTCGGACCGAGGCCTTGCGATCGGCGGGCGTACCCAGCTCGAGCTCCAGGGGCTCGGGGTAGCGCAGCCGCAGGCGCTGCCGCCGCGTGAGCGACAGCGCGTGGTTCACCAGCTCCCACCAGAACACGCGGCGCTCGGCGATGTAGCGGGTGGCGATGAAGAACACCGCCTTGGCCGAGAGCCGCTTGAGCATGGGCAGGACCACATCGTGGTTGTCACGGTAACCGTCGTCGAAGGTGATCATCGCGGGGTTGGGCGGCAGCCGCCCGCCCGCGCGCCAGGCGTCCAGGTCACGCGTGTCGATGAGGGTAAAGTAGCGTTGCAGCAGCGTGACCTGCGATTCGAAGACTGCGGTGGGGGCATCCACCACCTCCGGATCGAAGCCGGGAGCCAGGCTGTCCGAGATGCGGTGGTAAGTCAGGATGGTCAGCCAGCGCCACGGGAACAAAGACCGCGCGCGCGCCGCCAGGACCGCCCGGGGCAGACCGAGCCCATCCAGTAGATGAGCGAGGCGGCGGCGGGCGGAGACCATGGCCGGCCATCTTATCATCAGTCGTTCAGGTCCTGGGCGGCGCGGCGTCGGCGCTCCGCGGGCACCCAAGCAACCGGGACCTTCCCGGTCGGGGGGGTCACGGTCCCGCCCGTCCTGACGCGCTATCGTTGGCCGAATCTTGGGTGAATCCCGGAGAATCGATGACGGATGGGGAAGAGACGGCTGGCGACCCCGGGCTGAGGCAAGAGCTGCTCGAGCTGGCGAAGGCGGATCAGGCGGCGCGGCTGGCCTGGCTGGCGGACCGGTCGGCGAACGAGGCCCGTCTACAGGAGGTGGACAACCGCAGCGCGGCCCGGTTGCGGGACATCGTCGCTGCCCGCGGGTGGCCGGGGCGCAGCCTGGTGGGTGCGGACGGCGCCTGGGCCGCCTGGCTGCTGGCCCAGCACGCCGATCACGATCGGTCGCTGCAGGCAATGTGCCTCGGGTTGATCGAAGCGGCCGTCCGCGTCGGCGAAGCGGATCCACAACCCTGCCTGCAGGATCGGGTCGCGGTGGCCGAGGGTCGCCCGCAGAGATACGGCACGCAATTCAACGATCACGGCGAGCCCGAGCCGATCGAAGATCCCGAACAAATCGACGAACGCCGGCAGGCCGTCGGCCTGTCCACCCTCGCCGCCCACGCCGAGCACATACACACGATCTACAAGCGCTGACTCTGGGGCGGATCAGCGGGAGCTCTCGCGCCAGGCGGGGAAGCCAGTCTTCGGGGTTGGCAGCGCTCGAATTCATTCGGTTGCTGCTGACGAAGTCGGCGTTCGATGACGATTGCGACGACGATTGCGCTGTCGCCGATTGCGCTTGACACGGATCGGAGGATTGCACGCCTGGTGATCGCGTGCGGCGCCTGGCGACGGCTTGAACGCGAGCAGGAGTGCGTTGGGGAGCGCCGCCTCTGGTTGGGGCGGCGGTGCGAGGGCTAGCCTGGATTCCTGCGGCCTCGAGTAGCCTGTTGTGCGTGGGAAGGTCCGAAGAACGTCGGGTACAGGGGGGATCATGATGATCCTCGCCGACCTTTCCGATCAGGCGCTCACCGGCCGGCTGCTCCAGATCCGCAAGGATGAGCGGCGGCTGCTCGTCGAGTGCCTCGGTTGCCTGGCCGAGCTCGATCGACGCAAGGCCGTCCTCTCGCTGGGCTATGGTTCGCTGTTCTCGTTTTGCACCGAGTTCCTGGGCATGACCAAGGCATCCGCTTTCCGCCGGACTGCGGCGGCGCGGCTGCTGGCCCCGGTTTCCGGTGGTCGCCGATTATCTGTCCGATGGGCGACTGAACCTCACGACCCTCGTCGAGCTCCGTGACGTGCTCGACGGGGCACATCTGGTCGAGATCCGCGATCGTGCTGCCGGGCGAACTGAGCACCAGGTCAAGGAGCTGGTGGCCAGCCTGCGGCCGCAGCCCGCCCCCGCCGACCTGCTGCGGAGGCTGCCAACTCCTCGGAATGATTCGAGTGGTTCCGGGCCGGTACCGGCTGCAGCGAACGGCCCGACCGCGGCGGTGGCTTCGCCGCCTGCAACGAACGACCGGAGCGCGGCGCTCGCGTGGCCGCCGGCAGCGAACGACCGGAGCGCGGCGCTCGCGCCGCCACCGGCGTTCTTGCCGCGGCCGGTCCCGGCGCCGGCGACTGCGGCTCAGGTCGCCCGCCCGCCGGTAGCACGTCTGCACCCGATTGCCTCGGAACAACACGTCCTGCGGGTGACGGTGAGCGCCGAGTTCGTCGCGGACCTGGAGGCGGCTCGCCAGGCGGTGTCTCACAAGCTGCCTGGCGGAGAGCTGGCGCAGGTGCTGCACGAGGGGCTGCGCGCGCTCCTGGCAAGCGCAGACCGGCGGCGCCGCGGCACCGGCAACAAGTCCTCCCCAAGAATGCCACCACCGGGCAGCCGCTACATCCCCGCAGCCGTGCGCGACCAAGTGTGGCGGCGCGATGGCGGTCGGTGCGCGTTCATCGGCAGCATCGGCCACCGCTGCACCTCCCGGCACCAACTGCAGCTTCATCACGTGCACCCCTTCGCCAAGGGCGGCCCCCCGCTCGCGGCGAACCTCTCGCTTCGCTGCAGGGCCCACAACCTCCACACTGCCGAACAGGATTACGGCCGCGAGCACATCGCCACCAAGGTAGCCGCCCGGCGGGCGCGCGCTCATTCCGCGCCGACGCTCCCGCTCCTTCCGGGCTTGTCCTAGGTTGCAGGCTACTCGTCGATGATCCCGCGCGTGGCGAAGCGGCTGATGTTGAAGCCGTCCTCAATGTCGTTGTACCAGACGACTTGCCCGTCCTTTTCAGCCACCACCCAAAAGCCACCACCTTCGTCTCCCCACGGGCTGCACTGCCATTTCTCCGGTTCGATGCGGATGGCGGTCCAAGCGGTCTGAACGGCATCGTCCATGGGCTCGAGGCCGCGCGAGATTAGCTCGTCAAGGTCTTCACGGGTAAGCGAAGTCCACTCCATCTGTCGGCCTAACGACCTGACGTTAAGCTGCGAACAACCGACCGAGCGAAGCGAGGGAGGT
>JBKPRZ010000350.1:0-9664 GCA_046734815.1 Myxococcota bacterium | reverse complement strand
CCCTGCCCCTTCATCTGCTCGGGTAAAGGCGCATGCAGCGGCGAGTGCAAGCCGAACACCACCAGCTGCAGCGGCACCCGCCGCCAGGTGTGCAACGGCAACGGCCAGCTGAGCTCGGAGGACTGCCGCGCCCCTCAGCACGGCAGCGCCACCTGCAGCGGAGGCAACTGCGGGTTCAATTGCCAGAACCCCTTCGTCAAGCGCGGCAACGGCTGCTCCTGCCCCGACGGCCAGGTCGAGTGCAACGGCGGCTGCGCCGCCTGCTGCGGCACCGACGCGAGCAACTGCCCCAACCCGGGCCGCAACCTGGAACGGCTGTGCAGCAACAACCGCTGCCAGAGCCGGCCCGCCTGCGACCTGGGTGGCCCCCCCTGGGCCAACGTCACCAACAGCAGCTGCACGTCGTCGCAGTGGACCTTCACCCCTGTCGGCACCGACCGCCGGAACTGGACCGCCAGCGAAAACGGCTGCGGCTTCGCCGGTGGCACGGCCACCTACGACGGAAGCGTGATCGTCCTGGAATTCCGCACCGGCGATGTCTCGGGCACCTACACCTGGAAGGTCAACGGCGACTGCAGCAGCGGCGGCCAGGGCAGCCTGAACTTCGCCACCCCGGAAGAGCTGAAGGCGATGAACCCGTTCACCTCCACCCTCACCCGCTGAGGGCTGGGAGCCTCACACCTCGAACCCCAGCCCCCGCAGCTCCGCCTCCAGTTCCGCCACCCGGGCGGTGACCTGGGCGGGGGCGGGGCCGCCGGGGAGGTTGCGGGCGGCGACGGCGCGCTGGGGGTCCAGGGCCGCCAGCGCGGCGGTGTCCAGCTCGGGCGCCACCCGCGCCAGCTCGGCCGGTGGGAAATCGGCCAGGGGGATGCCGCGGCTCTCGGCGGCGCGGACCAGGCTGCCCACCACCTCGTGGGCGCGCCGGAAGGGGATGCCCTTTTCCCGGACCAGGTGCTCGGCCAGGTCGGTGGCGCCCAGTGCCGGATCGGCGGCGGCGGCGCGCATGCGGGCGACGTCGAACTCGAGGGTGCCGATCAGCCCCGGCAGCACCGCCAGGCAGGTGCGGGTGGTCTCGACGGCGTCGTACAGAGGTTCCTGCGTCTCCTGCAGGTCCTTGTTGTACGAGAGGGCCAGTCCCTTGGTCACCGTCAGCAGGGCCACCAGGTCGCCCAGCAGGCGCCCGGGCTTGCCCCGCAGCAGCTCGGCGATGTCCGGATTTCGCTTCTGGGGCATCAGCGAGCTGCCCGAGCAGTAGCCCTCCCCCAGCCGCACGAACCCGAACTCGGTCGACGACCAGAGCACCAGCTCTTCACCCAGCCGCGACAGGTGCACGCCCAGCAGCGCGCAGGCGGCGGCGATCTCGACCGCGAAGTCCCGGTCGGACACGGTGTCCAGGCTGTTGCGGGTGGGCTGGCTGAACCCCAGCGCCTGGGCGGTGGCGGCGCGGTCGATGGGCAACCCGGTGCCGGCCAGCGCGCCGGCGCCCAGCGGGGACTGATCGGCGCGGCGGGCGGCGTCCAGGAAGCGGCCGCGGTCGCGGCCCAGCATCTCGGCGTAGGCCAGCAGGTGATGCCCCAGGGTGACCACCTGCGCGCGTTGCAGGTGGGTGTAGCCGGGCAGCAGGGTGCCGGCGTGCTCGCGCGCGCGCCGGCACAGCGCCACCCGGGCGCGGTCGAGCGCGCTGGCGATGTCGGCGCAGGCCTGGCGGGCATACAGGCGCAGGTCGGTGGCCACCTGGTCATTGCGGCTGCGGGCGGTGTGAAGGCGTCGGCCGGGCTCGCCGATCAGCTCGGTCAGCCGCGCTTCCAGGTTCATGTGGATGTCTTCCAGCGAGGCCTCGAGCGGCAAGGTCCCGTCCTCGATCTGCTGGGCCACCTGTTCCAGCCCGGCGGCGATCCGCTCGGCGTCTTCGCGGGACATCAGCCCGACCGCCGCCAGCATGCGGGCGTGCGCCTGGCTGCCGCGGACGTCGTCGCGCAGCAGGCGGCGATCGAACCCGATGCTGGCGTTCAGCGCCGCCGCCGCCGGGTCCATCTCGCCGGAGAAGCGCGCGCCCCGGCCGCCGGGCGGCGCGGGAGGAGAAGGAGGCTGGCTCATCGCGGGCAGCCTAGAACATTCCCCGCTCCCCGTCCTGGTGTAGCGTGCCGGTCATGCCCGACATGCACAACGCGCTGCCGGCGCTGGCCGCGCTGGCCGCCTCCCTGGTCCTGCTGTTCAAGGTGCGTTCGAAACTGTTCCCTGTCATCGCGCTGGTCGGCAGCGGCCTCGAGCTACTGCGCGCGATGGCCGTGCTGAACCTGAAGGTGCCGGTCATCGGCGCGGCGGCCCTGTTCGGCGCGGCCATGCTGGTGGGCGGCGCCGGAAGCTGGTGGAAGAGCAGCGGGCGCATCGCCGTCACCGCCGCCACCATCGCGGCCTTCATCGGTCTTCTCCGCCTGCTGAGGATCTATATTTGAGGGCTCTCGATCCCTGCCCGACGAGAAGCGCGGATCTTACCCGATGGCCGCCCCGCTCGGCGAGATCCAAGCGCAACGCGATCGTCACGTTCGGCGCGATCGTCGACGACGCTGGCGACCAGCGTGTGACACGTCAGCGATTTTGCGCATCCGCGGTGTGGTGGCGTAGCCGCGCGTACGCTACGATAGAAGGGCATCCGCGACCGATTGGCTACAGAAGGAGGAAAGAACGCATGGGTAAACGCAAATCGATCATCGGTATGGTTTCTCTCCGCCTCCCGTCCCGGCGTGGGTTTGGACAGCCCGCCCGGCCGTAGCCTTTCACACACGGATACGTCGACTCTTCCGAGGGAGCGAGCCCCATAGGCTGATGTCAACTGCAGCACGGCCCCGCTCGCGGTCGTCCTGCCCCTGATTGGCGGCGCCTGTTGGCGCTAGCCACGAACCAATCTAGTATCGGATGCCGCGCCGGTGAGCTTCGCTCCCGGCGCGCCTTTTTTGGCCTCTCCCCCTGGGGAGAGGCCGGCGACGCGGCAGCGTCGACAGGTGAGGGGGCGCCGCTCCTCCTTCGATCTCCGAGCGCCCTACCCCTGCCCGACCCCGGCGCTCAGCTCGCGCGCCGAACCTTCAGCCCCGACAGCTCGTCGTAGAACTTCGCGGTCGTCTCGATGCTGTTCTGGAGCGACTCGAGGATCAGGTAAGTGAGACCCTCGTTCTCGTGCCGGAGCGCCTCGTAATACCGCTGGCGCTCGATCGAGTGGATGATCGCGGGCAGGTAGCCGTTCGAGATCAGGATGTAGTTGGTCAGCAGGCGCGCGACCTTCCCCGTGTTCTTGGTCCACGGGTAGGCCTGCAGCAGCCGGAACTGCAGACGCGAGGCCGCCAGGATCGGATGCAGGTGCCGGTACTCCGGCGACTCCAGCCATTCCTGCAGCTTGCGCATCTTGTAGGCGATTTTCTCGGGCGGCGCGATCTCGTGATAGTAGAGCCGGTGAAGCGGGTTCTCCTTGCGGTACGGGCAGCCCTTCGCCACCGCATCGGGTGTGACGATGCCGTACAGCTTCTTCACCAGCTCGAGATCGACCTCCGGCCGCTTCTTGGCCTGGCTGGCCTCGCGGATGAAGTCGACAGCCTGCTTGTGGCTGCGGACCTCCTCGTACATCGGGATCAGGGTGACGTCGCTGATGATCCGCTGATCGACGGCCGCCTTGAGCTCCGAATACGAGAGGACGACTCCCTCGAGCGCGTGGTCGTGGAAGATCCAGGAAATGTCGAGGCGTTCCTGGAAGTCCCTCGTCACCCGCGCAGGGAATGACGTCAGCTTCGCCCGGAGGGCGTCCATTTTTGCATCAAGCTCGAACAGCTTGCTGTCCATGACCCTTCGACCTCGGAACGGAAAGTGTTATCTACCGCAAGAGCCCTTTAGTCAAGCACAGTTAGCCATATTGACGCGTATTACTCGCGTAAGATAGCTAACGAGAAATATCAGGATGGTTACCGAATTTCTCGCTTTTCCCGCCGGGGCAGCGCGGGGACCTACACTTATCTACTTGGAATCCTTAAGGAAAAAGAATCGGGAAAGTTGACAGGGGGCCGGGGTCCGCGAAGATGGGATGTCGGCCCTTGCCTACCTCAACCACCCAGGCAAAAGCGAATATTTCCGCACCGACGTTTTCACCCGGGCGGAAATCGCGTCGTTCCATGGGCTTTCGGGGGCCGGCGGCCGCCCGGGACGGTGGTTCGATGAGCCATCCGGGGGGGGTGGTTCGATGAGCGATCCGGGGGCCGGGCCGCCCGGGTCGCCCTCCGGCGCGGGGGATGCAGCAGGGGAGGCATTGCACCGGTCGGTGCTGGTGCGTGAGGCGCTGCACTGGTTGCATCCGCGGGCCGGGGGCGTGTATTGCGACGCCACGGTCGGTTACGGCGGGCATGCGGCCGAGATCCTGCAAGCGAGCGCGCCGGATGGGCGGCTGGTGGGCATCGACCGCGATCCGCGGGCGCTGGAGCAGGCCCGCGTGCGGCTGCAGCCGTTCGGCGACCGGGTCACCCTGGTGCACGCGCCGTTCTCCCGCATCCAGGAGGTGCTGGGCTCGGTCGGCGCGCTGCCGCTGCACGCCGGTCGCGCAGACGCTGCCGGGGCCCCCGGGCTGGACGGGTGCCTGGTGGACCTGGGGGTCTCGTCGCCCCAGCTGGACCAGCCCGAGCGGGGTTTTTCCTTCAAGCGGTCGGGGCCGCTGGACATGCGCATGGACGGGTCGGGCGGCGAGACCGCCGCCGAATACCTGCGCCGGGTGAGCGAGGAGGAGCTGGTGGCGGTGCTGAGCGAGCTGGGGGAGGAGCGGTACGCGCGGCGGATTGCGCGGGCCATCGTCGATGCGCGGCGGGAAGAGCCGCTGGACACGACCGGGGCGCTGGCCGCGCTGGTGGCCCGGGCGATGCCCCGGCACGAGCACCACAAAGATCCGGCGACGCGGACCTTCCAGGCGCTGCGCATGGCCGTCAACCAGGAGCTGCCCGAGCTGCGGCGGCTGCTGGCCGACCTGCCCGGCTGCCTGCGGCCGGGCGGGCGGCTGGTGGTGATCGCGTTTCATTCGCTGGAGGACCGGCTGGTCAAGCACCGGCTGCGCGAGCTGGCCACCCCGCCGCGCGACGATCGCGGCAAGCCGGGACCGGCCGCCTGGCGGCTTCTGACCAAGAAGCCGGTGACCGCGGGCGACGACGAGCTGGCGGCCAACCCGCGGGCCCGGTCGGCCAAGCTGCGGGCGGCCGAGAGGATGGCGGCGTGAGGCGGGCGGCGGCGGCGCCCCGGCGGCGGCCGGGCACGGCGATGTTCCTGCTGATCCTGCTGGGGCTGACCCTGGGGGCGCTGGGCCACGTGGCGGTGCAGGCGCAGAAGAACGAGATCGCCGTGCAGCTGGGCCGCGAGCAGGCGCTGCACGACGCGTTGCTGGCCGAGCGGCGCCATCATCAGATCGAGATCGGGCGCCTGAAGAACCCCGGGCGTCTGGTCGAGCTGGCCCAGCGCCGGCTGGGGATGACCGCGCAGGCGGCCGGGTTCTGGCCCCCGGGCCGCGGCAGCCGTACCGCTCGCCCGCCGGCGTCGATCAAGGCGGTGGGGCCTCCGGCCGCGAAAGGGACGCCATGAGCGGCAGTGGTGGGCCGACGCGGACGAGCATCCCGCTGATCTCGCGCTGGACCCGGCTGCGCATGCTGGTGCTGGGCGCGACCTTCGGGCTGTTCGGGCTGGCCATCGGCCGGCGGGCCATCGAGCTGCAGGTGGGCCAGGCCGAGCTGCTGCGCGAGCGGGCCGAGGACCAGTCCCTCCGTCAGATCGAGCTGCGCGCGCAGCGCGGGCGCCTGCTGGACCGGAACGGGCACGAGCTGGCCTCCAGCGCCGAGCTGGACTCGGTCTCCTGCAACCCGCGGGTGCTGATGTCGGTGGCCGGCGGGGTCAAGCGGCTGGCGGCGGCGCTGCAGCTGGAGGCGCAGCCGCTGGAGCGGACCCTGGAGCGGGCCAGCGAGGCGCGGCGCTACTTCGCCTGGATCAAGCGCCAGATCACGCCCGAGGAATCGGCGCGGGTGCGCGCGCTGGCGCTGCCGGGCGTGCGGATGACCCGCGAGCCGGCCCGCATCTACCCGCAGAAGGAGCTGGGGGCGGCGGTGCTGGGGCACGCCAACATCGACGGCAAGGGGGTCGAGGGGATCGAGAAGGCGTTCGATGCCTACCTGCGCGGCGCCACCACGCAGCGGCGCGGGGTCAAGGACGGCAGCGGGCGCGAGCTGCTGCTCGACGGGCTGGTCGACACCCGCAGCACGGTCGGGCAGGACCTGGTGCTGACCCTGGACACCTACCTCATGCACGTCACCCAGAGCGCGCTGGCGGCGGCGGTCAAGCGCTGGACCGCCAAGGGCGGCGCCGCGGTGGTGATGGACCCGCGCTCGGGGGACGTGCTGGCCATGGCCAGCGTGCCCACCTACGACGCCAACGATCCGGGCGACGCGGTCGCGCGCGGCTTCACCCGCAACCGCGCCATCACCGACACCTACGAGCCCGGGTCGACCATGAAGACGTTCACCCTGTCGTCGACCCTGGAGGCGGGGCGGGTGACGCCGGGGAGCACCTTCGACTGCCAGTCCGGACGGCCGCTGATGATCGGCAAGACCGCCATCCGCGACGACCACCCCGAGGGCGTGCTGACGGCGGCCGCCGTGTACCAGCGATCGAGCAACATCGGGACGGTCAAGATCGCCCGGCTGCTGGGCAAGCAGAAGCTGTACGAGGCGCTGGTGCGGTTCGGGTTCGGGCGGCGCACCGGCATCGGGCTGGAGGGTGAGCGGGCCGGGGTGCTGCACCCGGTGCAAAAGTGGGGCGAGGTCCACTTCGCCAACATCGCCTTCGGGCAGGGGTTGACGGTGACGCCGCTGCAGATGGTGGCGGGCTTCGCCGCCATCGCCAACGGCGGGATCTACAAGCCGCCGCGGCTGGCGCTGCAGTCGATCGATCCGGACGGGCGGCGCCAGGACGTCCCGCCGGCCGAGGGGGCGCCCGCCGAGCGGCGGGTGCTGTCGGTCGAGACCGCGCGCACGATGCTGTCGATCATGCGCGGGGTGACGGGCGAGCAGGGCACCGCGCGGCGGGCGGCCATCCCCGGCTACAGTGTGGCGGGCAAGACCGGGACCGCGCAGAAGGTGGTCAACGGCCGCTATGCGGCCTGGGTGGGGTCGTTCATCGGCGTGATCCCGGCGGACGATCCCAAGCTGGTGATCGGCATCGTGATCGACGAGCCCGAGCCCGAGCACCGGGGCGGCATCGTGGCGGCGCCCGTGTTCAAGCAGGTGGCCGAGGCGGCGCTGCGCTACCTGTCGGTGCGGCCCAGCGAGGCGGTGGCCCGCGAGAGCGCGCCGCCGCCCGCGGAGGCGCCCGCCGAGACGGGCGAGAGCGGGCCGCCCGCGGCGATGATGGTGGCGGAGATCGGCGAGGGCCCCGGGTCGGACCAGCCGGTCTGGTCCGACCCCGATGACTTCGACGACGGCCTGCCGGCGCTGGGCGACGACGAGGACCCGCCGCCGGGCGGCCCCGCGGTGATGGAGGAGGGCGAGCCCGCCGCCGGCGCGCTGGTGCAGGTGCCGCGTTTTGTGGGCATGAGCCTGGGCGAGGCGATCCGCGCGGCCCGCCAGTCGGGGGTCGAGCTGATCCCCGAGGGCAGCGGCATCGCCGTGACCCAGAGCCCGTCGCCCGGCCGCCGCCCGCGCGGGGCCATCTGCCGCGTCTCCTTCCGCCCGGGCGGGTAGGGCGCGCCAGGACCCATGGTTTTCGCCGCGCGCGTGCGCGACAATAGAGGGGATGTCTGTCCTGCGCGAGCTGATTGCCGGCGTACCTGACGCGCGGCTTCTGTACGGGGTGGGTGAGCTGCAGGTGGGAGAGGTGCGGGACGACTCGCGCCTGGTCGAGCCGGGCGACCTGTTCGTGGCGGTGCCGGGCACCAAGGCCGACGGCCGCCACTTCATCGGCGACGCGCTGGCGAAGGGGGCGGTGGCGGTGGTGTCCGAGGGCTCGCCCCCCGATGGACTGCCGGCCAGGCCCGCCGCCTGGGTGGTGGTGCGGGACGCGCGCTGGGCGCTGGGGCAGATCGCCGCCCGCCGGTTCGCGGTGGCCGACCGGCTGGTCTTCAGCGGCGTCACCGGCACCAACGGCAAGACCACCACCACCTACCTCATGGAGGCGATCCTGGAGGCGGCCGGCCGCCGCCCCGCGGTGATCGGCACCGTGAACTACCGCTTCGGCAAGATGGAGTTCCCCGCCCCCAACACCACGCCGGGGGCGCTGGCCTTGCAGAAGACCCTGGCCGACATGCAGCGGGCGGGCGCCACCGACGTGGCCATCGAGGTGACCTCTCACGCGCTTTCGCAGGGGCGGGTGGCCGGGTGCCGCTTCCGCGCCGCCGGGCTGACGAACATCACGCAGGACCACCTCGACTACCACGGCACCATGGAGCGTTACTTCGAGGCCAAGGCGATCCTGTTCCGCGAGCTCCTGACCGACGACGGGGTGGCGGTGCTGTTCGCGGACCGCGAGGACGGGCGCCGCATGCGGGGCGCCGTGCGGGGGCGGGTGCTCACCCTGTCGACCGACCCGGCGGTGAGCGCCGACGTGCGCGTGCGCGAGGCGCGGCTGGAGAGCACCGGCACGCACGCCCGGCTGGACACGCCGGCGGGGCCGCTGGAGATCGAATCGGCGCTGGTGGGCGACTTCAACCTGGCCAACCTCACCACCGCCGCCGGGCTGGCCATCGCCCAGGGCATCGCCCCGGAGGTGATCGCCAGCGGCTTCGTCAAGCAGCGGGCGGTGCCGGGGCGGCTGGAGCGGGTGACCAACCAGGCCGGCGTGCTGTGCGTGGTCGACTACGCGCACACGCCCGACGCGCTGGAGCGGGCGCTGACCACGGTGCGGCCGCTGACGCGCGGCCGGCTCATCGTCGTGTTCGGCTGCGGCGGCGACCGCGACCCCACCAAGCGCCCGCTGATGGGTGAGGCGGCGGCGCGCCTGGGCGATCTGACCATCGTCACCTCGGACAACCCGCGCACCGAGGACCCCGCCCGCATCGTCGAGATGATCGTCGCGGGCGTGCGCCGGGTGGGGATCGCCGAGCAGCCGGCCGAGGCGCTCCACCGCGCCGATCGCGGATTTCACGTGGAGGTCGACCGGCGCACCGCCATCCGGCGGGCGGTGGCGGCGGCGCGCGCGGGCGACAGCGTTCTGATCGCCGGCAAGGGGCACGAGGACTACCAGATCCTGGGGACGCAGAAGATCCACTTCGACGACCGGGAAGAGGCGCGCGCGGCCTTCAGCCAGGCGCGGAGCGCCCGCTCATGAGCGCGCCGGCGGAGTCAGGACCGGCGTCAGGACCGGCCCGGCGATCGCTGGAGGAGGCCGCCCGGGCCATGGGCGCCACCGTGCTGGCGGGGTCGCCGGGCGGGCAGCACTACCGGGGCGCGGCCAGCGACAGCCGCGAGGCGGGCGGCGGGCGGCTGTTCTTCGCGCTGCCGGGCGAGCGGACCGACGGGTTTGACCACTGCGCGGCGGCGGTGGCGGCCGGCGCGGCGGCGGTTGTGGTGGCGGCCGCGCGCGGGGTGCCGGCCGGGTGCGCGGAGGTGCCGGTGCTGGGGGTGGCCGACAGCAAGACCGCGCTGGCCGACCTGGCCAAGGC
>JBKPRZ010000349.1:0-3649 GCA_046734815.1 Myxococcota bacterium | reverse complement strand
GCCCACGGCGGGGCGCTGGTGGTCGACGGCCTGCGCATGGAGGTGCAGCCCGGCCGTGAGCTGGTGATCGAGACCGGGGTGTCGGCGGGCATGGTGCGGCTGCGCGGACAGGACAGCGATCCGCGCTTCGGCGCCTCCAGCCTGCGCGTGCAGGTGCCGCTCAACGGGCTGCGCCCGGTGCCGGCGCCGACCATGGAGATCAAAGGCGGCTACGTCGAGCCGCTGCCGGACCTGGGGCTGACCGGCATCACCGGCACCATCCGTCCGGCCACCGCGGTGGACCCGGCCGACAAGAACGCCCGCCCCCCGCTGGTGGTGGCGCTGCAGGGTAGCTACGGCGGCGCGCGCGAGGCCCTGTGGCGCGCCACCGGCGAGGTCAAGCCGCCGGTGGGCGAGCGCGGGTTGGAGCTGGCGGTGAACGTCAAGGCCGAGCGGTTCTCGCTCGAGCGCATCCGGGACATCTTGCCGCCATCGGTGCTCAAGCCGGCCGAGACCAGCGTCGACGCCGCTCTGGACCTGCGCTACGCCGACAGCAAGCTGGGGTTCACCGGCAACCTGGACGTCAGCGGCCTGAGCCTGGAACACGAGGCGGTGGCCAGCGCGCCGGTGCGCGGGCTGAACGTGGCCCTGTTCGTGGACGGCAAGCTGGACCCGGACCGTCGCCGCCTGGAGCTGGGTCGCTTCGAGGGGCGGATGCGGGCGCTCAACGGGACCGTGTCGGGCGCGGTGGAGCTGGCGCCCGGCAGCTTCAAGTTCACCGACGGCAGCGAGATGCCGATGGTGCCCAAGATCGAGATCTCGCTGAAGGTGCCCAAGATCGGCTGCAACAAGCTGCTGGAGAGCATCCCCGGACCGATGGTCCCCCACCTGCAGGGCTTCGCGCTCAAGGGCAGCTTCGAGGCCAACGTCTTCACCAAGATCGACTACGCCAACCTGGACGCGCTGGAGCTGGGGGGCAAGGTGGGCATCGACGGCTGCCAGGTGCTGGGGGCACCGGCGGAGGTGGCGGCGCTGGCGGGGCCCGGCTCGATCACCCAGATCGTCGAGATCCCCTCGGCGGACAAGAACGCCGATCCGGGCGCCACCGAGCTTATGGCTTTCCCCATCGGCCCCGACAACCCGGACTTCGTGCCCTACGACAAGATTTCGCCCTACCTGATCGGGTCGATCATGACCACCGAGGACTCGGGCTTCTTCCGACACCGCGGCTGGGTGTCGCCGGAGTTCAAGACCGCGCTGAGGCGCAATCTGGCCGGGGGCGGGTTCCGGCTGGGGGCCTCGTCGATCACCATGCAGATGGTGAAGAACGTGCTGCTGTCGCGGGAAAAGACCCTCTCGCGCAAGCTGCAGGAGCTGTTCCTGGTCTGGTACATCGAGAAGCAGCTGCCCAAGGAGCGCATCCTCGAGCTTTATTTCAACGCCATCGAGTTCGGGCCGCGCATCTACGGCATCGGAGCGGCGGCCCGCCACTACTTCGGGCGGTCGGCGGCCGAGCTGACGCCGCTGCAGGCGGCCTTCTTCTCGTCGATCCTGCCCAGCCCCAAGCGCCGCTACATCCAGTACTGCCACGGACAGCCGTTTCCCCCCTGGGACAAATACGTCCGGCGGATCCTGACCCGGGTGTACGAGCGCGGGCGGCTGACCGAGGAGGAATACAACACCGCCATGGCCCAGCCGCTGGAGTTCGACGTGACCGGCCGGACGATGAGCGAGGCGGACTGCCTGGCCTGGATCAAGAAGATCACCCCGCCGCGCCCGGAACGCGAGCCGCCCGAGGTCGAGAACTAGCGAGCACCCCGGCTATTTCGGGCAGGCTCTGGCGGGACCGGCGTGCGGGCGGCGCACGACGCCGTGCGGATCGGCGTGCTCGTATGGGCGGTGGGTGTTTTCTGACGGTGGCGCCGGGCTGACGGCACTTACGTGCCCGTGGGGTCTACATTGACGCGCGCTTTACTGCAGCGACGATTGGGCTACGATGCGCAGGTCTTGAAGCCCACGGTTTTTTGTTTTCTAGCTGTTTGCGCCATCGGGCTCGCCTCCGCGCGGCCGGCGGTGGCCAAGGAAAACGGGTTTCCCGCCGAAGGCTGCGGCGGCTGCCACAAGGGCGGCGATTCGTTCAAGCCCAAGGTGACCTTCGACCCGCCGGTGGTGCAGCCCGGGGACACCGTGGTGGTGTCGATCCACATCCCGGCGGTCAACGGACCGGCGGCGGGGCTGTACCTGAACACGAACAACAAGGGCGTGCTCAGCGAGTTCCCGGGCGGCGGCCTCAAGAAGGTCACCAACACCCAGGCGACCCACAGCTCGCCCAAGGGGGCGGACGGCGACGAGGTGGTGTTCAAGATCCGCTGGACGGCGCCGGCGGAGAAGGGCGGGGTCGAGTTCGACGCCCTGGCCGTGTCGGCCAACCGCAACGGCAACACCAGCGGCGATTCGGAGGGCTTCGCCCGCCAGAACCTGTCCTTCGGCTGTGAGGGCGTCGACGCCTACCTGGATCAGGACGGTGACGGCTGGGGGATCCCCGACCTGCGCGGGCCCAGCCGGTTCTGCGAGCTGCCGCCCAACTACGCGCTGAAGCCGGGCGACTGCAACGACTACGACAAGCGCGCCAACCCGATGGGCACCGAGATCTGCAACTCGTACGACGACAACTGCGACGGCAAGATCAACGAGGGGCTGGAGAACATCATCGTCTACCGTGACGAGGACGGCGACGGCTACGGCGCGCGCAACGGCGAATCGAAGATGGGCTGCGGGTCCGGGTTCGGGTGGGCCTCCACGCGCGACGACTGCGACGACGGCGACCGGGACGTGCACCCGGGGGCCAAGGAGGTCTGCAACCAGCGCGACGACGACTGCAACGGCCGGGTGGACGACGGCGCGCGGGCGTCGTGTGGCCAGGGCTGGTGCCGCCGGCTGTCGCCCAGCTGCGACCCGGCGGCTTGCGTCCAGGGGCCGCCGCGGGCCGAGACCTGCAACTCGTTCGACGACGACTGCGACGGCGTGCTGGACAACGGGTCCAACCTCTGTCCGGAGGGGCGCAGCTGCCAGAACGGCTTCTGCCTCACCCAGCAGGAGGCGGCCGAGGTGGCGGCCTCCCGCGACGGCGGGGCCGGCGTGGCCGACGGTGGCGTGCCGATGGGCCCGTCGGGATCGAGCTCGGGTTCGGGTGCTGGCGGCGGCAAGGGGAAGGGCCAAGAGGAGGTGAAGGCGCCGAAGGTGAAGCTGGGCTGCGGGATCGGCGGCAGCGAGGGCGCGGGATCGCTGGTCGGGCTGGTGGTGGGGCTGCTGGTGCTGGGGCTGGTGCGGCGGCGGCGGTCGTCGAGCTCGGTTTGAACGCACTGGCGCCCTACCTGGGGCCGGAGGCGCGGGACGCGCGGCTGCGCGCGCTGATCGACCGGGAAGGGGGCGAGATCGTTCCCTACGGGCACAGCGTGGAGGGTCGCGCCCTGCTGGCGGGGCGGTTGCCGCGTCTCGGGAGCGGGTCGGCCGCCGCGCGCGTCCTGGTGGCCGGCGGCATTCACGGCCCGGAATACGTGGGCACGGCGGTGGTGCTGGCGGTGCTGGAGCGGGGTGACCGCGATGCGGAGATCCGTCGGCTGCGCGAGCGGGCCGACGTGTGGGTCATTCCCTGTCTCAACCCGGACGG